>NZ_CP114767.1:3508541-3827500 GCF_027359925.1 Hymenobacter canadensis | reverse complement strand
GGCTTAGGAATGGCTATGAGGCTTCGTACTTAAAAACTTGACCGGCTGTCTGGCACAGCCTCAGTAACGACTCTTACCTGTTAGCAAACATTACCGCACATTGCCGCAAACTGTGCTGAGCAGGTCTGTGACTGGGCGGATAGAGTCAGGCGATACCGCCGGCCCAAACACGCTACTCTATACTAATGGTATGTCGTGGGCTCAGTGGGCTGCGTTCAAGTCGACCTTTTCGCCGGGGCGGGCGCGCTTGACGATGAGCACCAGCGGCAGGCAGGCCAGGAAGAACAGCCCGATCAGCAGGAAGGTCTGGCCGTAGGTGATGATGGCGGTCTGTTTCATCAGCATGCCTTCCAGGGCGGCGTAGGCCTGCTGCTGGGCCTGCATCAGGGAGGCGCCTTTGGCCACGAAGCTGGCGGTGAGGCCTTGTACCCGCTGCTGGGTTTCGGGGTCGTAGAGGGAGATGTTGGGCAGCAGGGCTACGCGGTTGTGGAAGGAGGTGCGCTCTATATAAGTACCGACCAAAGCGACGCCAAACGAGCCGCCCAACTGCCGGATCATGCCGGTGAGGCCGGCGGCCTGGCCGGCATCTTTGCCGCTGATGCCCGATAGCGACATGGTAGTGATGGGCAGGAACAGCAAGGCCAGACCGAAGCCGCGCAGCATCAGGGGCCAGAAGAAGTCACTCTCGCCGGCCAAGGGCGTAATGCGCCGGCTCATCCAATAGGAGAAGATGAAGAAGACGCCAAAGCCGATGGGCAGCATAAACTTCTGGGGCACTCCTTTCTGGATCATCTTGCCTACAATGGGCATCATGAAGCCCGACAGCAGGGCGCCGGGCAACAGCAGAAGGCCGGTTTGGGCGGCGGTGAACCCGAGGATGCGCTGGCAGAAGATCGGGAACACGAAGACGGAGGCGAACAGGCCGAACCCGAGAATGAACGACAGGAACGCGCCTACAGCCAGATTACGGCTTTTGGTGAGCACGCGCAGATCCACGATAGGCTGTTCGGCGGTTAGCTCGCGCCAGATGAAGCCGACCACTCCTATAATAGAGGCGGCCGTGAAGGCCAGAATGTAGGCGCTTTCAAACCACTCTTCCCGTTCGCCCTGCTCCAACACCAGCTGCAAGGAGCCTACACCCAGGATAAGCAGGAAGATGCCGGCCCAGTCGATGTCGCGCAGGGGCCGGGGAATGGCATTTTTGATGCGCTCCGGGTCACGAATGAAGAGCACGGTGCAGAAGGCGGCCACAATACCCACGGGCACGTTGACGTAGAAAATCCAGGGCCAGGAGTAGTTATCGACGATGTAGCCACCGAGCGTGGGGCCGATGGTGGGACCAATGATGACGCCCATGCCGAACAGCGCCTGCCCGAGGGCCAGCTGCTTGGGCGGAAACGTATCAATGAGAATAGCCTGCGAGGTGGCCATGAGGGCACCGCCGCCAATGCCCTGGATGAAGCGGAACGCCACCAGCTCCCAGATGTTGGTGCTCTGCCCGCAAGCCATAGAGGCCAGCGTGAACAGAATCACGGAGAAGAGGTAGTAGTTGCGGCGGCCGAACTGCTCAGCCAGAAAGCCCGTCATCGGGATGACGATGACGTTGGCAATGCCGTAGGAGGCCACCACCCAGCTCACTTCCTGCTGGGTGGCCGAGAGGTTGCCCATCATCTGCGTCAGGGCCACGTTCACGATGCTGGTATCGATAAGCTCCAGCAGCGTACACAGCACCACCGTCGCCACGATGATCCATTTCGTTAATCCGGTTTCCATCTAATAGTGCTTAGTTGTTGGTGCTTAGTGCTTCGGTCGGGCTGATTTTATACCACCCAAACGTCAGGCACTATTTTACCTTCACCGTGGCTACCACGCTCATGCCGGCGCGGAGGGGGTGTTCGGGGTCTGGTTTGTCGAGCACGATTTTGACGGGCACGCGCTGGGTTACTTTCACGAAGTTGCCGGAGGCGTTATCGGGGGGCAGCAGGGCGAAGCGGGCGCCGGTAGCGGCCGACAGCGACTCGATGTGGCCCTGAAACTCCTGATTGGGGTAGGCGTCTACTTCCACGTTCACGGGCTGGCCTACTTTCATATCTCCCAGCTGGGTTTCCTTGAAGTTGGCGATGATCCAGGTCTGCTCGGAGGATACCAGGCCCATCATCTGCTGGCCGGGGCTTACTACTTGGCCGGGCTGCACGCCCTTTTTGCTGACCACCCCGTTGCCGGGGGCCGTGATGGTGGTGTAGCTCAACTGCAGCTTGGCATTATCAAGGTCGGCCTGGCGCTGCTTCACCACGGCTTCGGCCACGGCAATCTGCTGGCGGGCGGCCGCTACCTGCTGCTGGGCTACGCGCACCTGCTGCTGGGCCGTGGAACGCTGGGCGCTGGTCGATTTCAGGTTGGCCTGCACGGCGTCGTACTCACTCTGCGGGATGATGTCTTCTTTGCGCAGGAAGGCACTCCGCTTCAGGTCTTTTTCGAGGCGAGAGCGGCTGGCGTCGCTGACGCCGATGGCCGACTGGGCGCTACCTACGTTGGCCTGGGCCGTGCCTACGCCAGCCTGCGCGGCCACTACGTTGGCGCGGGCGGCGGCCAGGGCGGCCTCGGCGGCATTCACGCGCTGCTGGTAGTCGGCGGGGTCGAGGGTCACGAGCACGTCGCCTTTTTTCACGGCCTGGTTGTCCTGCACCTTCACCTCTACCACCGGACCACCGATGCGCGGCAGAATCGGGTACACGTCACCTTCCACCTGCGCGTCGTCGGTTTCTTCGTGGCTGAGGCCGAACTGATATTGCTGCCAGCCAAAATAGCCGCCAACCAGCAGCACCAGGGCCACAATAATGAGGATGATGGGACGCTTGGAGCGGCCGGTCGGCTGTTCGTCCACGGCGGGCTCATAAGCGGGAGCAGCGGGGCGGGGAGTAGCTACGGCCGGATCTTGTTGAACGGGAGTTGCCATTTGGAATAGAAAGGAGGTTTTTTGAAGTTGTCAGTGGTTGGTTGCCGGCAAAGTTGTCAGTTGCTGGTTGTCAGTTGTCAGGGTTCAAAACGACAACCCACAACCTGACACCTAACAACTAAGCCGAGGCCCGGTAAGGAGTGGCGGCCGGCGACTTCACCAGCAGCGTAACACAGACGGCAGTACGCACCACCGTTTCGGCGGTGCTGCCCATCAGAAACCGGTTCAGGCCGGTGCGGCCGTGCGCCCCGATAACAATGAGGTCGGCGGGATGCTGGCGGGCTTCGGCCACAATGGCCTGGGCCACATCGGGGGCGTGCACCACGGCGGTGCTGACGCGCGCCCCGGCGGCCGTGGCCAGCGCATGATAATGGGCCAACTGCTGGGCCAGCGCCACATCGGGCAGGTTTTCCAGCACGGGTTGCGGTTCCAGCACGTGCAGCAGGCGCAGCTCGGCGTGGGTGCCGGCGGCCAGGGCCGCCGCATAGGCTACCAGCGGAGCCGTAGCTTCCGAAAAGTCAACCGGGCAAAGAACGGTGGCAATGGTCATCAGAGAGTAGCTGAGTAATGGAGTAACTGAGCAATTGATTAGCAGAGTATTGAATAGATGAGCAGGCCGTTCTGATTCAGCAAAAAGCCTCTACTCAGTTACTCCATTACTCAGTTACTCGTCTACTTGGCAGGTGCCGTACCGGCCCAGATTTGCTCGCCGGTGGCGCGCTTGAGCTGGTATTGGCCCAGCGTGTAGTTGTAGATGGCCTGCAGCCGCGCCAGGCGGGCCTGCGCCAGCGAGGTTTCGGCGTCCAGCACGTCGAGGTTGGTGCCTACGTCGTAGCGGTAGCGGGCCTTGGCGCGGGTCAGGGCGTCGGTGGCCTGGCTGATCTGCAGCTGGGCGTTGTCGTAGCGGGCCGTGCTCGACTGCAGGTTATTTACCGCCTGCCGCACGTCGGCGCGGATCTGCTCCTGCGTGTCCTGGATGCGGGCCTGGGAGCCGCGAATGTTGGCCAGGGCCTCTACCCGCTGGTTTTTGTTTTTGCCCCCATCATATATCGGCATCGAGAACTGCACCACGCCCACCGAGTTGGGCCGGAACTTCTCCAGGTTGGGCAGGTAGCCGTTTTTGCCGCCCAACTGCGCCCCTACTCCCAGCGTGGGCGTGTTGGCGCGCTCAATCAGCTTGAGGTTGAGGTTGGCGGTCTGCTCAGCGTCGCGGGCCAGCTTCACTTCCGGGCGGTTTTCGTTGGCCTGCGTCAGCGCCTGGTTCAGGTCGATGGCCGTGGGCTGGTAGGCGAAGGTGCCGCGTACCGGCACGTCGGCGTACTCGGGCTTGTGCAGCAGGCGGGCCAGCTGTACCTGCTGGTTGCGGAGCTGGTTTTCGAGGTCGATTTTGGTGTTCTGGGCCTGGGTGATGCGCACATCGGTGGTCGTCACGTCGAAGCGCGTGCTCACGCCGCCTTCCACCCGCTTCTCCATTTCGCGCTTGTGCTGCTGCAGCGAGGCAATCTGGGCGTTCTGCACCTTGATGCTTTCGCGCACAAACAGAATGTTATAGTAGGACTGCGCAGCAGAATACGCCAGGTCGCGGCGGGTGACGTTGATCTGGTCAACGGCGGTCAGGCGGCGACTTTCGGCCAAGTTGTAGGTGGCGTCCTTCTTGCCGAAATCCAGCAGGCCGTATTGCAGCGTGATGTGGGCGTCGTAGTTGTTGTTGGGCGCCAGCTGAAATGCCGGCGCGTCGGGGCTGAGCTGCACCTGCACCACCGGATCGATGCGGGTGTAGGTGGCGGTGCCCGTAATCTGGGGCAGGAAGCCGCCGCGGCTTTGCGTCACGCGGCTGGTAGCGGCATTCACTTCTTCTTCCAGCGTGGTGATGGCCGGGTTGGCCTCCAGCACCGACCGGATGGTGCCATCCAAGGTCAGCGAATCGGACAGTACCTGGGCCTGCGCGGTGCCAGCGGCAGTGAGCAGGCCTAGCGTCAGGAGTGAAGCAGCAAATTGAGGTCGGGAAAGCATCGGGTTACAGCTTGATGGTACGCAGCCCTTACCCAATCCAGTGCCAAATCATTAAAACAGTTTTAATCTATCACAATACTCCTTCCGAGCGCTTTAAATGCCTATTATTTTTTTCATCCGACAGTAAAAACTATTTCCCCGGCAGTGCGTTTTCCTGCTATATCAGGATTACCTGAAAATAATTCCTGCTATTTCAGCAAAATCCCATGCCCCAATCAGAAGAGTCGCTGCTGCTGTACCTCAACGAGGCCATTGCTACCACGCGCAGCAAAGACAAGCTCTTTCAGTTGGTAACGGAGAAGCTGCGGCTGATTTTTCCGTTCGACATGATTGCCATCATCACGCTCGACAGCGCCCAGCGCTACAAGCGGCTGTTCATGCGTGACTACCTGGGCGAGGTACCCTACCCGATGCCGCAAAATGCAGCCGGCATGATGCCGGTGGAAAACTCCCCGACTGAGCTGTTCGTGCGCGACCCACGGGTGCAGCAGATCGACATCCGGGAGCTGACGGCGGACTACCCGGATTTTATGCCGTTTGTACTGCTGGGGCAGCGCAAGGTGCACTACCTGACGGTCGTGCCGCTGCGCACCGGCGGCCAGCTGATCGGGCTGCTGTGCATGGCGGCGCGGCGCCCCCCGGCCCTACTGCCTGCCGACCTGGCGCTGCTGGAAAAAATCGGGAGCCTGGTGGCAGTGGCCGTGAACAATGCCCTGGCCTTCGAGGAAATAGCCTGGCGCGAGCGGGAAAAATCAGTGCAGCTGTCGGTGACCAACGTGCTGCTGAGCAGCAAAGACCGGCAGGCGTTGTTTCAGACGGTGGCGGAGGAAATCAACCGCATCGTGCCGCTCGACTACTTCGGGCTGCGCATTCAGCGGCGGGAAACGGCCACGGAGGGCTTCGCGGAGTTTGCCAAGCAGCCCGACGGCACGTTTGCGCCACTGGCCGAAAGCCGCTGGGACGGGGTAGCCGACCGCGAGCAGATGCAGCGCGAAACCTTCGGCATCTTCTCGCAGCCGCTGCTGCTTACCGGCCCCGACTACGAGCTGGCCGCCCGCCGCTACCGCATGCTGCAGTACACGATGGAGAAAAACGGCACCCGCGCCATGCTGGGCGTGCCGCTCTGGACCGACGACACCCAGGCCGCCGTACTGGTGCTGGCCAGCCGCCGCCCCGATGCCTTCACCACCGCCGACCTGGACCTGGTGGCGGGCCTAGCGCCGCAAATCACGCTGGCCATGCGCAACCTGTTTGCCTTTGAGCAGATTGAGGCCCTGCGCGCCCAGCTGGAACGCGAAAAAACCTACCTGCTCGACGAAATCAACACCACGGCCAAGTTTGAGGACTTCATCGGGACCAGCCCGGTGATGCAGCTGGTGCAGACCCGCATCCGACAGGTGGCGCCTACCGATACTACGGTGCTTATTCAGGGTGAAACCGGCACCGGCAAGGAGCTGGTAGCGCGGGCCCTGCACAACCTGTCGCCGCGCAAGGAGCGCGCCCTCATCAAACTCAACTGCGCCGCACTGCCGGCCCAGCTCATCGAAAGCGAGCTATTTGGGCACGAGAAAGGTGCGTTTACGGGAGCCCACGACCGGCGCATCGGTAAGTTTGAGCTGGCCGATGGCGGCACCATTTTCCTGGATGAAGTGGGCGAGCTACCGCTTGATTTGCAAGCTAAGCTGCTGCGGGTGCTGCAGGAAAAGGAGTTTGAGCGCATCGGCGGGCGGCGCGTCATCCGGGCTGATGTGCGCGTCATTGCAGCTACTAACCGCGTGCTGGAAGAGGAAGTGGCCGCCGGGCATTTCCGCGCCGACCTCTACTACCGCCTCAACGTGTTTCCGATCCGGCTGCCGGCTTTGCGCGAGCGAACCGAAGACATTGAGCCCCTGATGAGGCATTTTTTGGAGCGGTTCACCAAGCAGATGGGTAAGCCCGTGCGCGGCCTGCGTGAGCGGGACCTGCGCGCTCTGCAGCAGTACGGTTGGCCCGGCAACGTGCGCGAACTGGAGCACGTGCTGGAACAGGCCGTGATAGTCAGCCAGGGGCCGTTTCTGGAGTTTCAGGGCTTTGCAGCGGCCACCCAGGCCGCGCCCGCCGCATCCGAAGCCGGCGGCCCACTCAAAACCCTGCGCGAGCAGGAGCGCGACCATATCCTAGCGGCGCTGCACCGCACCGGCGGCCGGGTCAGCGGCCCCAACGGCGCCGCCGTCCTGCTCGACATCAACCCCAAAACCCTTGAAGCCCGCATGAAAAAGTTGGGTATCCGGCGCACGGTGGAAGCGGGTGAGTGAGCTCAATCCAGTTCATTACAGTAAATGCAAAAAGGCCGCTCTGCTTGCGCAGGGCGGCCTTTTCGTTTTCGTACCGGCTGCTTTACTTGGCAGCCTGAATGTCGGTAATGGCCTTTTCGGCGGCGGCCTGGTTGGCGGCGGCGGCGGGCTTGCCGGCCTGGGCTTTGGCACCAGCCTGCAAAGCGGCAATTACGGGCTCATCGGCGCCGTAGCGCTTGTACTTGATGGCCAAGTCGCGCAGGCGCTCCACGTCTTCGGCGAAGGCCTTGGGGTCGTTGAGGCGCGTTAGCATAGCGCCCATGCCCTCAAAGTACCCGAACTTGCCCTGACCTTCGGCGGCATCGAACCGGTTGCGGACGTAGGCCCACTGGGCGTCGCCGCCGTGCTGGCTGTACACGCTGGCTACGGCCTGGCTGATGCCCGCCTCTTCGCTGTTTTCCAACGCCTGCGCTTTGGTCAGGGCCAGTGCGGGCTGCACCTCACCCAGCGCCTGCAGCGCCGCAGACTGCACCGTGTACGACGGCGCGCTGAGCTGCCGGGTGAACAGCTTCTCGTCCTTCTTATCCTTGATCTTGGCCAGCGCCGTGAGTTCCGTAGCCAGGGCGTGCGGGTCTTTTTCGGTGGCTACCCGCTTGCGCAGCGCCGGCGCGGCTTCCTTGGCAATGGCCTTGTTATCGAGCTTCAGGCGCTCGGCGGCCACCATGCGCAAGTTGTTGAACGGGTCGTTGAGGCCGGCCAGTAGCAGCTTGCGGGCGGCAGCGTCGGTGTCCTGCTTGGCGGCGGCGGCCAGTAGGGCCTCACGGCGCGCCACGTAGAGCGGGGCATGGGCATACTGGTAGGCAAACTCGGCCACGGGCTTGTTGTCGGTTTGCTGCCACACCAGCGTTTTCTCGGCGTCCACGTCCACCAGGTTCGGCTTGGCCGAAAGCGGCATCGTGAAGGTCTGGGTGGCCTGGGTCATCATCACGCGCTGGCGCTGGGGCTGGCCGTTCACGTAATAATCAATGGCGAAGGGCAGCTGAAACGGCGTGCCGGGCTGGGTCTGCTTCACGGTCACGGACTGCACCTTCTGGGCAGCATCCCAAGCGTAGTCGATAGTCACGATGGGGTGGCCGGTGCCGAAGTACCACTGGTTGTAGAACCAGTTCAGATCCTGGCCCGACACGGCCTCCATGGCCAGGCGCTGCTGGTGGGCCTCGCCGTTGCCGAACTTATTGTCCTGCAGGTATTTCTGCAGGCCGGCGAAAAACACGTCGTCGCCGAGGTAGGTGCGCAGCATGTCCAGAATGGCACCGCCCTTCTGGTAGCTCACCAGGTCAAACATCTCTTCTTTGTCGGCGTAGTGGAAGCGGACGAGGTTTTTCTGGGCATCGGGGGCGCTGCGCAGATAGTTGCGCAGGTTGCGGTGGTTATGCGAGTCGCCGGCGTCGGCGCCGTATTTATGCTCGGCGTAGAGGCCTTCGGAGAAGTCGGCCATGCTTTCGTTCACCGTGAGGTTGCTCCAGCTTTCGGCCGTCACGTAGTCGCCGAACCATTGGTGGAACAGCTCGTGGGCAATAACCGATTCATTGCCGTACTCGCGGTCCAGCAGCTGCTTGTCAGTCATCTGCACAAACTCGCCGTGCAGCGTGGCCGAGGTGTTTTCCATGGCCCCGCTCACGTAGTCGCGCACCACCACCTGGGCGTATTTATTCCACGGATATTCCACGCCGAGGCGGTTGGAGAAGAACTCCAGCATGTCGGGCGTGTTGCCGAAAATCTGCTTGGCGAAGGGCGCGTACTTGGGCTCCAGGTAGTAGCTCACCTCTTTGCCGCGCCAGGTTTCCTTGTAGATTTTGAAGTCGCCGACGGCCATCATAAACAGGTAGGGCGCGTGGGGCAGATCCATCTTCCAGGTGTCGGTGCGCAGGCCCGCGCCGGCGGGCGTCTGGCTCACCAGCGCGCCGTTGGAGAGCGTCACGTACTTGCTGGGCACCGTCAGGCTGATTTCCGAGGTGGTTTTCTGGTTGGGCCGGTCGATGGTCGGAAACCACGCCGATGAAGCTTCCGTCTCGCCCTGAGTCCAGATCTGCACGGGCTTGCCGGCTACAGCGCTGTCGGGGTTGATGAAATACAGGCCTTTGGCATCGGAAATAGCCGCGCTGCCCTGCACCTTCAACTCGTCGGGCTTGGCCGTGTACTCGATGTAGACGGTGTAGCTGGTGCCGGGCGCCATGGCCTTGCCCAGGTAGATGCGCAGGTTGTTCTGGTCGGTGTAGTCAAATTTCAGCGGCGTCAGCTGCTGGCCGTTCACCAGCGCCACCTGCTTGATGTCCATGCCTTTGGCATCGAGCCGCAGCGAGTCGGTGGCGTAGGCGTGGGGCTTGAGCGTCACCCACTCTTTGCCGTAGAGGTAGCGCTTGGCGTAGTCGAAGCGCACATCGAGCTTGGTGTGCACCAGGTCGTTGACCTTGGTGGCGGAGGCGCGGTAGATCTGCAGGGCCGGGTTGGCGGGCGGCGTGGGTGGAGCCTGTTGGGCCAGGGCCGCAGTGGTAGCCAGCACGCAGCCGGCAGCAGTAAGCAGGTTTTTCATGATTGGGGAAGGATGGGAAGGGAAAGCAAGGGCACCGCATTGGCGCGGAGGCTGCAGCTTCCGCTAGGTTTGCTATGCAGCAGGGATTACTGCTGCAAACATATCAATCGGTAGTATGCAAAGCAAGGTACTATACAATTAATATTTTACGAACCGTATATTCACTTACTCCGCCGGCTTATAGAATCAGTCCAGCGTGCCAGCCTTCATTTTGCGCAATGTCTGCTCAAACCCATCAACTGGCTCTTTGGCCTGCCTGGCTTGCGCTACAGCCCGCTGCTGCGTGGCTACTGCTTCGGCCGGAAAGCGCAGCGCGTAGAGCAGATGCGCCATGGTATCATAGTAGGCGGCTCTGGGGTCCAGTGCTACGGAACGCTGGCTCCAGCGCAGCGCCTGCATCAGGTAGCTGTTGCGCCGGGTTCCCGACTTGTACAAAGCCCACGCGCCATTGTTGAGGTCGGCGGCTACCGGATCGAACTGCACAGTGGGAGGCATCATGTGCACCTTCACGCCTGAGTCGGGCCGGGCCAGGTTGGGGTACGGCAGATCGTTCTGGAACGGGTTGCGCACGGCCTGCTGGCGCTGCTGCCACTTGCGCACCGTGTCGGCGGGCGTGTTCATGTAAAACCGCTCGTAGAAGTTGGTAAGCATGGGCAAATAGCGCGTGGTGTCTTTCACGGCGCTGTAGTAGTGCAGCATGTTGCCGCTGTAAGCCTGCGCCGCCATCTGGTAGTTGCGCGACGCCTGCCAGCTGCCCTGCGCAAAGTTGGCGCCCTGCACAGCCAGCTTGTCGTCTTTGGCCTTGATGGCCGCCAGCATGGTATTGGAGATGATGGCTTTGTTGAGTGCCACCCGCCGGGGCAACGACAGCGTGGCATACATGCTGTCGACGAGGCGCTGGTTCAGACGGGCCAGGCGGTAGGCGCGGCTGTCCACCAGCGGTCCGCATTCATACACGAACATCACCTGCTCCAACCGCTCAAACGCCTTGATGGGCAGCTCGCGCACGTATTGGTCCAGCAGCTCCGGGCTGATGGGCGCGCCCACACTCCGCCGCGCCTCTATGTACTGGCGCAGAAATTCCGGGGCCCGTTCTCCTTGCGCGTAACGCTGCTCCAGCGCACTCAGGTTGTCAGGGCTGGCCAGCTTCTGCCGAAATGTGTCGATGTCGCGCAGGTAGCGGGCGGCGTCCGGAGTGTTGCTGTAGCTGCGGTGCAGCACCGTGCCGTCGGGGTGCAGGTAGAGGTAAGTAGGAAAGGTACTGACGGCGTAGCGGCGGGCCAGGCGCTGGCCCACGGGCTCGCTCATGTTTGCCTTCACCACCAGAAACTCCTGCTGCAGCACTTGCACCACGGCCGCATCATCGAGGCCGGAGTTGTAGCGCTGGGTTATCTGCTGTTTCGTGAGCTTGCCGGGCGCGGGCGCGGGCGCCGCCGAAAAAAACAGGAACACCGGCTTGCGCAGCTGCCGGGCGCGCTGCAGCACTTGGCCCAACGAATCGGTTTCAGGGCGCAGCTGTTGCGCGGTAGCGGTGGCAGCCGTGAGCAACAAGGCGGTCAGCACGCAGAGGAAACGGGTAATTACGATCATAATGAGCAAATCAAGATAAAGGAATACAACGAGGCCTCAAGGTAGACAGAAGCCCGAAACTGCGGCGTGTGGGGCCATAAAATCCCGGCTTTTGGTAGCCCCGATGAGGCGACCCGCGTATACCAGCGCATTCACTCACTTTAAGCTATACCACCATGGCCCAGACTGCCACCACCCCCAAGCATACCGATCCAGAAACCAAGCGCGACGAAAAGAAGAACGAGGAGACGGTGAAGGACAAGCCCGACGGCAAGAAGAAAACCACGCAGCAGAAGTAAACTGCCCCGCATTCCCGGACGCCCGGCTTCCATACAGGAGGCCGGGCGTTTGTGTGCCCAACCGCCCGGCCAACCGCATTTAATTCGGCCCGCCGCTGTTTTGCCCGTACTTTAGACCCGCATGCCCACTCCCCACCCCGACCCCACGCAGCTCACCCGCGAGCAGGTGCTGCGCGCCCTGCGCCAGCTTGACCGCGAAGGCCCGCGCATGCCCTTGAGCACCGTCTACGACCTGGTGTACCGGGGCCGACGCTACGCTCCACGGGCCGTGGCGCAGCTGGCGTTTCGGCTGGCACTGGGGCAGCCCGAGGCCGCGTGGCCGCTGGCAGCCGGCGCGCCCACCAACCGCGTGCTGGAGCGCCTCGATTTCACCATTGCCACCAAACGCCCCACCCTATCCAACTCGCCATTAGATGGCGACGTGGCCGCCCAGCAGGAAATGCAGGCGCTGTACGTAGGCCCCGAAGCCGCTCCGAAACCGCCGAAGCCTGTAGCCACCGCCGAGCCGGCAACGCTGGCCCACGAGCCCACAACCACCTACACGCTGCCTGCCGAGCCGTACGGCCGCGAGCAGGCCCTGCAGGAACTGTTTATTTCCGAAGACCGGCTGGAGGCAGCGCTGGCCGGCCTGCGCCGCCGCCGCAACCTGATTCTGCAGGGTCCGCCTGGCACCGGCAAAACCTTTCTGGCGCGCCGCCTGGCTTGGCTGGAGCTAGGCGCCACCGATGCCGCCCGCGTGGAGTTGGTGCAGTTTCATCCCAGCTACAGCTACGAGGACTTCGTGCAGGGTTTCCGGCCCGATGCGCAAGGCGTGTTTCGGCTGCAGGACGGCGTACTGCCCGATTTCTGCCGCCGCGCCGCCCAGGACCCGGAGCGGCCTTACTTCCTGCTGATTGACGAGCTGAACCGCGGCAACCTGAGCCGCATTTTCGGCGAGCTGCTGCTGCTGCTGGAGGCCGACAAGCGCGGCCCGGCCCACGCCGTGCGCCTACCCTACAGCCCGGCGGATTCGCCCCGCTTTTTCGTGCCCGAAAACGTCTTTCTTATCGGCACCATGAACTTGGCCGACCGCAGCCTCGCGCCGCTGGATTACGCGCTGCGGCGGCGGTTTGCCTTCGTGGAGCTGGAGCCGGAGTTCGGGGCGCCGCTGCAGACGTTTCTGGCGGCGCAGGGAGTGCCGGCCGCCGTGGTGCAGCGCCTCACCCAGCGCCTCACGGCCCTCAACCAGACCATCACCGACGACCCCGACTTGGGCCCGGAATTTTGCCTCGGCCACAGCTACTTCTGCCTGCCTCCTACCGACCCAGCCACCGCCGACGCCTGGCTCACGCTGATTCTGGAGCAGGAAATAGCGCCGCTACTTGACGACTACTGGCTGGACCAACCTGCTAAAGCTGCCGCCCAGAAAAAGAAGCTCCTGGCCTGACAAGAAGCAGGATGATTCCGATTCAGAACCTCTACTACCTACTCTGCTACGCCTGGAACCGGCTGCCGGAACCGGCCGAAATGCGGGCGGTGGAGGCCACGCCGTTTCATAGGCCGCTGGAGCTGCTGGCGCACGTGCTCCTGACGGGGGCGCGCCGGCTGCTGCGCCAGGGGCTGCCGGTGAGCTACTCCGAGCGCACCGAAGAGTTGACCGAGCTGCGCGGGCGTTTGCTGCTGGCTCCTACCCTGGCGCGCAACCTGCTGCCCCGGGGCCGCGCCGTGTGTACCTATGACGAGCTGAACACCGCCACCCCATTCAGCCAGCTGCTGCTGGGCACCTTGCAGCAGCTGGCCCGCACCCAGGCCCTGCCTGCTTCCCTCCGCCACGAGCTGCGCCTGACGCTGCGCCGGTTTCCGGCAGCCTTAGAGCCGCTGCCGCTTTCGGTTGCCAGCCTGCGGGCTGTGCGCCGGCTGCGGCACATCGGGCTGCCCGCCTTCCTACTGAATGTGTGTGAGCTGATTCATATCAGCGCCCTGCCCACGCCCGAGGCCACCGGCCGTCCCCGCTTCCGCGACTTCCGCCGCGACGAGCGGCTGATGGCGCAACTGTTCGAGCAATTTGTGCGCAACTTCTACCGCCTGGAGCAGCGGCAGTTCCGGGTGTCGTCGGAGACTATTGCATGGCAGGCCGAGGCCGAAACTGCCGAAGCGCTGGCCCTGCTGCCGGCCATGATTACGGACACGTCGCTGGAAAGCCCGGAACGCAAAATCATTCTCGACACCAAATACTACGCCGCCGCCCTACGCCCGCGCTACGACCAGCAGAAGCTGATTTCGCCCCACCTCTACCAACTCTACGCCTACTTGCAGAACCAGCCCGCGCAGCCTGGCCAGCAGCTGGAAGGTATTCTACTCTATCCGGCCGCCGCCCAAACCCTGGATGTACGCTATACGCTCGGCGGCCACCCGGTGCGCGTCGTCACGCTGGACTTGGCCCAGCCGTGGGAAGGTATTGCAGCAGATCTTCTGGAGCTCTTGGAGCCCTCATCTGGGTGCAAATCATTATGATCTAACCTGCACTATCTAGGTGGCAATATATTAGTTTACACCTTCTGCTTTATACCACACTGCCTAAGCCACAGCCCCAGCATAATGCTATTATCGGCTACGAGCTACTTTTCAGACATTATATTATAATTTTATCAACTTAATTTTTAACTATTTTATCACAAGTAATATTAAACTGTTATCTGCTTGCGCAATATATATTCACTTTAACCCAACCTGTTTCCGATACTCCGGAGGTGAGTTAGTTAGTTTTCTCTATCAGTATTCTAAAATAACAATCATTCGGTTTTATTGTCAACTGCCGTTTGTATTATCAATTTCATGACTTATACTTGCTAAAACCATTGATATTTCTCTTCAAAGGCATTTTATTTGCCATTTTTCATTCCTTACCTTTTTCGCATGAGAAAACACTTACTTTCTCTACCTCTTGCCATAATTGCTCTAACCAGCCACGACGCACTGGCTCAGGCTCGGACTGTTACGGGCCAGGTAACCGGCGCCGATGGCACGGGCCTGCCAGGCGTTACGGTTGTGGTCAAGGGCAGTTTGCAGGGCACCGCTACTGATGCTAACGGCAACTACAGCTTGTCGGTGCCTGCTACGAGCGGCACGCTGGTATTCTCGTCTATTGGTTATGAGGCGCGCGAAGTAGCCATTGGCACCCGCACCGCCGTTGACCTGACGCTAAGCACGGCTTCCACAGGTCTCGATGAAGTAGTGGTAGTAGGCTACGGAAGTGGCCAAAACCGACGCGAATTAACGGGCTCTATTTCTTCGGTCAAAGGTGCAGTACTGGCGCAAAAGCCAGTGCAAAGCTTCGAACAAGCCCTGCAAGGCCAAGCGCCCGGCCTGAACATCACTACCCCAAACGGGGTACTGAACAACCCGCCGGTAGTGCGTATCCGCGGCGTGAACTCTATCAACCTGAGTTCAGATCCGCTGTATGTCATCGACGGTATTCCGGCCTACAGTGGCAACCAGTCGGCAGTAGCCAACGTGGCCAACAACCCGCTTAGCAATCTCAATCCTAATGATATTGAGAGTGTTGAAATCCTGAAAGATGCTGCGGCCAGCGCCATTTACGGCTCCCGTGCCGCGGGTGGCGTTATTCAGATCACTACCAAGAAAGGCCGGCGCGGCCAGAGCAAGGTCACGCTGGATTCGTGGGTGGGCGTATCGCGGCCCGTACGGCTTTACGACCTATTAAATGCCGAGCAGTACATTGAAATCAAGAATGAGGCCGTCCGCAACCTGAACGAAAACCGCCGGGCGGTAGGGGGCGTTGCCAACAACCTGGAAGGCGCTTTCCGGCCCTCTCTGGATGCCAGTGGAAACACAATAGATACCCGCTGGTACGACGAAGTGTATCGCACCGGCATCTCGCACTCCAACAACGTAGGCTTCTCCGGCGGCACCGAAAAAACCACGTTCTACTCTTCCGTGGGCTATACCGGCCAGCAAGGCATGCTGGAGAAAAACGAATTCAAGCGCATGTCGGCGCGTCTGAACATCGACCACCGCGTCTACAAAAACTTCACAGTTGGTACCCGCGTCAGCTACTCCAACAGCCGCAATTCCTCGCCAAACTCCGGTTCGGTGGGTGATGCCGCCTTCAGCGTAGCGGGCCTGGGACGCGCGCCCCTCGTGCTGCCGCCCAACATTCCGGCCCGCAACCCTGATGGTACGCCCAACCTGACGCCGAACACGGCCAACGTGGGTGCCGGAGCCAACCTGAACCCGCTGCCAGCCAGCACCAGCCCGCTGACCTACTCCCCGCTGATTCCGGGCTACTACAACCCAATTGTAGACCTGGAGAACAACTACTTCACGTCCGAAGGCAACGAAATCCAGGGCAGTGTGTACGCCAACTGGGAAGTGCTGCCGGGCCTGAACCTGCGCACCAACTACGGCATAAACAACCTGGCTTTCGAGGACAAATCGTTCAGCACCTCACTGGCGGGCGACGGTTTCTCTACCGGCGGCTCGGCCTCCAACTTCTACCGCACCAACAAGCGCTGGAATTGGCAGAACACGGTACAATACGACCGAACTCTGGGCGAGAACCATAATTTCGGCTTGCTGGTGGGCACTGAACAGCAGAAGACGGACATTCAGCGCTGGGGAGCTAACCGGACCCAGGTGGCCGACATCTTCTTCAACACGTTCCAGGGCAACTACACCAACATTACCGCATCAGGCAATTTCCAGGGGGAGAACTTCCTGAACTCTTACTTCGGCCGCTTCACGTACGATTTCGCTAAGAAGTACCTGGTTTCGCTGAACGTACGCCGCGACGGGTACTCCGCCTGGGCCAAGAAGTGGGGTAACTTCTACGGTGCCTCCGCCGGCTACATCATTTCGGAAGAGGAATTCTGGAAGGATGCGCCTTTCGCCAACACGGTTAGCTTCCTGAAATTTACGGGTAGCTACGGGGAAGTGGGCAATGCCAACGGCATTTCCGATTTTGTCTCGTTGGCCACGTATGGCTCCGGCTTGTATGCGGCAGCGCCTACCTTGTATTTCTCGCGCCCCGGCAACCGCAACCTGACGTGGGAAACCAGTAAGAAAACCGATGTAGGCCTGACCTTCGGTTTGCTGGAAGACAAGATAACAGGCGACTTCTCTTACTACCGCAACTTAGTGGACGGGCTGATTCTGGATGCGCCAACTGCTCCTTCCCGCGGTATTCCAGCTGGCTCAACCGGTCCGGGTGACCTCACCAATATCAACTCCATTGCGGCAAACATTGGCTCGATGCGCAATACTGGTATTGAACTTAACCTGCGCTATAACGCCATCCAGGGCACCAATTTTTCCTGGACCGTGAGCGGCAACCTCACCACTCAGAAAAACGAGGTGCTCACCCTGGTAACGCAAGGCCAGCGCATCGGCACGGCTACCTCCGGCCTTGAAACAGTGAACTTCACGGAAGTAGGTGGTTCTATTGGGCGCATTCTGGCAGTTCCCACCACGGGTATCAACTCGGCCAATGGCCAGCGCAAATTCCTCAAGAAAATCCGCGGGGCCGATGGCCAAGTTACTGCCGTGCGGGAGGTGCAGTACAACCACCAGGGGGCCGGCACTGGCTGGACTTTCGTAGACGATGGTTTGGCTGCTCCGGCACCAAACCAGCAGGCTGACGGCGAGTACTACGGCCCGACGATACCGAAATGGTATGGTGGCCTGGACAACAGCTTCCGCTTCAAAAATTTCGATCTGGGCGTTTTCATTCAGTATTCGGGCGGTAACTACATCTACAACGGTACCAAGGCGGGTCTGCATGACCAGCGCTTCTGGAACAATGAAGCGGATATCATGGACCGCTGGACGCCGGAAAACACGGGTGGATCATGGCCCCGGGTGGTATTCAACGACAACGTCTCCAACGGGTCGGCCTTGGTCATGTCGTCGAACGTGGAAAAGGGTGACTTTGTCCGCTTACGCAACGTAGCGCTCGGCTACACCCTGAACAAAGACCTGATATCGCGCTTCAGCATGAGCAGCGCCCGGTTCTACGCACAGGTTCAGAATGCGGCGTTGCTGACCAATTACTCGGGTATCGACCCGGAGATTTCAACCAATGGAGGCAGCAACTCAGGAGCCGGCGTTGACCGCAATTCCATCGGGCAGGCGCGCACCTACACCGTGGGTCTTAACATTGGTTTCTAAAATCGTACTCCTCGATGAATATCACACTCAGAAATAAGTTGGCGGCTGCTTTTTGCACAGCCCTACTAGGACTTGGAACAACTGCCTGCAATGATGCTGATCTGGACCCTATTCCCCAGACGCTCATCTCCGACCAGGTTGTATTCGACACACCCGCACGCATTGAACTGCAGGTAAATAACCTGTACGGCTTCGTCAAGACCGGAGCCTTTTATGGCGGACGCTACATCGTGTACGGTGACGTTCGGGCCGATGACTTCATCAACCGGACCACCAACAGCGTAACGGCCTTCGGCGTATGGGCCCACGCCCTGACGCCCACGTCGCAGAATGATGTAGTGAATTTGTGGTCGGCGGCGTATCAGGCCATCAACCAAGCCAATGTGTTTCTGGCCGGTCTGGAGGCCAATACGGCCAAGTTCGTGGCGCCAGTCTTCCCGGCCACCTTCGCCACCACTGCCGAACAGTACAAAGCCGAAGCGCGGCTCTTACGCGCCCTGAGCTACTACTCGTTGCTGCAACTTTACGCCCGCCCATACGCCGACGGCGGGGGCACTAAGCTGGGCCTACCGCTCCGCCTGCAGGCCGAAACCACCCTGGCGGGCAATGAACTGGCCCGTAGCACTGTAGCTGAAGTGTACACGCAGATTCTGGCTGATCTGCAGTTTGCCGAAGCTAACCTGCCTCTCACCTACACCGGCAACGCCGCAGCGGCCCCCAACGTGACGCGGGCACACCGCAACACCGCCATTGCCCTCAAAACGAGAGTATTGCTGAGCATGCAGCGTTACGCTGATGTAGTGACGGAAGCCAACAAAATCGTTTCGGCGTCGGCACCCTTCACGGCCACCACTGGTGTACCTCATGCGTTGAATGCTTCTATTGCTACCGTATTCGCCTCTCCGCAAGAGACGTCGGAAAGCATCTTCAGCTTTCCATTCACGGCGCAGAACGCCCCTGGTGTTCAGAACCAATTGGCTGGATATTTCACGCCAACGCCCGTTGGCAACGGCGAATTTTTCCTGAATACCAGTGGCATCTTGGGCAACGCCGCGTGGGCAGCCACTGATGCCCGCAGAACGAGCTTCGTGTTTGTTTCGGGCGGCGCCTCTTACCTGCGTAAGTACGCCAGCGGCACTCCGTACCTCGATAAGTCGCCGGTGATTCGCTACTCCGAGGTACTGCTCAATTTAGCTGAAGGCCTGGCGCGCACAGGTGCCGCGAATATTCCTCGCTCCCTGGCCTTGTTGAACGCAGTACGCGGCCGCTCCAACGGCAGCCTCTACCCGGCAACCATTTCTCAGCAGGAACTGATTAATGCTATTCTGCTGGAGCGTCGGATTGAGTTTGTTGGGGAAGGCATCCGGAACATCGACATTATGCGGCTCTACCTGCCTATTCCGGCCAAAAGCTCGGTTCCGGCAATCCCCACCTCCGACCCACGCTACGTATGGCCAATTCCGGCGGCAGAGATTCAGACCAACGGTCTGATGGTACAAAACGACGGCTACTAATGAGTCTTTGGTTTGATTGAAAAAGAGGCTTCCTTACCGATAGGAAGCCTCTTTTTTTGAATATTGTCAGGCCTGAATGCCGGCAGGCAGCCGCCGCAGCGCAACAACTCCAGTGATGGTTTTGGGCCTGTGCAGCCTCCACCTATCATCAACGTCCTTAAGTCGCAGATAATCCTAGGTTCTGCTCATCCTGCCCTTCCCACTCTCCATCACCAAACCTCTACTCTTTTGAAAAGACGCGAATTTGTGGGCCTCACCGGCCTGGCAACCGGCGCCCTGTTTCTGCCTGCCATTCCGGGCTTGAGCGCCACGCCCGTTGATCCGCTGCGGCTGCTGGAAACCGTAGACCCGGCCATCAAGAAGCGGCTGGCGGATGCGGCCCTGAACGCGGCCAAATCGGCCGGCGCCACCTACGCCGACGTGCGCATCGGGCGCTACCTCAACCAGAGCATCTTCACCCGCGAAAAGCAGGTGCAGAACATTGCCAGCGGGGAAAGCTACGGGGCCGGTATCCGGGTTATTGCCAACGGCACCTGGGGCTTTGCTTCCACCAACACCGTAACCGAGGCCGGTATGGCCAAGGCCGCACAGCTGGCCGTGCAGATTGCCAAAGCCAATGCCAAGGTGCAGAAAGACCAGGTGAAGCTGGCGCCGCAAAACGGCTATGGCGAGGTAAGCTGGAAGACGCCCATCGAGAAGAACTCTTTCGAGGTGCCCGTAAAGGAGAAGGTGGAATTGCTGCTGGCAGCCAACGCCAAGGCCCTCGACAACGGCGCGTCGTTCGTGAATTCGTCGCTGTTCCAGATCAACGAGCAGAAGTATTTCGCCAGCACCGACGGCTCCTACATCGACCAGGACATCCACCGCATCTGGCCCACGTTCAGCGCCACGGCCATCGACCGCAGCACCGGCAAGTTTCGCACCCGCGAGGCCCTGAGCGCGCCTATGGGCCTCGGCTACGAGTACCTCACGCCCAAGGCCGCTGACCGCATCAACGGCCCCGCCGGCACCGGCCTGGTAGGCTACCGCAACTCCTACGACATCCTGGAAGATGCCGCCCTGGCCGCCAAGCAGGCCAAGGAAAAGCTCACGGCCAAAAGCGTGACACCCGGCAAGTACGACCTCGTGCTTGACCCCAACCACCTGGGCCTCACGATTCACGAAAGCATCGGGCACGCCACCGAGCTGGACCGCGTGCTGGGCTACGAAGCCAACTACGCCGGCACCAGCTTCGCCACGCTGGAGTGGAAAGCTAAGAACGCCCCGTACGGCTCCAAGCTGGTCAATATCGTGGCCGACAAGACGCAGCCCGGCTCGCTGGGCGCCGTGGGCTACGACGACGAGGGCGTGAAAACCGGCCAGTGGGACATCATCAAGGAAGGCAAGCTCGTGGACTACCAAAAGATCCGCGACCAGGCCGCCATCGTCGGCCAGGACCACTCCGACGGGTGCTGCTACGCGCAGTCGTGGCAGGATGTGCAGTTCCAGCGCATGGCCAACATCAGCCTCAAGCCGGGCACCTCGCAAATGAGCGTGGACGACATGGTACGCGGGGTGGAAAAAGGCATCTACATTGCCGGCCGCGGCTCGTTCAGCATCGACCAGCAGCGCTACAACTTCCAGTTCGGCGGCACCGTGTTCTACGCCATCGAGAAAGGCAAAATAGCCGGCATGATTGAGGACGTGGCCTACCAGGCCAACACCCAGGAGTTCTGGAATAGCTGTAACGCCATCTGCGACCAGTCGGACTACCGGCTGTTCGGCTCGTTCTTCGACGGCAAGGGCCAGCCCTCACAGGTGTCGGCCGTGAGCCACGGCTCCAGCACCACCCGCTTCAACGGCGTCAACGTCATCAATACGGCCCGGAAAGTATAATGCGACTCTCAGCAGAACGTCATTCCGAGCAGCGCGAGGAATCTCGCTAGTGTGGTAGAATTACTACGCTGGCGAGATGCTTCGCTGCGCTCTGCATGACGGTCTGCTGGCCCATCCACTCATCCAACATCAGCACATCAACCATATGGCAATTCTTTCCAAAGACGAGGCGCAGGCTATCCTGAAAAAGGTACTGGGCTTTGCTACCGCCGACGAGTGTGAAGCCACGCTCACCGGCGAAACCGGCGGCAACGTTCGTTCGGCCCGCAATTCCATCAGCACCAGCGGCGCCGTGGATAACGTGAGCTTGGCCGTGGAAGCGCGCTTCGGCAAGCGCAGCGGCGTGGCCACCTGCAACGAGTTCGACGATGCCACCCTGCGCCGTTGCGTGCAGCGGGCCGAAGAAATTGCGCGCCTCGCCCCCGAAAGCCCCGAGTACATGCCTTTGCTGGGTGCCCAGCAGTACGTGGGCGCGCCCAAGTCATACGCGGCCAGCACGGCCGGCATTACGCCCGACTACCGCGCCCAGCAGGTGGGAGCCAGCATGAAAATCTGCGACGAGAAGAAGCTTTCGTCGGCGGCCTTCCTCAACGACGGCGCCACCTTCATTGCCAAGCGCAACAGCAAGGGCCTGGAAGCCTACCAGCAGCTCACTAACCTGGAGTTCAGCATCACGGTGCGCACGCCCGACGGCACCGGCTCGGGCTACGCCACCGCCGACTACAACGACTCTGGCAAGTTCGATGCCGCCGCCCTCACCCGCGTAGCCGCCGACAAGGCCGCCATGTCGCGCAATGCCAAGGCCCTGGAGCCCGGCAAATACACCGTGATTCTGGAGCCGGCTGCTCTCGTCGCCAACACCGACGCCTCGCTGCTGCAGGCCCTGATGAGCGCCATGGACGCCCGCAGCGCCGACGAAGGCCGCTCGTTTCTGAGCAAAAAAGGTGGCGGTAACAAGAAGGGCGAAAAGCTCTTTGATGAGCGGGTAACCATCTACTCCGACCCGAGCAACCCCGAAATTGCCAGCCTCGGTTTCTCCGGCGATGGCCGCGCCCAGAAGAAAACCACCTGGATTGAAAAGGGCGTAGTGAAAAACCTGTACTCGTCGCGGTTCTGGGCCCAGAAAGCCGGCATTCCCGACCTGCCCCGCCCCGATGGCTGGGTGATGGAAGGCGGCACCCAAAGCGTGCAGGACATGATCAAAGGCACCGCCAAAGGCATCCTCGTGACGCGCCTGTGGTACATCCGCCCCGTCGATCCACAGACACTGCTCTACACCGGCCTCACCCGCGACGGAACGTTCTACATCGAAAACGGCCGCATCAAGCACCCGGTGAAGAACTTCCGCTTCAACGAGTCGCCGATCATCATGCTCAACAACCTGGAAGCCATCGGCAAGCCCGTCCGCGTGGGTGGCAACCTCGTGCCCCCGCTGAAAATCCGCGACTTCACGTTCACGAGCCTGTCGGACGCGGTGTAAGCACTGTCATTCCGAGCGGAGCGAGGAATCTGGGTGAAACTGTTGAACGTTTTTACTCAGATTCCTCCTTCGTCGGAATGACAATTACCCGATGATATCGGAGTGCAGATCCCGCCACTCCGGGTTATGTGCAGCTATCAGCGCATCCTTTTTTTCGCGTCGCCACCCCTTGATTTCTTTCTCCCGCGCAATTGCCTGTTTGATGTCGCCGAAGGCTTCCCAATACATCAGCAGATTGCAGAAGTAGCGACCGGCGAAAGTGTGTTGCCGGCCTTCGTTTTCGATGTGCTGCTCCAGTCTTCTGGCCAGGTCGTTGGTGACGCCGATGTAAAGAACGGTACGCTTGGGATTAGTGACGATGTAAACGAAATAGTGGTGGTAGCGCATCGATTTTTGCTTTCGAATCTTGTTCTTCCGACGGAGGAGGAATCTGGGTAAAATCGTACTCCCAAGTATAACTCAGATTCCTCCTTCGTCGGAATGACAGTATCCTTCCTCCCATGAAAAGACGTGATTTTGTAGGCCTTACGGGCCTGGCTACTGGCGGTTTGCTGCTGCCTTCCATTCCCGGTTTCGGCGAAGGCCTGACCGTAGATCCGCTCCGTTTGCTGGATGCGGCCGACGACCCGGCCATTAAGAAGCGGCTGTCGGATGCGGCCCTGAATGCCGCGAAATCGGCAGGGGCTACGTATGCCGACGTGCGCATCGGGCGCTATCTGAACCAAGGCGTGTTTACCCGCGAAAAGCAGGTGCAGAACATCGTCAGCTCCGAGAGCTACGGCGCCGGTATTCGCGTCATTGCCAACGGCACCTGGGGCTTTGCCTCCACGAACATCGTGACCGAGACCGGCATGGCCAAGGCCGCGCAGCTAGCCGTGCAGATTGCCAAAGCCAACTCCAAGGTGCAGAAGCAGCCCGTGCAGCTGGCGCCGCAGCGCGGGTTTGGCGAGGTGAGCTGGAAGGCCCCGATTCAGCAGAACGCCTTCGCCGTGCCCATCAAAGACAAGGTGGATCTGCTGTTGAACGCCAACGCCAAGGCCCTCGACAACGGCGCTTCGTTCGTGAATTCGGTGCTGTTTCAGGTGAACGAGCAGAAGTACTTCGCCAGCACCGACGGCTCCTATATCGACCAGGACGTGCACCGCATCTGGCCCACGTTCGGCGTCACAGCCATCGACCGGGCTTCGGGCAAGTTCCGCTCGCGGCAGTCGTTGAGCGCGCCCATGGGCCTGGGCTACGAGTACCTGACGCCCAAAGCGGAAGACAAGATTGCCGGCCCCGAAGGGTCCGACGTGTTCGGCTACCGCAACTCCTACGACATCCTGGAAGACGTGGTACGCGCCACCAAGCAGGTAAAGCAGAAGCTGACCGCCAAGAGCGTGACGCCCGGCAAGTACGACCTCGTGCTCGACCCGCATCACCTCGGCCTGACCATTCACGAAAGCGTAGGTCACCCGCTGGAGCTGGACCGCGTGCTGGGCTACGAAGCCAACTACGCCGGCACCAGCTTCGCCACGCTGGAGTGGAAAGCCAAAGGCACGCCGTACGGTTCCAAGCAGGTCAACATCGTGGCCGATAAGCTGCAGCCCGGCTCGCTGGGCGCCGTGGGCTATGACGACGAGGGCGTGAAAACCAAAGAGTGGGACCTGATCAAGGAAGGCACGCTCGTGGACTACGAGAAAATCCGCGACCAGGCCGCTATGGTCGGCCAGACCGAGTCCGACGGCTGCTGCTACTCGCAGTCGTGGCGCGATGTGCAGTTCCAGCGCATGCCCAACGTGAGTCTGCGCCCCAGCCCCACCAAGATGAGCGTCGACGACATGGTGAGCAAGGTGGACAAGGGCATCTACATTGCCGGCAACGGCTCGTTCAGCATCGACCAGCAGCGCTACAACTCACAGTTCGGCGGGCAAGTGTTTTATGCCATCGAGAAAGGCAAAATCACGGGCATGCTCGAGGATGTGGCTTACCAAACCAACACGCTGGAGTTCTGGAACAGCTGCGCTGGCTCCTGCGACGCCTCCGACTACCGGCTGGCAGGCTTCTTCAACGACGGCAAAGGCCAGCCTTCGCAAAGCTCGGCCGTGAGCCACGGCTCTGCCACCACCCGCTTCAACGGCGTCAACGTTATCAACACGGCAAGGAAGATTTAAGGCTGCAGTTCACAGAACGTCATGCTGAGCGAAGTCGAAGCATCTCTACCTCTGTCTAACTCAGTCGTTTAGACGAAGCGGTAGAGATGCTTCGGCAAGCTCAGCATGACGGCCTTATACGCTTCAGGCCGACCCACCAAACCGCCCGGACATTTCCGGGCGGTTTTTTTATTAGCTTTTCCAAATATTACGGCGGCGCCAAACAACCCTGCTCCCGGTTGCCGCATCTATTGCCTGACGTGTGTATTCCTTCTCCCCCTAACCTTTCCGCACTTTGAAAAGACGTGATTTTGTGGGACTCACCGGCCTGGCGGCCGGCGGTCTGCTGCTCCCCAGCCTGCCGGGCATGGGCGGTATCTTCGTCGAGCCTGAGCAGCTGCTCGACGTCATCGACCCGGCCCTGAAAAAGCGGCTGGCCGATGCGGCCCTCAACGCCGCCAAAGCCGCCGGCGCCAGCTACACCGACGTACGCATCGGGCGCTACCTCAACCAGTACGTTTTCACGCGCGAAAAGCAGGTGCAGAACATCGTGAGCACCGAGAGCTTCGGAGCGGGTGTGCGGGCGCTGGTGAACGGGGCCTGGGGTTTTGCCTCCACCAACACCGTGACCGAGGCCGGCCTGGCCGAAGCCGCCCGCACGGCCGTGGCCATTGCCAAAGCCAACCAGAAAGTGCAGAAGCAGCCCGTACAGCTGGCCCCACAGCGCGGCTTTGGCGAGGTGAGCTGGAAGACGCCCATTGAGCGCAACTTCGCCGAGGTGCCCGTGAAAGAGAAAGTGGACCTGCTGCTGGCCGCCAACGGCGCCGCCCTTAGCAACGGCGCCAGCTACGTCAACTCGGCCCTGTTTCAGGTGAACGAGCAGAAGTATTTCGCCAGCACCGACGGCTCTTACATCGACCAGGATATCCACCGCATCTGGCCCACGTTCGACGTGACGGTGGTGGACCGCACCACCGGCAAGTTCCGCTCACGCGGCGCTATGGCCTCGCCGATGGGTTTGGGCTACGAGTACCTGACCCCACGGGCCGCCGACAAGATGGCCGGCCCCCAGGGCACCAGCGTCATCGGCTACAAGCAGCGCTACGACATGCTGGAAGATGCCACCCTGGCCGCCAAGCAGGCCAAGGAAAAGCTCACCTGCAAATCAGTAACACCGGGCAAATACGACCTCGTGCTCGACCCCTCGCACCTGGGCCTCACGATTCACGAAAGTGTGGGACACCCGTTGGAGCTGGACCGCGTGCTGGGCTACGAGGCCAACTACGCCGGCACCTCCTTCGCCACGCTGGAGTGGAAAGCCAAGAACCTGCCGTACGGCTCCAAGCAGGTCAATATCGTAGCCGACAAGCTGCAGCCGGGCAGCCTCGGCGCCGTGGGCTATGATGACGAAGGCGTGAAGACCAAGGAGTGGGATTTGATCAAAGAAGGCAAGCTGGTGAACTACCAAAAGATCCGCGACCAAGCGGCCATCGTGGGCCAGACCGAGTCCGACGGCTGCTGCTACGCCGACTCCTGGAGCAGCGTGCAGTTTCAGCGCATGCCCAACGTGAGCCTCCGCCCCGGCACCGAAAAGCTGAGCGTGGACGAGATGATCAGTAAGGTGGACAAGGGCATCTACATTGCCGGCGAGGGTTCCTACTCCATCGACCAGCAGCGCTATAACTTCCAGTTCGGCGGCAAGGTGTTTTACGCCATCGAGAAAGGCAAAATCACGGGTATGCTCGAAGATGTGGCTTACCAAGCCAACACCCAGGAGTTCTGGAACTCCTGCGCCGGCTCCTGCGACGCCTCCGACTACCGTTTCCTGGGCACCTTCTTCGACGGCAAGGGCCAGCCCTCGCAGGTGTCGGCCGTGAGCCACGGCTCCAGCACCACCCGCTTCAACGGCGTCAACGTCATCAACACGGCCCGGAAAATCTAGTGGAGCTGCCAACAGAACGTCATTCCGAGCTTGCCGAGGAATCTCGCTAGTGTGGTAATTACCATCACAACGTCAGCACGCGAGATTCCTCGGCAAGCTCGGAATGACGTTCTGTTGGCAGCATACCATCCCATCCAAACGACATCAACCCACATGGCAATTCTTTCCCAAGACGAAGCCCAGGCCATCCTGAAAAAGGTGCTTGGCTTTTCCACCGCCGATGAGTGCGCGGCCCAGCTTGATGGGCGCACCACCGGCAACATCCGCTACGCCCGCAACAACGTCAGCACGGCCGGCTCGTCGAGCAACGTGAGCCTGGCTGTGGAGGCGCGCTTCGGCAAGCGCAGCGGCGTGGCCACCTGCAATCAGTTCGACGACGCCACCCTGCGCCGCTGCGTGCAGCGGGCCGAGGAAATTGCGCGCCTCGCCCCCGAAGACCCCGAGTACATGCCCATGCTGGGGGCGCAGCAGTACCTGACGCCCACCACCTACGCCGCCAGCACCGCCGGCATCACGCCCGACTTCCGCGCCCAGGTAGCGCAGGACAGCATTGCGCTCTGCGAAGGCCGTAAGCTCACGGCTGCCGGCTACCTCGAAGACGGCCCCAGCTTCACGGCTATCCGCAACAACAAGGGCCTCGAAGGCTACCAGCAGCTCACCAACCTCGACTTCTCGGTGACGGTGCGCACGCCCGACGGCACCGGCTCGGGCTACGCCGTGGCCGACTACACCGATGTGACCAAGTTCGACGCCAAGGCCCTCACCAAGCGCGCCGCCGACAAGGCCTCGGGCTCGGTGAATGCCAAGGCCATTGAGCCGGGCAAGTACACCGTGATTCTGGAGCCAGCCGCGCTGGTGTCGGATGAGGGTATGCTGAACCGCCTGATTTACGCGCTGGGCGCCCGTGAGGCCGATGAGGGTCGCTCGTTTCTGAGCAAAAAGGGGGGCGGCAATAAGCTGGGTGAAAAGATGTTCGACCCGCGCATTACCATCTACTCCGACCCGCTGAACGCCACCGCCCCCGGCCGCGTGTTCGACGGCGACGGACTGCCCGTGAAGCGCATGAACTGGGTGGAAAAAGGCGTGGTAAAAAACCTGTTTTACTCGCGCTTCTGGGCCGAGAAAAACAAGAAGCAGGCCACGGCTTTCCCGAGCGGCTTCGTGATGGAAGGCGGCACCCAAAGCGTAGAAGACCTCATCAAAGGCACCGCCAAAGGCATCCTCGTCACGCGCCTGTGGTACATCCGCGACGTGGACCCGCAGACGCTGCTCGTTACGGGCCTGACGCGCGACGGTACGTTCTACATCGAGAACGGCAAGATCAAGCACCCCATCAAAAACATGCGCTTCAACGAAAGCCCGGTGATTATGCTCAACAACATCGAGGCCATCGGGAAGCCCCAGCGGCTGGGCGGCAACATGGTGCCCCCACTGAAAATCCGCGACTTCACCTTCACCAGCTTGTCGGACGCGGTGTAGGGTGATGCCGATATGTCAGACCTGACGGCTACTTTGTATTTTCGGCCTCTTTGTGTTGCTTAGCAGCACCGAGAGGCCGTTTTTTATAGCGTATTACTCGATTTACCTCGCCTGATGAAAGCATTGCTACCCGGCTTCCTGCTGCTGCTCACCACCGCCTCCTACGCCCAGCAGAGCCCCTCTACCGCCCCCGCCGACACTACACGCTCTGCCGAAACCAGCAGCAAAAGTGAGTACGCCCCGGGCGAAGTTGTGACGCCGGACGGAAAGCTGGTGAAAGCCTATTTTCCCATCAGCGTAAATGGGTTCGAGAAAACCATTTCTTACTACTACTCGCACCCGGAAGTGCGGCCATTTCCGAAACCGCACTTCATCAGCGTCGATAAAATCCGGACCATGACGGTGCGCGGCCAATACTCCGAAACGCTGGCTCTGAACGGTAAAAGCCTGCACCTGTTGGCGGCCCGCCTCGTGGATGGCCCGGTGGAGCTGTTCAATTTCGCCGAAGCCAAATCGGTGCCGCTCCCCATCCCGATACCAGGCGCAGTTCTGATACCTATTGTGGGCATTCCGTACACCAAAAACCACTGGTACCTGCGCCGCGGCGGCGAGGTGGTGGAAGTGAAGCGCGGCAAATTCGAGGAGCAGATCAGCCAGTACCTGAGCGCGCAGCCTGCGCTGGCCGCCAAAGTCAAAGGCAAAGCCGACGGCTACCAGTACCAGGACATGGTGCGCATCATCGGCGAGTACAACCAGCAGGCGGGCGCCAGCGCCCGCTAGCCGCCACGGCAGGCCCGTATTTCAGCTGCCGCGCAACTGATAAGGCCCCGCCGGATCCTTCCGGCGGGGCCTTATCAGTTGCGCGGGTACCAGGCGCTTACTTCGACCCGAAGGCGTAGCCAACCGTAAACTGCAGGGTGCGGTTGTGCAGGCCGCCAAAATCGTACGCTTCGCGGAAAGCTTTTCGGAAGTCGTTGTTTTCGATGTCGGTGACGCCGTAGTTGAGGCGGGCGGCAACGGAGAGGCCGTTTTTGAGGTCGGCGCCGAGGCCAAAGCACACTGCTACGTCGCTTTTGTAGTCAGCTTTCACGTCTTCGTCGCCTTCCACGTAGCCGCTGCCGTTGCTGCTGGAAATGTAGCCCACCTGGCCTTTCTCACGGCCGCTAACCAGCAAACCCAGCTGCGGGCCAGCCTGCAGGTTCACCACGTTGCCGAGGTACACTTTCAGCAGCAGGGGCACGTTCAGATACGTCAGGTGCGTGCTATTGCGCAGGATGGTGCCGTAGCCCACCTGCTGCTCGTTGCGGGAGCCCTGCCGGGCAAGGTTGAGCTCGGGCTGAAACGCCACGCGGGCACTGGGCCGGAACCGCACGAAGCCACCCAGCACGTAGCCCGTCTTGAACTGCGCGTTGTTGTTGATGGTGCCGTCGAGGACGGACTGCGTGACGCCGGCCTGCAGGCCAAATTGGGTCCCGGTGGTCTGGCCCAGGCTGCTGCCGGTGGCCGCCAGCAGCAAAGCCGCCGATAATAGAGGTAATTTCATAAAAGGGAAGAAGATGAAAATATGCGCAAATAACCGCCTTTTCGTCTCCTTCTCCTACCCCCTCATCCGGGGCTTAATCTCCGCCGAACTTCAGGCCCACCGACACCTGAATGACGCGGTTTTTCAGGCGCGGGTCGTTGGCGCCATTCAGGTCGGCCACGTCATTTACGTCGTTGAGGCCGGCCGTGTAGCGGGCCCCCACGATGAACGGCCCCAGCTCCAGGCCGGCCCCGGCAGCCAGGCTGAAATCGGTTTTCTTGTAGTTGTTGGCGGCGTCGCGTTCTACGGGGCCGTACCCGTCAGCGGCGCTGATGCGCAGCGTACCATCTTCACGAGCCCCCAGCAGCAGACCAAATTGTGGGCCGCCCTCCACGTACACCGGCCCAACTTTTATGTGGGCCAGGATAGGCACGTTGAGGTAGTGCAGTTTGGTGTCGTAGTTGGCCAGCGTGGAGCGGAACTCAGAGCCCTGCAGCGAGTACAGCACCTCGGGCTGAATGGACAGCGGCCCCAGCACCGGAATGCGCGCAAACACGCCTACGTGGTAGCTGGTTTTGTAGCGCGTGTCCAGGCCAATGTTCTCGCCATCGAGGATGGCCCCGTTGACGCCGGCTTTGATACCGATTTGGGCCTGGGCCGTGGTAGCGACAGCCAGCAGTGAGAGCAGGAGCAATAAGGAGTATGTTTTCATAGCGCAGGTCAGATTATTGGTGCAGAAGCCTTTAACGCAAATTGCGTGCCCCAGGCCTACGTGCCGGGCGCATAACTTTCCGCAGCAAAGCATTCCGGCGCCGCACCAGCCGTATTTTGCCGCCGAAGCCACCTTCCGGCCGCTGCCGCGTCTGTAGCTGTTGTCAGCCGAAAAACCTGTCACCCTTCACCTCATCACCTCATCACCCCCAATAAATGCCCGCTCCCTTCACCTTTGTGCGCCTGCAATACCGCTCCGGCGACTGGAACGGCGTGGACGAGCGGATGCCCACCAACCTGCTCCACTCCCTGATTCAGTACACCGAAGTACCGGTGGTGCAAAAGGAAAAAGTAGTGGCCCTCGACTCGGCGGAGCTATTTCGCTACCCGTTCTGCTATCTGTCGGGGCACCGGCTGGTGCAGTTCTCGGCCGCGGAGAAAAAGAACTTCACCCAGTACGTGCGCAACGGCGGCTTCGTGTTCGTGGATGACTGCAACCACGACATCGACGGGCTTTTTGCCCGCAGCTTTGAGGAGCAGATGCGGCAGTGTTTCGGAGCCGGGGCGCTGAAGAAAATCCCCAAAACCCACGCCATCTACTCGCAGTTTTTCCAGTTCCCGGAGGGTCCGCCGCCCACCTCCTTCGAGCTCAACGGCTGGGGCGACGACCTGGTGCACGACTACCTGAAAGGCATCGAAATCAACGGCCGGCTGGGCGTGCTCTACTCCAACAAAGACTACGGCTGCGAGTGGGACTACGACTTCCGCAACAAGCGCTTCCTGGCCGAAGACAACACCAAGTTCGGGGTGAACATTCTGCTGTATGCCCTTACGGCGTAGCGGCTTAGAACTGCACGCCCAGCCCAATGCGGGCATCCAGCGCGGTGCGGGCGCGAGTCCAACGGTATTCGTAGGTGTTGGGCATGGCGGCCTCGCCATTGAAGGTGGTGCTGGTGGGCATCCAGTGCATGGCCCCCACGGCTACGTCCAGAATCAGGCGCCGGCCGTGAGCGTTGGGGCGAGTGCCAGCCTGCCAGCCGCCGTACACACCGGCCCCAGCGGCGCGCACCGTGGCGTAGGGCTTGCCCGCCAGAATACGCTCATCCTGGAAGCCAATCTTGCGGTACGACACCGTGGGGGCCACATAGAAGCCCGCCAGCGGCGACACCCGACGGCTGGGCACGGCGTAGTAGCGCAGCTGCAGCCCGCCGCCACCCCGGCGCTGCTCGGAGTTGCCACCGTTCAGCAGCGCCTCCAGGCCCACGCTGGTGCGTTTGCCCAGCTGCCGCTCGTAGCTGAGCAACAAGGGCAGCGCCCAGGGCTTCGATTGAAGCAGCTCGAAATTGACCGCGTTTTCGAACACCATATTGGCCAGATCCACGCGCAGCACGTTGCGGCCCGCGGCGGTGGGGTTGGCTACCGGAGCCAGGGTGCTTGTGTGGGCGGGCCGGACAGGGGCATCTGCCGACTGCTCGTATCTTGGCGACGTTGCACGGGTGGAGTCGTTGCTGGCGAGCACACTGGCCGTCAGGTCAACACCGTCGGCCGAGCCTACCAGCAGCTGGCGTAGCTGGTGTGCGCTGATGGCGCTCGGGTTGGCCGTTTCCAGGTACTGGTGCTGCGCCGCGGCCGTAAAGGCCACGCCCGATGCAGCCAGCAGCAGTAAAGCGCGTTTATAGAAGAACTGCCGGAAAGTAGGAATCGTGTTCATAATACTGTGAAAATGGCGAGGTGGATAAGGATGAATCAAAAGTGCGCGAAGGGTAGCCAGTGGGCAAACCATTCGGGCCATTCCTCCGACTTTACCTTTCCATCCGCTTCCTGCTCTGTGGCCGCTTGGGAGCCGAAAAGCCAACCTTGCATCAGACTTTATAAGCCTTCCTCTACCTTCTGTTTTTCTCTGTGATTTCAACTGAAACTGCCGTTCATGCCCTGCTGGCGAAGCTGCCGCCACTGCGCCAAGAAATTGCCAAGGTGATTGTGGGCCAGGAGGCCGTGCTGGATGAGGTGCTGGTGGCGCTGCTGGCTGGCGGCCACGCCCTGCTGGAAGGCGTGCCTGGCCTAGCCAAAACCCTGCTCGTGCGCACCCTGGCCCAGGCCACCGACCTGCCCTTCCGCCGCATCCAGTTCACGCCCGACCTGATGCCGACCGACATTCTCGGCACCGAGATTCTGGAGGAAGACCACGGCACCGGCCACCGCTCGTTCAAGTTCAACGAAGGCCCCATTTTCGCCAGCCTGGTGCTGGCCGACGAAATCAACCGGACGCCGCCCAAGACGCAGGCGGCGCTGCTGGAGGCCATGCAGGAAGGCCACGTCACGTACGCCGGCCAGGAGCACGCGCTGCCTAAGCCGTTCTTTCTGCTGGCCACCCAGAACCCCATCGAGCAAAGCGGCACCTACCCGCTGCCCGAGGCCCAGCTCGACCGGTTTCTGCTCTACATCCGCATCGGCTACCCCACCGAGCAGGAGGAGCTGGCGGTGCTGAGCGGCACCACCGGCACGGCGCGCCCCGAGGTGAAGTCGGTGCTGGCGGGCGAGGACGTGCGGCAGCTGCAGCAGCTGGTGCGGCAGGTGAGTTTCAGCCCGGAGCTGCTGAGCTTCGTGAACCGGCTGGTGCGGGCCACGCGCCCGGCCACGTCGGAGGTGAAGTTCATTCAGGACTACGGCCGCTGGGGCGCTGGCCCGCGCGCCGGGCAGGCGCTCATTCTATGTGCCAAGGCCCGCGCCCTGCTGCAGGGTCGCTTCGCCGCCACCCTCGACGATATCCGGGCGCTGGCCCCGGCCGTGCTGCGCCACCGCGTGCTGCTCAACTTCAACGCCGAAGCCGAAAACCTGACCTCGGATGATGCCGTGGTGGCACTGCTGAAGGCGGTGGCGGTTTAGGGCTTAGGGAAGAAATAGGCAGGCCCAATAGCCCGTCATGCTGAGCGAAGCGGAGCGTAGCCGAAGCAGCTCTAGCGCTTCGTTACAGCAGTAATCCAACGAAGCGGTAGAGATGCTTCGGCAAGCTCAGCATGACGTTCACTCATTGAAACCAACCACATGCTTTCCCCCGAACTCCTTCACGCCTTACACAACCTGCCGCTGGCGGCCAAGCGGGCGGCCGAGGGCTTTCTGCACGGCGCCCACCTGAGCCGGCGCAAGGGGGCGGGCATGGAGTTCAGCCAGTACCGCCCCTACCAGCCCGGCGACGACCTGCGCCGCCTCGACTGGCGCCTGGCCGCCCGCTCCGATAGGTACTACCTGCGCGAGTCGGACGTGGACACCAGTCTGACCGTGCACCTCGTGCTGGACGCCACCGCCAGCATGAATCACCCCGACGACAACGGACTCACCAAGCTCGACTACGCCCGGCTGCTGCTGGGCGCGCTGGCCTACCTGGCCCAGCAGCAGGGCGACGCCGTGGGGCTCACGATTCTGCACCCGGCCGGCCTGCGCCACCTGCCGCCCCGCGCCGACGCCCGCCAGCTGCCGCGCCTCTACCACGCCCTCGAAACCGCCGAAGCGGCCGGCAGCTTTCCAACCCAGGAAACCCTAGCGCCCCTCACAGCCCGCCGCCAGCGCGCCCTGGTGGTATGCGCCACCGATATGTATGAGCAGGACGCCGAAATGGAGCGCCTGCTCACGCGGCTGCGCGCCGCCTCCGGTGAGGTGCTGCTGCTGCACCTGATGGCTGGCAACGAGCTGAATTTCAGCTTCCGCGGCTCCGTGACGTTCGAGGACCTGGAAACCGGCCAGCGCCTGCAGCTCAACGCCGACCAGCAGCGCGCCACCTGGCAGCCACAGCTGCAGGAGTGGCTGCGCGCCACTGCCCAGCAGGCCCGCCGCCACGGCTTCGACTACCACCAGCTCAGCACCGCCGAACCGCTCACCCAGGCCCTGCGCGAGTTTCTGCGCCGCCGCGACGCTATGGGGTAGCCAACAAGCAGCCTGCCACCCCAATTCCCGACCTTTCTTCCGCCACTTCACCTGCCGTTCGTTTTGCCCAACCTTCTTCTCTCTGATGCTGCTGCCGGATGGCTGGCGCTGCTGGCGCTGGCGGTTCCGGTGGCTATTCATTTGTGGAACCGACGGCCGGGGCGCACGGTGCAGGTGGGCAGTGTGCGCTGGCTGCAGGCGGCCGCCAACCGCCGCCTACGCAACCTGCGGCTGGAACAGCTGGCGCTGTTGCTGCTGCGCGCCGCCATTGTGGGGCTGGTGGCGCTGGCCCTAGCCGGGCCGCAATGGCAGCGACAGCGCCCGGCCCGCCCGGTGCGGGGCCTGGTGCTGCTGGCGCCGGAAGTACTACACCCCGCGGTGCTGCCCGGCTTGCGCCCCACCCTCGACTCCTTGCGCCGCCGCGGCTATGAGCTGCGGCAGTTCGCGCCCAACTTCCGCCCGATTTCCGCCACCGCCTGGCAGCAGCCCGATTCGCTGGCGCTGCTTCGGCCGACGGCCGGCGGCCTACCCGATGATTACTGGCTGCGCGCCCGCCAAGCCGCCGACTCGTTTCCGGGCCGGCCGCTGCGGGTGCTGAGCGGCGCGGCGCTACCGCACTTCCGCGGCGCCCGCCCCGCCCTGCCGGCGCGCATCACCTGGCAAACCGTACCCCTGCCTGACTCCAGCATCTGGCTGGCGCAGGCCGGGCAGCTTTCCACCGATTCACTGCGCCTGCTGGTGGGCAGCAGTCAGGAGGAAGGTACCACATTCCGGATGGTGCGCCTAGCCCGGCCGCGCAGCAGCGGGTCGCTGGCGGTAGCCGGCCTGCCCGGGCTACGCTACCAGGCCGGTAGCCCGGCCAGACTGCAGCAGGCCGGCCAGCCCGCCGTGCCGGTACAAACCGAGCCGCTGCGGGTAGTGCTGTACGCGGATGGCCGCCACGCCGCCGCCGCCCGCTACCTGCGCGCCGCGCTGCAGGCCGTGGCTCCAGGTTTAGCCCGGCCGCTGGAAATCCGCACCATGACGCCTGCCGCCGACCTATCCACCTCACCTGACTGGCTGTTCTGGCTGAGTGACCAGCCGGTTCCGGCCGCATGGCTGGCACGGGCGCGGCAGGGCGGCCACCTCTGGCAGGAAACCGCCGCCGCTGGTGCGTCCGTCGCCACCCGCCTTCACCTCGCCGGCCTACTGCCCGATGCCGCCGCCCCTGTGGACGTGCTACAGCTAGACACCAGTCGCACCCCGACCAACCAGACTGTAATCTGGCAGACGGGCACCGGCCAGCCGGTGCTACTGCGAGAAGCAGCCGGCCGCGGCAGCCGCTACCTGCTGCGCACCCGCCTGCAGCCCGCCTGGACCAGCCTGCCCGAAACCGCCGCCCTGCCCACCCTGCTGCTGCACCTGCTCCGCACCGAGTCCACTGACGCGCCGCTGTTCGCCGCCCGGCCCGCCCTCGCCGAGCGCCGCCAGCTGGATGCCCGGCAGCTGGGCGCGGAGCCGTGGCAGCCGGTTAGTCGCCTCCCCGCCCAGGGCAAATTGCAGCTGCCACCGCCGTTGCTGGTGGATGTGCGGGCCTGGGTGGTGCTGGCGGCGCTGCTGCTGTTTGCCCTGGAAAGAGGCCTGGCCTACCGCCGGGCGGCTATTTCGCTTTCATCTTCTGCCACCTGATGCCCACTACCACCGATACGTTTTCCGGCCCGGCGCTGCTGCACGGCATTGCCCGCCGCCAGGCCCGCCGCGCCAGTGTGGCCGTGCTGCTGCTGACGGCGGCGGCCGGTCTGGCCGGGTGGGCCTGGATTCGGCACTGGCCGGCCGCTACACCGGTGCTAATCGGCTTAATGGTGGCGCTACTGGTCGTAGTGACGCTGCTGCTCTACCGCCTGCACCAGCCCCGACTGCCGGCCCTGGCGCGCCGCCTCGACCGCCTATATCCGGCACTGGAAGACAGCACCGGCCTCCTATTGCCTTCTGATCCGACGCGGCCATTGAACCTGCTGGAGCAACTGCAGCAGCAGCGCATCAATGAGCGGCTGATGGGGCTGCAGCAAGCCCAGCCGCAGCTGCTGCCGTTTTCCTGGAAGCCGGTAGTGGGCGGCGTGGGGGCGCTGCTGGTGCTGGCCGCCGGCAGCTGGCTCTATCATGCCCCACAACCTAAATCAGCCTCGCTGCTGGCCGTGCGCTTTCCGGCAGCAAAAGCGGCCGCCGCTAAACCGGACCAACCGGCGCTGCCCCGGCTGCTGGGCACCCGCATCTGGGTGCAGCCGCCGGCCTATACGCGCCGCGCCGCCTACGCTCCCACCGGCCTAAGCTTCAGCTGCCCGGCCGGCTCGCGAGTGCGCTGGACAGTGCAGGTGAGTGCGGCCGGCAGCGCGCCGCCCGTGCTGGAAATGGGCCGGCTGCGGCGGCCGTTTCGGGCCGTGGCGGGCCAGCCTACCCAGTTTGTGGTGGAGTTGCCGGCCACGACGTCGGGGCTGTATCACCTGCGCTTCGCGGGGCAAAACTCCGAAGAGTACGCCCTCGACGTGCAGCCCGACCGCCCCCCCACCCTGCAGCTCCAGACGCCCAAGCCCTACACCCTCATCGAGTTCGGCCAGCGCCCCCAAGTGGCAGTGCGCGTGGCCCTGCGCGACGACTACGGCCTGAGTGAGGCCCGGCTGGTAGCCACCGTGGCCCAGGGCCAGGGCGAGGCGGTGAAGTTCAAGGAGGTAGTAACCAACCTCAGCGCCGCTTTGCGCGGGCAGCCCCGGCAGGCCACGCTGGCCTCGGTGCTGAACCTGCCGGCGCTGGGCCTCACCTACGGCGACGAAGTGTACTTCTACGTCCAGACCCGCGACAATGCCCGCCAGCTCACCCGATCCGATACCTACCTCGTGCAGTGGGAAGACACCACCGTGCAGGACGGCCTCACCGATATTTCCCTCAGCGTGAACGTGGTGCCGGCCTACTTCCGCAGCCAGCGCCAGATCATCATCGACACCGAAAAGCTACTGGCCGAAAAGCCCAAGCTGACGGCTACCGACTTCGCGGAGCGCGGCAACAACCTGGGCTTCGACCAGAAAGTGCTGCGCCTGCGCTACGGCAAGTTTCTGGGCGAAGAGTTCGAGGGCAGCATCGGCGAAACCGCCGGCCCGTCCGCTTCCGATAAAGACGACGAAGACCATAAAGACGGCGAAGCCGACCACGCCACCGAAAACCCCGCCGAGCACGACGACCACGGCCACGCCGACCACTCGCCGGCGGGCGAGGCCAGTGCCGCCAGCGGCGCCGCGGCCCTCATGGACGCCTACGTCCACAAGCACGACGACTCTGAAACCGCCGACTTTCTGGAACCCGAAGTGAAGGCCAAGTTGCGCGGGGTACTCAGCCAGATGTGGGAGGCCGAGCTGCGGCTGCGGCTGGCCAAGCCCGCCGAGGCCCTGCCCTACGAGTACCGCGCCCTGCGCCTGCTCAAGCAGGTGCAGCAGCAAACCCGCGCCTACGTGCGCAACGCCGGCTACAACCCGCCCGCCCTTCCCGAAGCCACCCTGCGCCTGTCCGGCGAGCTGGGCAACGCCGCCGCGCCCCGCCGCACCCGGCAGCTGCCGGCCCCGGCCACCCAGCCCGAAATCAGGGCGGCGGTGCGCCTGCTTGCGGCCCTGCGCGCCGGCCAGCCCGCCACCCCCGCCGACGCCGTGCTGCTGGACCGCGCCGGGCAGGCCGTAGCCCAGGCCGCGCTGCAGCGCCCCGGCGCCTACCTGGCCGCCGTGCGGGCCCTGCGCCAGCTGGCCGCCGATGCCCGCGCCACCCGCCCCACCTGCGCCCCCTGCTTCGCGCCCGCCGAAAAAGCCCTGGCCGCCCTGCTCCCGGCGCCACCGGCCGCCCCTACCCGCTCGCCCCGCCCCGACCGCCTGGGCCAACGCTACCTGCAAGCGCTATGATGTTTTACGTTTTGTTGAGCGCCTGCCTGCTGGCAGGCCTGGGCATAGCTCTGGCCGCTTTCTACCGCCCCGATACGCGCCGCCGGCTGGCCCGCGTGCTGGCCGGTATAGTGGCCGTGGCGGCACTCTGGCTGCTGGCCTTCCCGCCCCGGCACTCGGTATCGGTGGCGCGTTCCGAAGCCATTCTGCTCACTACTGGCTACCAGCCCGACACGCTACGGACCCTGCTGCGCCGCCTGGGGCCAGCCACCCGCGTCTGGTTCTACGCCCCTGATTCTGGCGCGGCCCGGCCCGTCGGCACGGTGGCCGTAGCGCGGCTGGGTGCAGTGCCGGAGCAACTACCGGATCTGCGCTACCTTCACCTGCTGGGCGCCGGGCTACCTGCCGCCGTAGTGCCGGAGCTGGATTCCATTCGACTGCTTTGGCACACACCGCCCGCGAAAGTTGGCTTTCAGGCCGCTGCCTGGAACCGACGTTTGGAGCTGGGCCAGCCGCTGGTGGTGGAAGGCCGCTACCGCGGCACCGTCAGCGGCCCGGTGTGGGTGCGGCTGCAGGCCGTCGGCGCCACCCACGACTCTGTGCGGCTCCCAGGCGGCAGTGGCAGGTTTCAACTGCGCTACACGCCCAAAGCCGCCGGCCGGTTGGTAGCCACGGTTTCAGCCGGGCCACGGCGCCGCCCGCTGGCCGCCGAGCCGATACCCGCCGAGGTGCTGCCCACCCGCCCGCTGCGGGTGCTGCTGCTGGCGGCCACGCCTTCGTTTGAGCTGAAGTTCCTGCGCAACCACCTGGCCGCGCGGCAGCACGCCGTGGCCTGGCGCACCGGCATCAGCCGCGGCCTCACCCAAACCGAGTTCAGCAACCAGCCCGCTACCGACCTCAGCCGCCTGACGCCGGCGCTGCTGGCCCGCTACGACGTGGTAGTGGCCGACGCCGCGGCGCTTGGCAGCCTTGCCGGGGCTGAAACCCAGGCCCTGCGCACGGCCCAGCGCACGGCGGGCTTGGGCCTGATAGTACTGGCCGAACCCGCTACGCCCCTGCGCAGCCTGGGCGGTACCACTACCATACGGGTACTGCCCCAGCCCGCCGCCGACCGACCGCAGCGCCTTGCGTGGCCGGCGGCCAAAGCTCTGGTGCCGGCTACTTTGCAGCTGAGTACCCCGGCCCGGCTGCTGGTGGGCACGGCCAGCCCGGCCCGGCCGGTGGTGGCGGCCCAGCGCCTGGGAGTGGGCACCGTGGTAGTATCGGTGTTGCCGGAAACGTATCCGTGGCTGCTGCAGAACGAAACGGCTACTTACGCCGCCTATTGGAGCCGGCTGCTGTCTGCGGCCGCCCGCCCGGAAACGGCCGCCACCGAGTGGCTGGCGCTGGAGCCCTGGCCCCGCGCTGGGCTGCCGGTAGCGTTGCAGCTGGCCGGAGCTGCAGCCCCTAAGCGGCCACTGCTGGTGTCGGATGCCGCTGGTGGGCCACTGGCCCGGCTGGCGCTGCGCCAGGATGCCTTGTTGCCGGAATGGAGCACGGCTACCTATTGGCCGGCCCGGGCTGGTTGGCAGCAGTTGGAGCGGCCAGGCCAGCCGGCGCAATGGCTATACGTCTTTGGTGCGCAGGATTGGCAGGGGCCCGAAGCTCAGCTTCGCCGAGCGACAGTGCTGTCGGCACAGTCTATGACGAGACAGGCTGCAGGTGCGGCGCTGGTGCAGGTAGCATGGCCGGCCGGCTGGTTTGTGGCCCTGTTTGTACTGGCGGCGGGCTTTCTGTGGCTGGAGGAGAAGCTGTAAAACCCGGTTATCCTTTCTGCTCGACAGCTACTTCATGCCAATAAAATATGCAGGCAAATCCAGGTTGCAGAGTAGCAGCGGCAGGCAGGTAGCAGAATATTTATTGGGTGCTAAAAGCCACGGAGCGGCGACGGATTTGCGGCCGAATCTGGCGCTGCTCTGCGGCTTTTTCCTAGTATCAACTGCCTCACTACACCCCTGGGGCTGCTACGCGGCCACTCCGCAACCTGGGTTTGCCAGAGGGACGAGACAGTTAATAGCGGATATCGGGATGGCCGCCCAGCTTGGCGTCTTCCCCATCCCCCACCAGATAATCGCCAACCATGAATATGGAATTGGCTACCGGAGCTTCCTCAGCTGGCGTGGTAGGCGCGTCTGAGCTTACCGGCTCTGAGTTCGGAGTGGCACCCAGAAATACGTTTGGGGAAGCAATACGGAATGAGGCGCGCGGCACGGCAACGGTAAAATTAGGTAAGCTCTGTGGCAGCGTCAACAACTCTGCAAGCCAAAGCGCAAAGCTTGCATTTTAAATATCAAATACTTGAATATTTTTAGATTATTTCCAGCCACGCACTTTATCGGCTGTTTGGGAATTCATAGAAGCTCTGTTTCTGTCATACCAAAACTATATCAACCATCCCGGCGGCTTCGCTGGGAAGGATCCACCGATAAAACGGAAACATTCCAGTGAATGCCGCCCAGTAACCGCCGCTAATGGGCCCAAAAAGCAGGAAGCCCGGCTTCCACGAAGGAAGCCGGGCTTCTGCAGGAGCCTGACGGGTGTCAGATCCGTATAAATTACTTCTGCTCGGTGGTGGTCGTCGTAGTGGTCGACGAAGCCTCGGTGGTGGTAGCCGGAACCTCGGTGGTAGCCGGAGCAGCCATAGCCGTCGTGTCCGTAGCCATAGCCGTGGTGTCCATGGCAGGAGCCGTGGTTTCTACGGTGCCGGTTTCGGTGGTGGTAGTAGCTTCGGTGGTGGCAGGCTTGGATTCGCACGAAGCCAGGGCTACGGCGCAGAACAGAGCGGATACCTTCAGGAGGTTGTTCATCGTTGTGGTAAGTTTGAAAAATTTGTCTGAAAACCCCGTTCATCCGGAATAAGCCGGAAGGTAACCCGCCCCCGAAAATTATTTCCGGAAGGGGTTACCCCAGTGCATTCAGGGTATTAACTTCTAAAGTGAATGGCGAAGGCCACTGCTTCTTATACTGACGACGAGTTCGTGGCGGCTATCCGCCACGGCGACGACCGCGCCCTGGCGCAGCTCTACCGGCTGCATCTGCCCATGGTGTCGCACTACGTGCTGCAGAACAGCGGCACCGAAGACGACGCCCGGGACGTGTACCAGGAAGGCGTAATGGTGTTTTACGAGAAGGTGCGCGACAACTCCCTGGAGCTGAGCTGCCAGATCAAAACCTACCTCTACGCCGTGTGCCGCCGCCTCTGGCTGAAACGCCTCGCCGAGAAAACCCGCTTCGGCACCCGCCTCGACGACCACGAGCCTTTCCTGGAAACAGGGGCCGAGGCCGACTTGGAGGAAGCCGAGGAGCGGGACCGGCGCTTTGCCACCATGAACGAGGCCATGGAACGCCTCGGCGAACCCTGTCGCTCGTTGCTGGAAGGCTTTTACCTGCTCGATAAATCGATGCAGCAACTCACGGCAGACTTCGGCTACACCAACGCCGACAATGCCAAAAACCAAAAGTACAAGTGCCTGGTCCGGCTGAAAAAGCTCTTTTTCACGCAGTACCAGGAAAGTGAAACATGAACACCAGGAAGCGCAGTGAAGAAATAAGCCTGCCCACCGGCAGCCCCCCTTTTTCCGGCCTGCACTTTACCAGACAACGGCGGACTTCACCCACCCGCTCAGCCCTATGATGACCGAAGCCGACTATTACGCTTTATTTGAGGCCTACCAGCGTGGCGAGCTGGCGGTGCCGGCGCGCACCGACCTGGAGCGCCGCCTGTCCGCCGACCCCGCGCTGGCCGAGCGCTACGCCGATTTCACCTCCCTGACCGGCACGTTGCACAGCTACGGCCAGCGCCTGAGTGTGCGCCGCAAGCTGCGCGCCATCCAGGCCGAGCTGGACGCCGAGCAAGCCGTGAAGCTGACCGACGCCGAAGACGGCGAAGTGCTGGAAACCGGCAATCCGCTGATGCCGCAGTTGCATATTTCACGCACCGAGCAGCAGCTGCGCCGGTTCTGGCAGGGCCACCGCGCCACCATGATGGTGGCGGCTTCGGTGGCGGTGCTAGCCGTGTTCACCACGCTGCTGGGCATTGAGTGGTGGCGCGCCTCGCAGAAACCGTCGCTGTACGGCTACACGGTGCTGCGCAAGGAAGTGGAGCGTATCCGCCGCACCCAGCTGGCCATGAACCGCGCCATCCGCGGGGGCCAGGCGCCGACGCCGGAAGCCGTGAATCCCGGCAAGTTCAGCGGTACGGGCTTCGCCCTCACCGCCGATGGCTACCTAGTCACGAGCTACCACGTTATTCAGGGGGCCGATTCGCTGCTGATTGAGGGCCGCGACCGGCGTAGCTACCGCGCCGAGCCGGTGTTCACCGACGTAGCCCACGACCTGGCCATTCTGCGCATCAACGACAAGAAATTCGACGGCTTCGGCCGCCTACCTTACTCCTTTAAGCGCGGCACCGCCGACCTGGGCGAGAAGGTGTACACGCTGGGCTACCCACGGGAAGACCTGGTGTTCAACGACGGCTCACTGAGCGCCCGCTCGGGCTTCGAAGGCGACTCGGCTTTCTACCAGATCAGCATTCCGGTGAACCCCGGCAACTCCGGTGGCCCGCTACTCGATGATCGGGGCAACCTGATCGGCATTATCAGCGGCCGCCAGACCGACGCGCAGAGTGCAGCCTTCGCCACCAAGTCGTCGTATCTGATGCGGCTGGTGGACTCGCTGAGCGCGGCCGCCACGCATGCGCAGCCCTACAACCTGCCCCGCACCAACCAGCTGGCCGGCACCTCGCGCCCCCAGCAGATCCGCAAGCTCCAGGATTACGTGTTTGTGGTGAAAGTCTACGAATAGCCCCGGCCGTCGCCGGTTTTCAGCAAGCCTCGCCCTCATCCGGCGGGGCTTTTTTTTGTGATTTTTTGGCGGCTTATGGCCCGCCGGAAACACCATTTTATCGGGTTACAGGCACTTTATTTCTGCGGCTGAGCATCCTGCCAAGAAAAGCATAGCACCCTGAAAAGAATCGTCTATTAAACTTTCACTATTTTGATAAGTCCATAGGACCTACGCTTGTAGAGGAGCGAATTAACCTCTTCCTTTCAAGGCATTTACCCGCTGTTGCTCCTGCCACCACAACCACAACCAATGGACCGTAGAGCTTTCCTCCGCAAACCTGCTTCTGCCCTGGCGGCCCCGGCCGCCGCCGTGCCGACGCAGCCTGCCTTCGGCACCGCCCCGCCCACCGGCTCCGGCGACGAAACCGTGAGCCGCTATGCCAACACGCGCCTGCCCACCGAGCCCCGCTCTACGGCGGGCCTGGGCCCTTACACGGGGCCGTGGGGCTATGCGCAGGCCGCGCATCTGCTGCGCCGCACGCTGTTCGGGCCCACCCGCCCCGAAATTCTGGCGGCTGCCGGCCAGAGTCTGACGCAGGTGCTGAATACGCTGCTCACGGCCCCGACTGCGCCCGCGCCGCCGCTCAACGTGTCGGCCACCGATACGAGCGTGCCGCTGGGCCAGACCTGGGTGACGCAAGCCTTCGACCAGAACTTCGAGGGCGTGCGGCGCGCCTCGCTGCGGGCGTGGTGGCTGGGGCGGTTGCTGGGCCAGGGCCCGTCGTTGGTGGAGAAGATGACGCTGTTCTGGCACAACCACTTTGTGGTGGAGCTGGGCGACATCAACGATGCCCGCTACGGCTACCAGTACTGCGCGCTGCTGCGCCGCCACGCGCTGGGCAACATCCAGCGCCTCGCCGAAGACGTGACGGTGAACCCGGCCATGCTACGCTACCTCAACGGCAACCAGAGCACTGCCACCGCCCCCAACGAAAACTACGGCCGCGAGCTGCTGGAGCTGTTCACGGTGGGCAAGGGCCCGCAGATTGGCCCCGGCAACTACACCACCTATACCGAAGACGACGTGCAGGCCGCCGCACGCGTGCTCACGGGCTGGCGCGACAATGCCACCACCCAGGCCGGCTACTTCACGGCCTCGCGCCACGACACCACCACCAAAACGTTCAGCAGCGCCTTCCAGAATGCTACCATCAGCAACCAGACCGACCAGGAGTACAAGGCCCTGATTGCGCTGGTGTTGCGGCAGCAGGAAACGGCGCGCTTCCTGTGCCGCAAGCTCTACCGCTGGTTTGTGTACTACGTGATTGACGCCACCACCGAAACCCAGGTGATTGAGCCCATGGCCCAGCTGCTGCTGCAAAGCAACTACGAAGTGGCGCCGGTGCTGCGCGCGCTGCTGTCGAGTCAGCATTTCTTTGACAGCGTGAACATGGGCTGCCTGATTAAGAGCCCGCTCGATTTCACGGTGGGCACGGCGCGGCAGCTGCAGGTGGCCTTTCCGCCCGCCACCAACCCTACGGCCCAATACGCCATGTGGAACTACCTCAACGGCGTCACGAACGTGCAGCAGCAGCTGCTCGGCGACCCGCCGAACGTGGCCGGCTGGCCGGCCTACTGGCAGACGCCGCAGTTCTACGAAATGTGGATCAATGCCGTGACGCTGCCCCGCCGCAACCAGCTCACCGACCTGCTCATCAGCAACAACGGCTACACCACCGGCGGCGTCACCATCCGGATTGACCCGGTGGCGCTGGTCCTGACCCTGCCCGCCGCCACTGCCGCCGACCCCAACCTGCTGATTGCGGAGCTGGCCCGGCTGCTGACGCCCATCCAGCTGACGCCCACCCAGCTCACCTACCTCAACGACACGCTGCTGCCGGGCCTGCCCGACTTCGAGTGGACGATAGAGTGGAACGAGTATCTGGCCGCGCCCACCAACGCCGCCAAGCGCGCTGCCGTGCAAACCAAGCTCCAGTCGCTGCTGCGCACGCTCATGGGCCTGGCCGAGTATCATCTGTCTTAATGGCTTAATGGCTGCATGGCTTACTGGCCGGCTGCTCACTCAGGCAGCGGCCATCTGGCTGTCAGCAATTCAACAATCAGCCATTTAACCATTAACACGAAGTATGAAACGCAGACATTTCCTCCAGACTACCACGGCCGCCACCGTGTTGCCCACGCTACTGGGCGGGCTGCCGATTGGGGCCTACGGCTTTTCGCCGGAGCTTTTTGAGATTACGGGCGGCGCCACCCAGACCGACCGGGTGCTGGTGCTGATTCAGCTGAACGGCGGCAACGACGGGCTGAACATGATCATCCCGACCGACCAGTACTCGGCCCTGATGAATGCCCGCGCCGACATTGCCATTCCGCAAAACCAGGTGCTGCCGCTGCGCGCCGCCACGGGCATTCATCCGGCCATGGCGGGCGTGAAAAACCTGTTCGACGATGGCAAGATTGGGGTGGTGCAGGGCGTGAGCTACCCCAACCCCAACTACTCGCACTTCCGTGCCACCGACATCTGGACTTCGGCGTCGGACTCCAACGTCACCATCACCTCGGGCTGGGCCGGGCGCTACCTCGACTCGGAGTATGCCAACTACCCCACCGGCTACCCCAGCACCCAGAACCCCGATCCGCTGGCCATCAGCATCGGCTCGGTGGTGAGCAACTGCGTGCAGGGCCCCGCCGTGAACATGGGCATGGCCATTGCCAGCACCACGTCGTTCTACCAGCTGCTGTCAGGCGGGGTCGATACGGCGCCCAACACGCCGGCCGGCCACGAGCTGACGTTTATCCGGCAGGTAATTTCCCAGACCCAGATTTACACCACGGCCATTCAGGCGGCGGCGGCGCGGGCCCGCAACCTCTCGCCGCTCTACCCCGCAGCCGGCCAGAATTCCCTCGCCGACCAGCTCAAGATTGTAGCCCAGCTGGTGGCCGGCGGCCTGCAGACGCGGGTGTACGTCTGCAACCTCGGCGGCTTTGATACGCACGCGGCGCAGGTTCCTGTTACGGGCAGCACCACCACGGGCACGCACGCCACGCTGCTGGGCCGAATTTCGCAGGCGCTGGAAGCCTTCCAGGACGACTTGCGCCGCCTCGCGGTGCAGGACCGGGTGGTGGGCATGACGTTTTCGGAGTTTGGGCGCCGTATCAAGGCCAATTCCAGCAAGGGCACTGACCACGGGGCGGCCGCGCCGCTTATCGTGTTCGGCACCAGCGTCAACCCTATCATCCACGGCAATAACCCGGTGCTGCCCGCCAACGCCGGCGTGAACGACCAGGTGCCCATGCAGTTTGATTTCCGGGCCATCTACGCCAATCTACTCAAAGACTGGTTCCGCGTGCCCCAGACGACGCTCAACGCCCTGCTGCCTTCCAGCCTCGGGCAGTTTCCGAACGTGCCGGTTATCCGGCCCGGCATCGTGAACGGCACCAGCACGGCCGCCGCCACCAATGTGGCCAATTTCAGCGTGTTTCCGAACCCTGTGCGCGACCACGCCACGGTGGAGTTTGAGAGCGAAGGCGGGCACGTGCAGGTGGTGGTGCTCGACGCGCTGGGCCGCGAAGTGGCGCGCCTGCTCGACCGGGAGCAGCCCCGCGGCCGCCGCCAGATTCCGTTTGCCACGGGCCTGGCCGCCGGCTCCTACCATTGCCAGGTGCGCGAAGGCGTCCGCATCAGCTCCCGGCTGGTAGTGGTGAGTTAATCGTTCGTTGTCAGGAATACGCTAATTGACTGACAACGAACAACTATCAACTGACAACTAAAAAACCCGTTGCCGGTGTAGCCCGGCGGCGGGTTTTCACGTATAGCGCCTCCGGGGCCGCGCCACCGGCCTTGTGTTTCACTGTTCTCTGCTTTTACAACTATATGGCCACTCAACTCTCGAACGTAGAAAAGGAGCTTGAAAAGATCCTGCCCGAAGACGTTATCAACGCCCTGCAAAGCGGCTACAAAGTGTTTCAGGGCGAAGCCGACCAGCTCGACGACCTGATCAAGCACAGCGGCGTGCTGCTCAAGAAAGCATCGCAACGCTTCACCACTACCCAGCTCATCCTGGGCATTGCCGGCGTAGCGGTTATTGCCATCATTGCTGCCAAGAAAGCCGTCGATGCTGCCAGCAACGACGACGAGGCCAGCTACGACAGCCACAAGAAGGATGCCGCGCACACCAGCGCCAAGACTGCCTAAAGCTGTTTTGCTTATCCCACGAAGGCCCCGTTTCTGCTGAAGCGGGGCCTTTGTGCTATACACAGCCGGTGGCCGACAGCTGTCATTTTCGGTCGGCGCTACCGCAGCAGGCAACGGTGCCGCTTTTTTCGTTTCTCTTGGCCTGTTCGTTCCTTTTGCCTTCCTCTGCTCATGAAAAACCTGTTGCGCCTGGCGCATTCCCTGCTTGTTGTTGCTTTGCTGTCGGTGCCGCTCACGGCGGCGCGGGCGCAGGAGCCGCTTACCTACACCATTTCCATCGACCCGGCTGCCAACAGCGACGAGTTTCGGGTGCAGCTGGCGTTGCCGAAGCTGAGCAAGGAGCAAGGCATCTACCAGTTTGCGGCCACCGCGCCGGGCACGTATCAGGTGATGGACATCGGCCGGTTTGTGCGCAAGTTCGAGGCCTTCGACAAAAAGGGCCGCCTGCTGCCCTCCAAGCAGCTTTCCACCAACCAGTGGCAGCTGCTGAAGCCCGAGAAAACGCGCGAAATCCGCTATACCATTGCCGAAACCTGGGACACGCCCGTGACCGAGCACAGCATCTACCGCATGTGCGGCTCGTCATTGGAAACCGACCACGCCCTGCTCAACGGCCAGACCCTGCTGGGCTTCCCCCAGGGCTGGCAGGCCCGGCCCCTGCGCATCAAGCTCAACTACCCCACCGACTGGAAAATCGGGACGGCTCTGACGGCTGATGCCCAGGGCTACTACACCGCCAAAAGCTACGACCAAGCCGTGGATTCGCCGTTTCTGCTGGGTCGCCTCACCAAAGCCAGCACTATGCTCGGCCCCACCAAAATAGATTTGTTCTGCTACTCCCGCACCGACCAGGTGCAGGCCCAGCCGCTGCTCCGGGAGATGCAGCAGATGCTGAACGCTGCCCAGCAGTTTCTGGTGCAGCTGCCGGTGCAGCGCTACACCTTCCTCTACCACTTCGACGACCGGAGCAACGGCGCCTGGGAGCATTCCTACAGCTCGGAGTACGTGCTGCGCGAAGAGCCGCTCACGCCGGAGTCGGCGGCGGGCATCACCAGCATTGCCGCCCACGAGTTTTTCCACGTCGTGACCCCGCTCAACATCCACTCCGAAATCATCCAGCAGTTCAACTTCGTGCAGCCCACCGGCTCCGAGCATTTGTGGCTGTATGAAGGGACCACCGAGTGGGCCGCCGGCATGATGCAATTGCGCGGTGGCTTGCTGCCGCTGGAAAAGTACCTAGAAGAAATGAGCGGCAAGATTGCCTACGACCGCCAGCGCACCGACACCACCTACTCGCTGAGTAAGCTGGGGCTGAACTCCTTCTCCGACGAAGGCCAGCGCCAGTACGGCAACATCTACCAGCGCGGCGCCCTCACGGCCGCCCTGCTCGACCTGCGGCTGCTGCAACTCTCGGGGGGCAAGCGCGGGCTGCGCGAAGTGGTGCTGGGGCTCACCAAACGCTACGGCCCCGACAAGCCGTTTTCGGAAAAGACGTTCTTCCAGGACTTCACCCAGCTCACCTACCCCGAAATCGGCGACTTTTTTGCGCGCTACGTGCAGCAGGCCCAGCCGCTGCCGCTGGCCGAGTACTACGCCACCGTGGGCGTGCGCTACGAGCCGCTGCAGCGCACCGGCCGCCGCTTGGCCACGCTCGGCACCGGCTTCCGCCCCGATGCGGAGGGCCGCTTCCTGTTTCAGCAGGTGAGCCCGGCCCTGCAGGCCTGCGGCGTGGCCAACGGCGACGAGTTTGTGGCCTACCAGGGTGAAACCGTGAAGCCCACCACCGCCCGCGCCCTCATCCAGCGCATCGAAGCCAGCCCCGTCGGCCAGGAAAGCGAGCTGACCATCCGGCACGCAGGCACCGAGAAGAAAATCCGCTGCCGCCTGCAGGCCAAAGACGAGGTGAAGCGCTACCAGCTGACGGTGATGCCCAACCCCACCCCTGCCCAGCTGGCGCAGCGCCAGGCGTGGCTGAAGAACCAGTAAACACCGTGGCCAGTAGCGCGAACTACAAAGTTTGCGCTACTGCCTCGGACGCGTTTCAGGCGACTACGCGCGCAACAGCGGGGAGCCTGCCTGCTTCATGGCTACCAGCACCGGAAAGGCCCGGCCCGCATGATTGCGGGCCGGGCCTTTGTGCGTCTGGCCTGCTCCCAACCTGCACTTTCATAATTTTATAATATAACTATTATATTAAAATGATAGCACTATAAATAATTATCGTCAACCTCATAATGCAAACTCAGAAGCTTGAAACTTAGCTTAAAACTATAGATAAGCGCGTTTTCAGGGCTAAACCGCTGCCTTCGTCGGCCCCGAGGGCTACCTTATCGCCCAAGCGCCACGTCTTTCTATTTTTGAACATATCCAATTATCCTGTACTTTGGATATTATCTTGTTCCCCTACCTGCTGCCACCTGTTGCAACGTCTCTTTGCATCCACTTCAACCAGACAGTTGTATGAAACACTTTGCTGCCCCTCTTCTGCTGCTTGCGGCCTGCCTGTCCGCCACCAGCGCCTTCGCTCAGGAAGCTGACACCTTACAGGTGCAGGACCTGACAGCCCGGTTTGCCCCGGCGCCTCTACCCGAAACCGGGGCTACGCCCGAGGCAGCACCGGCGCCCGCCACAGTAGCGCTTACCGGCTACGTGCTGGATGGGCAGAAGCAGCCGCTGCGGGGCGCCACCGTGCTGCTGAAAGGCACCACCACCGCCGCCAGCACCGACGCCAACGGCCATTATGAGCTGCAGGTACCCGCCGGCATCAACACCCTTCGCTACGACTACGTAGGCTGCGAGGGCCAGGAGCTGTCGGCCAGCAACTTCCTGCCGGTTACGGTGGTGCTGGCCCCGACCGGTGGCAAGGCTCGCAGCCGTAGGTAGACGCGGCTACCACAGCGCTGCCATGCGGGGCGGCGACTACCAGGATACCCACTTCGTGACGGGTGAGTATGAAATCCGTAAGATTTCCGAAACCTGCCAGGGGCCGCTGCACGCCCGTGCCCCTGCACCGCCTGAATAATTACGCCCCCGATCCTTAGGCTGCGTGCTGCCGGGACGGGAGCTACGGTAGCGTTTCTGGCTGGCAGCGGCTACCTTCCGGCTCCGGGCCTTTCCTGGCCTGCTGCCACCGTAACTGCTCCCGCCATGCCCGCAACCACCCTCCACGAAAGTATCCTGCTGGTGTTGGGGCTGCTGTTTGCCATGCTGCTGCTGGTGATGCTGGGCCAGAAGCTGCGCATCTCTTACCCTATTTTTCTGGTGCTGGCCGGGCTGGTGCTGGGCTTCGTGCCGGGGCTGCCGCGCATCGTCATCAGCCCCGACCTCATCTTCCTGATTTTCCTACCGCCGCTGCTCTACCAGGCCGCCTGGGAAACCTCCTGGCAGGATTTCTGGCGCTGGAAGCGGCCCATTGCGCTGCTGGCCTTCGGGCTGGTCGTCTTCACCTCCACCATCGTGGCCTACGTGAGCCGGGCCATGATTCCGGGCTTCACGCTGCCGCTGGGGTTTCTGCTGGGCGGCATCATCTCGCCGCCCGATGCCGTGGCCGCCACCTCCGTGCTGAAGGGGGTGCAGGTGCCGCGCCGCATCACCAGCATTCTGGAAGGCGAAAGTTTGATCAACGATGCCAGCAGTTTGATTGTGTTCCGGTTTGCGCTGGCCACGGTGCTGTCGGGTACGTTTGTGTGGCAGCAGGCGGCGTCCAGCTTCCTGCTGGTGAGCGTGATGGGGCTGGCCGTGGGCCTGGTGGTGGCGCACGGCTTCTACCTCATCCATAAGTACCTGCCCACCACGCCCAGCATCAACACGGTACTCACGTTTCTGGCGCCCTACGGCATGTATTTGCTGGCCGAGGAATTTCACTTCTCGGGGGTACTGGCCGTGGTGAGCGGCGGGCTGCTGCTTTCCTTCCGCTCGCACCGCGTGTTCGATGCCGACACCCGGTTGCAGGCCACCAGCGTGTGGGCCAGCGTGGGCTTCGCCCTCAACGGGCTGGTGTTCATCCTCATCGGGCTGGAGCTGCCGGTGGCGGTGGAGGGCCTGGGCACGTACTCGCTGGGGCAGGCCATTACGTACGGCTTGATTATCAGCGCCATTGTCATCGTCATTCGGCTGCTGTGGATGTTTCCGGCGGCATTTATACCACGCTGGCTGTTTCGCAGCATCCGCACCCACGAAACCAGCCCCGGCTGGCAGGGGCCGCTGATTATCGGCTGGGCCGGCATGCGCGGGGTGGTGTCGTTGGCCTCGGCGCTGTCGGTGCCACTGCTGCTGAGCAACGGGCAGGAATTTCCGCAGCGCAACCTGATGCTGTTCATCACCTTCGTGGTTATTCTGGTGACGCTCGTGTTTCAGGGCCTCACGCTGCCGCTGCTCATCCGCGCCACCGGCGTGGAAAAGCTGGAGGAGCGTATGCCCACCGATGCCCAGGAAGCCGGCATCCGGCTGCACCTGCGCCAGGCGGCTCTGGCCCATATGCAGAAGTACTACGTAGTTGATATGCAGGAAAATGAGCTGATCCGGGCCCTCCAGCAGCGCATGCAGGCCGAAGCCCAGCGCACCAACAACCTGCTAGAAGCTCTCGACTACGACGACTCCAAGCGCCAGGCCCTGCAACGCTACCACCAGGTGCTGCTGGACGTGCTGCGCGTGCAGCGCGAGGAGCTGTTCGTGCTGCGCCGCGAGGACGTGTTCGAGGAAGAAATGCTCCGCCACCAGGAAGCCCAGCTGGACCTCGACGAAGCCAAAATCAGCCACATGCCGCACTGAGGTGGGGCAGGTCGGAAAACAGACGGTCATGCTGAGCGAAGGCGCAGCCGTAGTCGAAGCCTCTCTACCGCTTCGTTGGATTACGACTGCAACGAAGCGGTAGAGATGCTGCGCCTTCGCTCAGCATGACCGTCTGTTTTCCCAAACACCATTCTCCCCCAGAAACCAAAACGTCCTCTCCCGGCCAAGGCCAGAAGAGGACGTTGCTATGGGGCAGGAACAGGCCGCCTAGCCCAGCTTGCGGTAGCGCACACGCTTGGGCTCCACGTCGCCGAGGCGCTTACGCTTGGCTTCCTCGTAGTCCGAGAAGTTGCCCTCAAACCATACCACCTGCGAGTCGCCCTCGAAGGCCAGGATGTGGGTGGCGAGGCGGTCGAGGAACCACCGGTCGTGGCTGATGATAACGGCGCAGCCGGCGAAGTTCTCCAAGGCGTCTTCCAGGGCCCGAATGGCGTTGATGTCCAGGTCGTTGGTGGGCTCATCGAGCAGCAACAGGTTGGCGCCCTGCTTGAGCGTGGTGGCCAAGTGCACCCGGTTCCGCTCGCCGCCCGAGAGGCTGCCGACCTTCTTCTCTTGGTCGCCGCCGCGGAAGTTGAAGTTGCTGACGTAGGCGCGCGAGTTGATGGGGCGGCCGGCCAGCAGCATGGTTTCGGTGCCGCCCGAAATGGTTTCAAACACCGATTTAGTGCCGTCCAGCGTGTCGTGCTGCTGATCGACGTAGGCGTACTGCACTGTGGGGCCCACCGCGAAGCTGCCGGCGTCGGGCTGTAGCTGCTCGGTAATCAACCGGAACAGCGTGGACTTGCCGGCGCCGTTCGGCCCGATGATGCCCACGATACCGCCCTGCGGCAACGCAAAGCTCAGGTCCTGGAACAGCAGCTTGTCGCCGAAGGCCTTCGTAATGCCGTTGGCCTCAATCACCTGGCCGCCCAGGCGCGGGCCGTCCGGAATAAACAGCTCCAGGCGCTGCTCCTTTTCCTTGGCTTCCTCGCTCACCAGCTTGTCGTAGCCGGCCACGCGGGCCTTGCTCTTGGCCTGGCGCGCTTTCGGCGACATACGCACCCACTCCAACTCGCGCTGCAGCGTTTTCTGACGCTTGCTCTCGGTTTTCTCTTCCTGCGCCAGGCGGTTGGACTTCTGCTCCAGCCACGAGCTGTAGTTGCCCTTCCACGGAATACCTTCGCCGCGGTCCAGCTCCAGAATCCAGCCCGCCACGTTGTCGAGGAAGTACCGGTCGTGGGTTACGGCAATGACGGTGCCTTTATATTGCTGCAAGTGCTGCTCCAGCCACAGCACGCTCTCGGCGTCGAGGTGGTTGGTGGGTTCGTCGAGCAGCAGCACGTCGGGCTCCTGCAGCAGCAGGCGGCACAGGGCCACCCGGCGCTTCTCGCCACCCGAAAGGTTACCGATGATGGCGTCAGCGTCGGGCGTGCGCAGGGCGTCCATGGCGCGCTCCAGCTTGCTGTCGAGGTTCCAGGCGTCGAGCTGGTCGAGGCGCTCCTGCACGGTACCCTGGCGCTCCAGCAGCTTGTCGAAGTCGGGGTCTTCGCCGCCAAAGGCTTCATTGATTTCCTCGAACTCCTTGAGCAGCGCCACCGTTTCGGCCACGCCCTCCTGCACTACCTCCAGCACCGTTTTGGTGGGGTCGAGCTGGGGCTCCTGCTCCAGGTAGCCCACCGAGTAGCCCGGCGACCATACCACGTCGCCCTGAATCTGCTTATCAACCCCGGCAATGACCTTGAGCAGGGACGACTTACCCGAGCCGTTGAGGCCGAGCACGCCGATTTTGGCGCCGTAGAAAAACGACAGGTAGATGTTTTTGAGAACCTGTTTCTGGGGCGGGTACACCTTGGTGACCCCGGCCATCGAAAAGATAATAGTTGGCTGGTCGCTCATAGAGAAGAAGTGTGTAGCGGTGGCACTGAAACCCGGCAGGCTGACGCTTTGGCTGAAAAATGCTATTTTCAACCGCTGAGCCGTCTGCTCCGGCCCGTGTAGCCCAACCTTCTGATTTAGGGCTACGTTCGGCCAGATAGGCCGCAACTGCCCGCCGGAGTCGCCAAAGGTAGGCAGGGCCCACGGAGTTTGCTACCCGGCCCGCCGGGGCCTATTGTTGCAACATGCCGTAAACTTGCCCATCTTTCCACCCTGAGTGTTGCCGCCGCGCTTTTCCAATCACACCACCTATTCGCTCTCGCGTTATCAGATTATGGAACAACAAGACCACTTGCTGGCCGATGCCCGCCTCTATGGCTATGTCGAAGGCGACCAGGTGTGGCTCCGGCCGTTTATGGAGCTGCCCGCCCGCCAGGTCGGCCAGGTTAAGGAATCCCCCGATGCCTCTTTACTGTATTTTGCCAACCGTTTCCGCCTGTTCCGGGCCAAAGTAGAAGACCTGCTCGAGAAAATCGAGGAATCGGAAAATAAGGGCTCCTTCCTGATGAAGGCCCTACACCTGAAAGACCAGGTGGCCAGCTACGACGGCCTCGGCGACTTCGAGAGCCTGCACCGCCGCCTCACCGAAGCCGAGGAAGCCGTTAAGGTGACCGTGGCCCGCAACCGCGAAAAGAACCTGGCCACCAAAATCAGCCTCATCGAGCAGGCCGAAGAGATGCGCAACACCCTCGACTGGGCCACGGCCGGCGAGCAAGTGCACGAACTGCGCCAGGCCTGGATCAAGACCGGCCCCGTGGATAAGCAGCTCACCGACGAGCTGGAAACCCGCTTCCGGCTGGCCGTCGACGAGTTTTTCCAGAAGCGCAAGGCCTTCCAGAACGAGAAGAAGGCCATGACCAACCACGCCGCCGACCAGTACAAAGTGCTGATCCGGCAGAGCGAGGCACTGCAGAATTCCGACGATTTTGAGAACACCACGGCCAAGCTCAAGCAGCTGCAGCAGGCCTGGAAGGAAGTAGGAGGCTCCTTGCCCCGCAAGCAGGCCAACGACCTCTGGACGCAGTTTCGGGCGGCGCACAACCTGTTCTTTGAGCGCCTGAAGGTGCACATCGACAGCAAGCGCACCGATGCCAAGGAGAACTTTATGGACGACAACCTGACCCGCAAGCGCGCCCTCGTGACGGAGGCCACTGCCCTGCTGGGCCGGCCCATGCACGAGGCCGTGACACGCGCCAAAGAGCTGCAGGCCGCCTGGAAAACGGTGGGCCCGGTGCGCGGCGAGGAGTCGGACCGGGTGTGGGAGCAGTTTATTCTGGCCTGCGACAAGGTGTTTGAGATGAGCGCCCTGGAGCACTTCATCCGCAAGCGCCCCGAAAACGCTGCCGCGGCCCCCGAAGAGCAGGTGAATCTGCGGGTGCAGGCCCTGCGCGACTTCATCAAATACGACCAGCAAGAGAAGGAAACGCTCCAAGACAACCTCGACAAGCTGAGCGCGGCTCCCGCCAACGACGCGTTCCGGCAGATGCTGCAGGGAAAAATCCGGGCCTTCGACCGTAAAATCAGAACTAAAAACGAGCTGATTACGCTATTGCGGCAACGATTGGTTGCGTAGCACAACCTTAGCGGTTATCTTACGTTGGCTGCCGAAAGCTGACGGCCGGATTCGCCGCAGGCCAAGCCACGTTGTCAGCTTATCCGTCCCGGCCGGGTTTTTGATAGCCGGAGTTTTTCATTCGACCACCTTTTTTAAGTAGCCCACACCACTATGTATTGGACGCTGGAACTCGCTTCGTACCTTGAAGACGCTCCCTGGCCTGCCACCAAGGACGAACTGATTGACTATTCCATTCGCTCGGGTGCCCCGATGGAGGTAGTGGAAAACCTGCAGGCCCTGGAGGATGATGGCCAGCCTTACGAAAACATCGAGGAAGTTTGGCCGGACTATCCGACCAAAGAAGACTTCATGTTCAACGAAGACGAATACTAGCAGTAGTATTGAGTATGCAGTACTGAGTAATTAGTATTGGCATAAGCCCGTTTTTCAGGCGGTATGGCCTAAATACGCATGTCTCAGTACTCAATACTTTCTGTCGAAAATCTGGTTGCGGGGTATGAACAGCGTGTTCTGCTCCGCAACCTTTTTTTGTGCGTGACTGAGCCCGCTTTTGTGGCCATTGTGGGGCACAACGGCTGCGGCAAAACCACCCTGTTCCGGGCCCTTACCGGCCAGATTCCCTACCAAGGCACTATTGAGGTCGGTGGTCACGACCTGCGCACGCTCCGCCGCCCGGCCGCCGATGGCCATCTGGCTTATCTGCCCCAGCGCACCACCGTGGGTTTCCCGATTCGGGTGCGGGAACTGGTGGTGATGGGCCGTTACCGCCACCACGGCCTGCTCAGCGCCTACTCTACTACCGATTATCAGCTGGCCGATGCCGCTCTGGCCCACGTAGGCGGCGCCCACCTCGCCGGGCGCGACTTCTCGCTGCTCTCCGGCGGCGAGCAGCAGCTGGTGTGGCTGGCCCAGCTCAGTTTGCAGGATGCGCCCCTCTACCTGCTCGACGAGCCCACCCAGCAGCTTGATGTATACTACCGCCGCCGCGTGTTCGATCTGCTGCTGAGCTGGGTGCAGGAGCAGCAGCGCACCGTACTCTGCATCACCCACGACCTCGACAACCTGCTGGCGCTGCCCGGCGGCTACCTGCTCAACCTGTCGGCCTCAGTTCCTACCCTACAGCCGCTCACGCCGGCCACCGTGCAGGCCGCCCGCGCGTTTCTGGAAAGCGAAGAATCGTTGGCAGTTAGGTAGCGCTTAGAAGCTTTTTGAATTAGTCTATTGGCATGCAGCACGATGTAGAGACGCAATATTTTGCGTATCGTCGTTGAACGGAAGGTTGCTTTAAACAACTTCAGCAACGACTAGACGCAAAATATTGCGTCTCTACATTGTTCGCCAAAGCCTCTTAGGCCTTACGCTGCCCGGGCCGGCCCCGCAGCACGTGCCCGATGGAGCGCAGAAACGGCCAGGGCGTCACGGAGTTCATCACCCGCAGGTTGGTCAGGGCCGAGGTGCGCTCGTCCAAGAAGTCGAAGATGCGCTCCACCGGGTTGTGGCGAAACAGTTCAGTGAAGATGTCGCGCGTGGTTTCGCCGCGCCGCTGCATGATATCCAGAAGCAACGCATCGAACATGCCAAACTGCCACCGGTCGCCGGTGAGGTTGTGCGGGGGCTGGCCGGTGGCGGCCAGCGCGGCCACCAGCCGCACCGAGTGCTCCTGGATGCGCTTGAAGGCGTAGCCGGTGCTGGGCTTGGCCCGCCCGGCCCGCGTGCCCAGGTTGATGATGTTCGGCCCCGCCGACGCAGGCATGGGATGGTCGGTCATCGGGATGGCGCCAATCTCCACTGCCTCAATCCGGAAATCCGTTATGCCCAGCTGCTCCAGATAGGCGCGCATGGCGTGCTCATACTCCGCCTGCGGCAGCACCTGCGCCGAAAACAGCGTGTACTCCACCAGCGCCCGCCGTTTGCTGAACGGCAGCACGTAGATGAAGCGCGCCTCCTGGTGCTGCTCGCCCCGGAAATCCATGAATTCCACCGTGGCAGGGTCGAATGCGTCGTGGTCGGTTGCCACCTCCCAGCCCACAAAATGCTGCAGCAGGTAGCGGTGCTTCTGCGGCTGCGGCTGCAGCTGCGGCGGGCGGCTGTCGAAGGTGTAGCGGGCGGTGTAGGTGCCGGCCGGGCTGGTGGCACGCACGCCCTCGGGCGTGTTTTCCAGCGTCTCAACTGCTGCCGTCACCAGCGTGAACTGCTGCGGATTAGCCGCCAGCGCCGCCCGCACAAACCGGTAGAAATCCAGCCCCCGAATCATCTTGTAGCGGTGGCGCTTCAATGGAAATACCTGCTCGAAACCGGGGCTGCGGAACGCCAGCTGCTCCCATTCGTGCGCCACAATACCATCGAACAGCATCGGCCCATCGGTCCAAAACGACCAGGTCCGGTCGTTCTGGTCTTTGGCCTCGGGTTCCAGCAGCAGCACCCGCTTGCCGGCTAGGCGCGGCTCCTGGCTGATGTGGTAGGCCAGGCTCAGGCCCGCCGCCCCGCCACCCACAATCAGGTAGTCAAATTCACGGGTTGACACGGATTCGTCGGATTTCACGGAGGCAGACACGGAAGGAGCAGGCTATGGGTGCGTTATGCGGGCACTAAAGAACAACGAAAAAGCCGCTTCGTTGGAAGCGGCTTCTCCTTACGTGCATCCGGCCTGGTCATCAGACTGCCCAAAACGAATCCGTGCAATCCGATAAATCCGGCTAAATCCGTGATTTAGAAGTTCGGCGACAGCAGGTACTTGCTGTAGAAATCGTCGATGATTTTCACGGCCGACTCGGCGTCGTCTACCAGCTGCACCAGGTTCATGTCCTCGGGCGAGATGTTCTGCTCGTCTTCCAGCATCACCTGCTGAATCCAGTCGAACATGCCCTGCCAGTACTTGGTGCCCACCAGCACGATGGGGAAACGCCCGATTTTCTTGGTCTGGATCAGCGTGATGGCCTCAAACAGCTCGTCCAGCGTCCCGAAGCCGCCGGGCATGCCGATGAAGCCCTGCGCGTACTTCACAAACATCACCTTCCGCACGAAGAAGTAGTCGAAGTTGATGATTTTGTCGGGGTCGATGTAGATGTTGTTGAACTGCTCGAAAGGCAGCTCAATGTTGAGGCCCACCGAGCGGCCGCCCTCCGAGTGGGCGCCCTTGTTGCCGGCCTCCATGATGCCGGGGCCACCGCCCGTGATAACGCCGTAGCCGTGGCGCACCAGCTTGGCCGCAATTTCCTCGGCCATCTTGTAGTACGGGTTATCGGCCTTGGTGCGGGCCGAGCCGAAGATGGATACGCAGGGGCCGATTTTGGACATTTTCTCGAAGCCCTCCACGAACTCGGCCATCACCTTGAAGATCTGCCAGGAGTCGGCAATCTTGATTTCGTTCCAGTCTTTATCGACAAACGCCTTGCGGATGCGCTGCTCGTCGTCTACCTGCACCGTCCGCTCGCCGTGGGTCTGCTCGCGGATGTCGCTGATGGTCTTAACTTTATTGTCGTTTACGTTGGGCTGCATGATGGTCTGCCCGCTCCCGGCGTTCAGTACTTCATCGGCCACCTTGGTGCGGCTGGTCTTCTTAAGCTTGGTCATAATCTGGTACGCTACTTACTAATGGCGGCCGGCAGGGCGCCGAGGGCCAAAAAGGAAAAGGGGGGAATTTGAAAAAAAGAAAGCCGCCCCGCGAGAACGGGGCGACCAAAAGTACGGACAGGCAAGTTAACGATTTGTTAACACTAAATAGCCATATCATTACGAAATGGCGACAGGTCCGGGCGGAGGCCGCTTTCGCCAAACGCCCTACTTGCTCCGGATGGCAATAACGGGGTCGAGGTTGGCAGCCAGCACGGCCGGAATGATGCCGGCCAGCATACCAATCACCACCGACACGGTGAGGCCCAGCGTGATGTTCCAGGCCGAGAGCGTGAGCGGCATGGCGTCCTGCGGCACCAGCGTAATCAGCCAGACCAGGAAGATGCCGGTGGCGCCGCCCAGCAAACACAGGAACACGGCCTCAAACAGAAACTGGAACAAAATAAAGTAGTTTTTGGCCCCCAGCGACTTCTGAATGCCGATGATATTGGTGCGCTCCTTCACCGACACAAACATGATGTTGGCAATACCGAAGCCGCCCACCACCATGGCAAAGCCCCCAATCACCCAGCCGGCCAGCCCGATGACGGAAAAGAGCTTGCCCACCATGTTGGCAATCATCTCGGGGCGGTTGAGGGCGAAGTTGTCTTCCTCGCGGGGCTTGAGGGTGCGGATGTTGCGCAGCAGGCCCTTCATTTCGTACTCCAGGTCGAGCAGGCCGGTGTCTTCTTCGCGGCCCTTCACGGCAATGGTGGGCGTCACGCCCGTAAAGCCGTTGGTGCTCAGGGCAAACATCTTGGTGAACGACCCGAACGGAATGATGCAGTTGGTGTCGTTGCTGGGCGTGTCGATGATCTTCTTGCCCTCCTTCTTCACCACCCCAATGATGGTGAAAGACAGCCCTTTGGCCTTGAACTGCTTGCCCAGCGCCGAGCCGTTCGGAAACAGGTTGGTGGCAATATCGGCCCCCACGATGGCCACGTTGCGGGCGGCGTCAATCTCCTGCTGCGTGAAGTAGCGCCCCTCCGCAATCGGCAAATCCGACACGGTGCGGTACTCAAACGAGACCCCCATCAGCGCGCAGCCTTCCATGCTGTTGGAGCCCATGCGCAGGGTGTTGCCGCCGGTAGCGGCATACAGGGCCACGCCCCGCTGGTTGTCGGAGAGCATGCGCTGCAGCTCGCGGAACTCGCGCACGGTGGGCGCCGGCCGCTGGAAATAGCGCCACCACGGGTAGTCAGGCTGGTCGAAGGTCCAGGGCATTTTCATCACGTAAATCACCTTGTCGCCAACGAAGCTCATGCTCTGGCGCACGTTGGCCTCCAGCGAATCGACGACGGTAAGCACGGCAATGATGGCGAAAATGCCCACCGTGACGCCCAGCAGCGAAAGGATTGTGCGCAGAAGGTTCGCTTTGAGGGCTTGCCACGCGAAGCGGAAGCTTTCCAGAGTCAGGCGCAATGCTTTCATAAGTGAGAGCTGGAATTGGTTTCTTTTTTGATGAAACAAAGAACGTCATGCTGAGCCTGCCGAAGCATCTCTACCGCCAAAGTAATTCTGATTACCCACAGTAGAGATGCTTCGACAAGCTCAGCATGACGTCCTTTAACCTTTTCGCCCGAAAAATACCGATTAATCCGGCAAATCTATGTACTTTCGCCGGCTCAAATTTTCGTTAGCTTCCCCAGCTATTGCCGTTCCTGACCCTATGAAGCTCACCGAATTCAAATTCGAACTACCCGAGGCCCTGCTTGCCCAGCACCCGGCCAAGAACCGTGACGAATCGCGCCTGATGGTGCTGCATCGCAGCACCGGCAAGATCGAGCACCGCGTGTTCAAGGATATCATTGAGTATTTCGGCGAAGGCGACGTATTCGTGGTCAACGACACCAAGGTGTTTCCGGCCCGGCTCTACGGCAACAAGGAGAAGACCGGCGCCAAGATTGAAGTGTTTCTGTTGCGCGAACTGAACAAGGAAATTCACCTTTGGGACGTGTTGGTAGACCCGGCCCGCAAAATCCGCGTCGGCAACAAGCTGTACTTTGATGAGGAAGGCGAAGTGGTAGCCGAAGTAATCGACAACACCACCTCCCGCGGCCGCACCATCAAGTTCCTGTTTGATGGCACCGACGAGGAGTTCTACAAAGCCCTGCACAACCTCGGCGAAACGCCGCTGCCCCGCGAGAGCATCACCCGCGAAGCCGAGCCCGCCGACAAAGAGCGCTACCAGACGATCTACGCCAAGAACACCGGCGCCGTAGCCGCGCCTTCGGCCGGCCTGCACTTCACCCGTGAGGTACTGAAGCGCCTGGAAATCAAAGGAGTGGAAGTGGCACCCGTAACGCTGCACGTAGGCCTCGGCACCTTCCGCCCCGTGGATGTGGAAGACCTGACCAAGCACAAAATGGACTCGGAGAACTTCTTCGTGCCCGGCTCGACAGCCACGGTGGTGAATAAGGCGCTGGATGCCAAGAAGCGCGTGTGCGCCGTTGGTACCACGTCGATGCGCGCCATGGAGTCGTCGGTTTCGGCTAACCTGCGCCTGAAGGCCAACGAGGGTTGGACAGACCGGTTTATCTTCCCGCCGTACGATTTCAAAATCGCCAACTGCCTGCTCACCAACTTCCACACCCCAGAAAGCACGCTGATGATGATGGCCTCGGCCTTCGCCGGCCACGAGCTGCTGATTGAGGCTTATAAGCTGGCTATCAAGGAGAAATACAAGTTTTTCAGCTATGGCGACGCCATGCTGATTCTGTAGATTGTTGCCGTAGATAGCAGCGCCCGGACACCGGGTTTCTGCGCTACGCACAAACGCCCGGCCGCTTTCAGCGGCCGGGCGTTTACTTTTACGGCCGAACTGATTTCTTTTCTTTCTCGCCTGTGGCATCTGCTTCCTCTTCTCCACATCACCGCTTTGCCATTCTGGTAGCCGGCGGCAGCGGTTCGCGCATGGGCACCGAGCAGCCCAAGCAATTTCTGCCGCTCCTCGGTGAGCCGGTGCTACTGCACACGCTGCGCCGCTTTGCTGATGCCGCGCTGGGTGTGCGCCGGCTGATTGTGGTGCTGCCCGCCGAGCAGGTGGCTACCTGGCAGGCGCTGTGTGCCCAACACGCGCAGGTGCCGCCGCACGAGCTGGTTGTTGGCGGTGCTACGCGCTGGGCCTCGGTGAAGTGCGGCCTGGTCTTGCTGGCCGACGAGGCTGCCGGCACCGTGGCCGTGCACGACGGCGTGCGGCCCCTCACGCCCAACCGGGTGATAGAAAGCACCTTCGAGGCTGCGTACAACCACGGCGCGGCGGTGGCGGCCGTGGTGCCCAAGGACTCGGTGCGCAACCTGAGCCAGCAGGGTTCCTACGCCCTGAACCGGGCCCGGCTGCGGCTGGTACAGACGCCGCAGTGCTTCGAAATCAACCTGCTGCGCCGGGCCTACCAGTTGCCGGAGCTCAGCACCTTCACCGACGACGCCAGCGTGGTAGAGGACCTGCACGCCATTCATATCGTGGAAGGCGACTACCGCAACCTCAAAATCACGACGCCAGAGGATATGCTGCTGGCCGAGGTGCTGCTGCGCAATCAGCAGTTATAGGCTTTTTACTCCGACTGGCTCAGACAACGAAATAGCCGCCCTGCACTTGCAGGGCGGCCATTTCGTGTAGGTTGAAACCGAATTCTAGCGCCCGCCCAACCGGATGGTGCGCGTGCGGCCGTTGCAGGTCACGGACGCAATATTGTCGCAGGCCTGGGTGCCGGTGGGGTCGTAGTTGAGGAGCAGGCTTTTGCCGCGCGAATTCTCGATGCTAACGGTGCCGGCCGTGAAGAACCGGGCGCAGCCAGCCGTAAACACCTTGAGCAATGGCTGCTGAATGGTGGCCGTGTACTGCACGTTGTTGCGGTTGGTGCCGCTGGCGCTGCCCGTCACCGAGTACTGGTCGTCGAGGATGGTGCGGGTGGCCTGGCCGGCGCGGCGGGTGTAGACGCGCTGCGAAGTCCAGGAGTGGGTGCCATCCGTTTTGATGACGCTGGCGTTCTGCACGTTGAGCGAGTAGGAACCGTCGCCGAGGTTGCTGATGACGCGGGTGCCGGTGTGCTGGTTGTCGTTGCGGAAGTAGTCGACGAGCGTGATGGTGACGGTGGAGCCCTGCTGGCGGAACGGGCCGGTGAAGACGGCTACGATTTTGCCGCGGTGCGCCACGCCGTTGGGGCTGATGCAGTTGGTGGTGCCGAAGTCGAGGGTAAGGGTGCGGGTGGCGGGGTTCCAAGTGCGGGTGGCGCAGCCTGAAAGCACGCGGGCCAGGTCGGCAGGCTCGGCGACGGCGCCGTTCGGTAGGCTGGCATCGGCGGGAGCGGCGGCTTCTACCAGGTCGTTGAGGCTGCCGGTTTCGTCTTCAGCGGCACCGGAATCCTCGGCCGATACCACGCTTTCGGGGGCGGCCGGGTCGTTGTCTTTGTTGCAGGAGGCGGTGCTGAACAGGAGCACGCCGCCCGTGAGGGCAGCCAGACTGAGGGAGCGGAAAGAGGCTTTCATGGGGACGAGTGGCTTAGGAAGAAGAAAAGATGTTGGCGTGTAGTGAAACTCCCGGGGTTTCGTTGCTTGGAAGCACAACGCACTATATAGTTTAAGCGGCCTGCGGAACTTTTTTTTGAGGGCCTGATTCTCGCTGTTTCCCAACCACCGGCGCAACCGGCCGTATAGCCTGAAAAACTTTCCCCCTGCCCTTCAAACCTCTGATAGTATGCGTTTTTCCTTTGCGCCCTGCGCGGCAGCCGCCCTGCTCGCGCTCAGCGCCTGCAACACCGAAAGCACGAAAGACCCCGTGGCGGAGGCCATCTTCCAGAACGAAAAAAGCATCGGCGACGCCAATGTGACCGAGCGGCAGAAGCAGGACGCGGAGTTTGTGGTGACGGCCGCCAGCCGCTCGATGCTGGACATGGAAATCAGCCAGATTGCCCAGCGCAAAGCCACCTCGCCCGATGTGAAATACCTAGCGCAGATGATCACCGGCCAGCACGGCACGATGCAGGCCGCCCTCACGCAGCTGGCCACTAAGAAAGGCCTGGTGCTGCCCAAAGGCCTGGGGGCCGACCAGGCCAAGCAGGCCGGCGAGCTGACGGCCCTCAATGGCCCGGCCTTCGACCGCAGATACTTGGAGCTGCTGGAAGAAGTGCACAAAGCCAGTATCGACGACTTCGACGACATGAGCGACGACGCCTACGACGGCGACATCCGCACCTTTGCCGCTAGCCAGCTGTCAACGCTCAAAACCCACCGCGACGCGGCCGATAAGCTGGCCGATCAGCTCCCTAAATAATTCCCGTTCTTTCTTATCACCTACCATTCAACTGTTTATGAAAACGCGCTTTTTTTCTTTTGCCCTTTTGATGGCCGCCCTGTCGTTTAGCAGCTGCGGTGAAAAACGCACTGATGGCACGGCCGGCGAGGCTGTATCCAACATGGATGAGGCCGCCGCCAACGGTGGCGTTGAGGCCGATGCAACTGTTATCGACAACGAGGCCGGCCCGACCGTGACGGCCAGCCCCGATTCGGCTATGGCGGCCGATTCCTCGACTATGGCTCAGTAGCGGCAGCAGTAAGCCAATACCAGTAATGCCCGGTTTGCCTCGCGCAAACCGGGCATTTACTTTTTTGAAACAGCTGATCTGCAGCAACCTTGCCTGAAATCAGGCCGTTTAGTTAGGAAACCCAATTGCAATTAGCCGCATTCTGCTGCTCAGGTTACGGCCCTAGCTCGCCACCAAAACCTTCATCCATGAAACGTATTCTGTTGAATCTGGCCGCTGTGGCCGTGTTGCTTTCGGCGGCTTCCTGCTCCAATGAGCGCCATGCCGACGAAATGGTGAAAGGCGAATCCGTTGCCGGGGCCGACACGATGGGAGTGGCTTCGGAGCCGTCCATAAATACTGATTCCACCAACGCACCTACGGCCCCGGGCACCACGGATCCTTCCAACTGACCGGCCGCGGCCCACGCAGAGCTAGCCGGAGCTTGTGAGGTCCGCGGCATGTAAAATGGCGCGGGCCGGAAGGTTATGTCGGTAGGACAGTAGCGTCGCTGGCGGCCACCCCAACGGTGGCCGCTTCTGTTGAGCGGCCACCGTTGGGGTGGCCGCTTTTTTTGGGTATTTGGCGCAGGCTTCTGCTACTTTAGCAGCCTTTACTCCCCCACTTCCGCTATGGACGGCAACGAAAAATCTCAGCACAACCGCGACGTATTTCAGCTGGAACGCGTGATTCTGTTTACGGATGCGGTGTTTGCCATTGCCATTACGCTGCTGGCCATCGAGATAAAAGTGCCGGAGCTGCACCACCGCACCGAGCACGCCGCCCTGCAGGGCCTGCTCGAACTGACGGCCAAGTTTGTCGGGTTCTTCCTGAGCTTTTTCATCATTGCGGTGTACTGGCTGGCTCACCACCGCATTTTCCGGTTTGTGCTGCACACCACGCCCAGGCTGCTGTGGCTGAACATGCTGTTTCTGCTTAGCATCGTGCTCATGCCCTTCACTACGGCCTTCCAGAGCGAATATGGCATGCTGAGCACGCCGTGGGTGCTGTATGCGCTCAACATCATCTTAACGGGCCTGATGCAGACGCTGCTACAGCGCTACCTGCGCAATCCGGCCAGCCACCTGGTAGCGCCCCACGAGCAGCAACACCCCGACCTCGACCCCGTACGGGCGCTGTTGTCGCCGGCAGTGTTCCTGGTGTCGGCACTGCTGGCGCTGGTGCCGGCGGTGCACCCGTCGCTGCTGCGGCTGATGCCGCTGCTGCTGTTTCCGGCGTTCAGGCTGTACCAGCGCCGCTACCGGCGGCTAACGCAGGCGTACGAGGCTGCGCAGGTGCCACAGCCGCACCACACCTAATAACGCCAAACGGCCGGCCCCCACGCGGGAGCCGGCCGTTTTCAGATATGCGGTTGTTGCTTTATGCCTCGGCGTATTTGCTGAGCTTCAGCTCCTCAGCCAGGAAGCGGCTGGTGTGGCCTTTGCCGGACTTGGCTACCTGCTCGGGCGTGCCCTGGGCCACGATGGTGCCGCCCGCTCCGCCACCCTCGGGCCCGATGTCGATGAGGTGGTCGGCTACCTTGATCAGGTCCAGGTTGTGCTCGATGATGAGGACGGTGTTGCCCTTGTCGGCGAGCTTGTGCAGGACTACGGACAGGTGGTTGATGTCTTCGAAGTGCAGGCCGGTGGTGGGCTCGTCGAGGATGTAGAACGTCTTGCCGGTGTCTTTTTTGCTGAGCTCGGTGGCCAGTTTTACGCGCTGGGCCTCGCCTCCCGAAAGCGTAGTGGCCTGCTGGCCCAGGGTGAGGTAGCCCAGGCCTACTTCGTTCAGGGTCTGGATTTTGCGCAGGATACGGGGCTGGAATTCGAAGAACTCCACGGCCTTTTCCACGGTCATGTCCAGCACGTCGGTGATACTCTTGCCTTTGAAGCGCACTTCCAGCGTTTCGCGGTTGTAGCGGCGGCCTTTGCAGGTTTCGCAGGGCACGTGCACGTCGGGCAGGAAGTTCATTTCGATGGTGCGCATGCCGGCGCCCTCACAGGTTTCGCAGCGCCCGCCCTTCACGTTGAAGGAAAAGCGCCCCGGCCCATACCCGCGGATTTTGGCCTCGGGCAGGTTGGCAAACAGCTGGCGGATTTCGGTGAACACGCCGGTGTAGGTGGCCGGGTTGGAGCGTGGCGTGCGCCCAATCGGCGACTGGTCCACCTCAATCACCTTGTCGATAAACTCCAGACCCTCAATCTTATCGTAGGCCAGCGGCTCGCGCTTGGCGTTGAAGAAGTGCTGGTTGAGAATGGGGTACAGCGTATCGTGAATGAGCGAGGACTTGCCCGAGCCCGACACGCCCGTGACGGCAATGAGCTTGCCCAGCGGGAATTTGGCCGTCACGTTTTTGAGGTTGTGGCCTTTGGCACCGCGCAGCACCAGCTCGTTGCCTTCGCCAGCGCGCTTTTTCTTGCGCAGCTCAATGTGCTTCTGCCCGCTGAGGTATTGCGAGGTGAGCGAGCCAGAGGTGAAGATTTCGGAGGGCGTGCCTTGAGCCACGATCTGGCCGCCGTGGATGCCCGCGCCGGGACCAATGTCCAACACGTGGTCGGCGTGCAGGATCATGTCCTTGTCATGCTCCACCACGATGACCGAGTTGCCCAGGTCGCGCAGATGCTGCAGGGCCTTGATGAGCCGCTCGTTGTCGCGCTGGTGCAGGCCGATGCTGGGCTCGTCCATGATGTAGAGCACGCCTACCAGCTGCGTACCAATCTGGGTGGCGAGGCGGATACGCTGGCTTTCGCCGCCCGAGAGCGTGCGCACCGAGCGGTGCAGGTTCAGGTAGTCGAGGCCCACTTCCAGCAGGAAGCCGATGCGCTTGCGGATTTCCTTCAGCAACTCCCGCGCAATCAGATTCTGGCGGTCCGAGAGACGGTCTTCCAACCCTTCAAACCACGCGGCCAAATCGTTCAGATCCATCACCGACAACTGCCCGATGTGATGGTCGGCGATTTTGAAGTGCAGGCTCTCCTTTTTGAGGCGAAAACCGTGGCACTCGGGGCACTCCTTGGCCTGGGTGTACTGCTGAATCCACTCCCGGATGTTGTCGGACTCCGACTCCATCTGGCGACGCAGAAACGGGATGATGCCTTCGAAGGGCTCAGAGTAGTTGGCCTTTTTGGGGTCGGCGTCTTCGTCCTCGGGCACGCCGTAGAGTAGCCGCTCCACCAGCTCGGCGGGCAGCTTTTCGATGGGCGTGCTGAGGCTGGCTTTGTTTTTCTTGAGAATCAGGCCCAGCTGCTGGAAAATCCAGATGTCGCGGTACTCGCCCAGGGGCGCAATGCCGCCGCGGCTAATGCTGAGCTTTTTGTCGGGCATCACCGTTTCCTCGGTGATTTCCTGCACCTCGCCCAGGCCGTTGCAGGTGGGGCAAGCACCGTAGGGCGAGTTGAAGCTGAACGTGTTGGGCGCCGGGTCGTCGTAGGCAATGCCGGTGGCCGGGTCCATCAGGAAACGGGAGAAGAACTGGGTGTTGTCCTTCTGCTTGTCGGCGTCGAGCACCAGCATGGTGCCTTTGCCCTGCGTGAGGGCATTCTGCACCGAGCCACTGAGGCGGAACCGGTCCTCCTCTTTCACCACCAGCCGGTCGATGACGATTTCGATATCGTGGATTTTGTAGCGGTCCACCTGCATCTTGGGCGTGATGTCGAGCAGCTCGCCATCCACCCGCACCTTCGTGAAGCCCAGCTTGGCTACCTGCTGGAACAGCTCGCGGTAGTGGCCCTTGCGGCCCTTCACCACCGGCGCCAACACCACCATCTTCTTACCGTCGTACTCTTTCAGGATGTAGTTGATGATCTGGTCGTCTGACTGCCGGATCATCTTCTGGCCCGTGGCGTAGCTGAACGCCTCGGCGGTGCGGGCATAGAGCAGGCGCAGAAAGTCGTAAATCTCGGTGATGGTGCCGACGGTGGAGCGGGGGTTGCGCGAGGTGGTTTTCTGCTCGATGCTGATAACCGGCGACAGACCCTCAATCTTGTCCACGTCGGGCCGCTCCAGCCCACCCATGAAGCTACGGGCATAGGCCGAAAACGTCTCCATGTAGCGGCGCTGGCCCTCGGCATAAATCGTATCGAAGGCCAACGACGACTTGCCTGAGCCCGAAATACCGGTAAACACCACCAGCCGCCCACGCGGAATCTTCACGGATACGTTCTTGAGGTTGTGCTCCCGGGCGCCGTACACTTCAATGTAGGGCGCTTCCAGGTCGGCCGGGCCCAGCAGCTGGCCCACAATGCGGGTCTGGTTTTCCAGCACGGCCTCGCTCACCTGCTCCTGGCGCGGCACGGCCTGCACGGCGGTGGTGCTGTGGTGGTTGGTGCCATCGGCTACGGCCGCCGCTACCGACTTGGGCGCTTTTGGGGCCTTGGCAGGTTTGGCTTTCAACTCAGTAGCGGCGGCCGTGGGTTTCGCCACCTTAGCCGGAGGGGTAGCTTTGGCAGCCGCAGCCGGTTTAGTGGCAGCGGCGGAAGAAACGGAAGCAGCGGTTGATTTTTTGGCCATGCAGCAGCGAAGCGAATAATTCTGCAAAAGTACATAAAACGGCTCCGGCAGGCCACCCTCACTAGCTTATTTGCCAGCAGTTTTAGCGCTGCCGGCTGGAAAGGGGCCGTCTGGACGAAGTGGGGCAGACGGTGTATAACACCAAGGGTAGCTGAAATGTCCCGCCGGAAGCTAAAGTTCTTGCCGGGGCTGCCGGCCGCCGGCGGTTCGCGCCGGCCGGAGTTGGCGTTGTTCTTGCGTAAGCCCCGGTACACTCCTTTTTTGCACTGCTTTATGAAACGCTTCCTGAAATCGGGCCTGGTGCTGTTGGGACTAAGCCTGTTGCTGCACAGCCCGGTGGCCCGCGCGCAGGGCGGATATGGCTACGGCCCCGGCATTCCGGCCTGGGCGCCGGCCGTGGGGCCCGAGGTGCAGTATTACTACCTCCCGGAAATCGACGGCTACTACGACCTCTACAGCCGTTCCTACCTGTTCTTCGACCCCTACTACAACTCGTGGGTGAGTGCGCCGGGGCTGCCCCAGCGCTACGCCGGCTACGACCCGCGCTTTTTCCATCCTGTCGTCATTCAATATGTGGGCCGGCAGCCCTGGGGCTACCTGCGCGACCATCGCGCCTATTGCGACCGGTGGGGCGTGCGCCCCGGCCGCTACTACGGCAGCAGCTGGCCCGGCCGCGGCTACGTGGCCAACCCCTACGGCGGCTACCGCAACGGGTATAGCGCCGCCCGCCCACAGTACCCGCAACGCTCCCCTGCCGCCTATGGCCGTCGCGACAACGACGGCTACCGCAACGGCTATGACGGCCGCAACGACCGAAACGAGCGGGATAATCGGGGCGGATACAGCCAGCCGGGCCAATCGGGCCAGCCACAGCAACCTGGGCAGCCGGCTCCTGGCAATGGCCGGGGCGGCCGCGGCCGGGTGTTCTAACGCTCCCTCAACCCGCCGCCTGTCACCCCGTTAAGGGCATAACATCAGGCACTTCCTGTTCTTCATTACTTTTCCTTCGTCCATGAAATTCCTTTCCAAACTTGCGCTGTCGGGCCTGCTGGCTCTTTCGCTGCAGGGCCTCACGCATACTGCCCAGGCTCAGGTAAACATCAACATCAACCCGCCATCCTGGGGCCCGGCCGCGCCCGCCGGCACGCAGTACTACTACGTACCCGAGTACGCCGGCTACTACGACCTGCGCGACCAACAGTACATCGTGCAGCGCGACGGGCGCTGGACCCGCGTACGCACCCTCAACGGCTACAACCCCAGCAGCTTCCATCCCGTGGTTATCAACTACGTGGGTTCGCAGCCTTGGTCACTGATTGGCCGCCACCGCCAGCAGTATCCGGCCAGCCTGCCACCGGGCCAAGTGAAGCGTCTGGAAAGCGGCAAAGGATTGCCTCCGGGCCAGGCCAAGAAGCTCGGCTACGGCAATGGCAACCAGGGCAACGGAAATGGCAAAGGCCACGGCAAAGGCAAGCACTAGCTTACTTGGCTGCGCAATTATCGGCAGAAAACGCCGGCCCCGACGGGGCCGGCGTTTTTTTGGGTTAAGGCATTGAGTAAAGCTGTATTTTCGGCCGCTATTTTCCCTGTTTACAGCGCCCCGTATGGTTTTCAGCAGTACGCTTTTTCTCTTCTATTTCCTGCCGGGCTTCCTGCTGCTGTACTTTCTGGCCCCGCACCGGCTCAAGAATGCTGTGGCCCTGCTGGCCAGCCTCGGCTTCTACGCCTGGGGCGGGCTGCCCTTCCTGGCCCTGTTCCTTGCCTCGGTGGTCGTCAACTTCGTGCTTATCCGCTTCATGGACCGCGCCGAAGTACCCTGGCACAAGCGCATCTACCTTACCGTCAGCATCGTGCTCAACGTGGCCATGCTGTTCTATTTCAAGTACGCCAACTTCTTCCTCGAAAACGCCAGCGCCGTCAATACCGCCCTGGGCGGGGCCGCCCTGACCTGGCAGAAAGTGGTGCTGCCCATCGGCATCTCCTTCTTCACCTTCGAAAAGCTCACCTACACCATCGACGTCTACCGCGGCGTTAACCGGCCGCTGCGCTCGTTCTGGGACTTCCTGCTCTACATCATGCTTTTCCCCAAGATGATTGCCGGGCCCATCGTGCGCTTCCACGAAATTGCTGGCCAGCTCACCGACCGCCGCGCCTTTGACACGGTCGACCACAAGCTGGCCGGCCTGTTCCGCTTCGGCCTCGGCCTGGCCAAGAAGGTGCTCATTGCCAACGTGCTGGGCCAGGAGGCTGACCGCATTTTCGCCCTGGCCCCGGCCGAGCTGTCGGCGCCGCTGGCCTGGCTCGGGGCCGTGGCCTACACGTTTCAGATCTACTTCGACTTCTCCGGCTACTCCGACATGGCCATCGGCCTGGGCCGGATTATGGGCTTCCAGTTTCCCGAGAACTTCAACAACCCGTACGTGTCGCGCTCCATCACCGAGTTCTGGCAGCGCTGGCACATCACGCTGGGGCGCTGGATGCGCGACTACCTCTACATTCCGATCGGGGGCAACCGCGTGAGCCCGAGCCGGCTATATGTCAACCTGTGGACTGTGTTCATCCTCTCGGGCTTCTGGCACGGGGCGGCCTGGAACTTCATCGTGTGGGGCGCCTTCCACGGGCTGTTTCTGGTGCTCGACCGGCTGTTTCTGCTGCGCGTCTCGCAGCGGCTGGGCGTGCTGAGCGTGGTGCCCACGTTCCTGGTGACGGTGGTGGGCTGGGTGCTGTTCCGGGCCGAGAGCTTGGCGGCGGCGCTGGCGTATCTGGAGCGCATGTTCGGGGGCGGGCTGGCACCGCTGCCCTACTTCACCACCGAGTTCTGGGCAATACTGGGGCTGGCGGCGGGCTTCTCGTTTATGGCGGCGCTGCCACGGGTGGAGCGCTGGGAAGTGGGCCTGCTGGCGGCCGAGCGGCTGGCGCTGCCCCGGGCCGTGGGCCTGAGCGTGGCCACGGCCGTGCTGCTGGTGCTGAGCGCGGGGGCCATCCTGGGCAGCTCGTTCAATCCGTTCATTTATTTCCGCTTCTAAAGCCGTGGCGTCTTCTTCCTCTCCTCGGCTGAAAAAGCTACTGCTAGGTGTATTGCTGCTGCTATTCATGCTGCCAGCAATACAGTCGCAGTTCCATTGGATTAAAACTGCAGAATTGGATGGCTACGCGGAGCAGGCACCGCATCCCGACTTTACGACCGAAGGCCTGCTCGACAACAGTTATCAGTCGGCGCTGGAAAAATACGTGGAAGACCGAATTGGCTTCCGGGAGCTGTTTATTCGGCTGCGTAACCAGCTGGCTTACTCGCTGTTCAGTGTAGGCAAGGCTAGTAAGGTGCTCATTGGCGACGACAACATTCTGCTGGATGAAACCGCTATTCGGGCCTATTTAGGGCAGGACTTCAAGGGCCAGGCTGAAATCGGGCGCAACGTGCGCCGGTTCAAGGCCGTGCAGGATACGCTGGCCAAACACAACATCCTGCTGGTATTCGCCATCGTCCCAGACAAAGCTAATTTCTACAGCACGCAGTTTCCCGACCGTTTCAAACACCTGCCGCGCAGCACCAGCAACTACACGGCCTACGCCCGGGAAATGCGCACCAAAGGAGTCAACATGGTTGACCTGGCACGCGTGTTCCGGCAGTGGAAAGACACCGCAGCCTATCCGCTGTTTCCGCGCGGTGGTATTCACTGGAGCGGCTACGGAATCACGCGTGCCGCCGACACGCTGTTTCGCTATATCGAGCGTAAAGGCCAGCTTGACCTGCCTGATTTCCATGCCGAAGGCCGGGAGGTTACTTACAACACGCGTGACACGGATGCCGACGTAGCAGATGCGCTGAATCTGCTGGTAAGACCGAAGCCATTCCAGATGGCCTACCCCAGCATCGTATTCAGTGAGCCCAAACCCGGCCAGCAAAAGCCCGAACTACTGCTTATAGCCGATAGTTTTGGCTGGGGGATGATTGGATTTTACCCGTTCCTACCCAAGCTGTTCAACGAGAAATTTCAGTTCTGGTACTACAACCGTGCAGTAGGCCCCGGCGACCCTACGCAGCCCGGTGGCCCCCCCGTAGAGCGTGAGCTGGACCGCAAAACTGAGATGCTGAAGCAACGCGTGATTCTGGTGATGTTCACCCAGCATAACCTGGGCACCTTTGACAACGGCTTCAGTGCCAGCGCCTACAACATCTTCTTTCCGCTCACTGCCTCCGACACAGCACAGATCCAGCAGATTGAGCAGAAAATGAAGCGGTCCACTGCCTTGCAGGATTCTTTGTGGCAGGAGGCTAACGCCACCAACCGCGACTATAACGAGCTGCTGCATGAGCGGGCCGTTCAGCGCTACGAGCAGATCCGACCATGACACTGTTTATTTCTTTCTGCGGGTTCGTTGCGTGCCGGATATGCTCTTGAAACACTTTCTATTCTCCGGCCTGCTGGCGTTGCTGCTATTGCCGGCTCTGCAAGCCGAGTTTCACTTCGTGCAGCTACAACCGCTGGGCGGGTTTGAGGAGCGCAGCTCTTTCCCGGGTTTCAGCCAGGAAGCCCTGCTCGACAACACGTACCAAACTGCCATCGAGCGGTATACGGAGGAGCGACTGGGATTTCGCGAATGGCTGATCCGCATCTACAACCAGTGGAACTACTCGCTGCTGCGCCGGCTACGCAACACCACCATTGCCGTTGGGCGCGACGAGCAGCTTTACCAGTTTGCCACCATCAACTCTTACCTCGGACGCGACTTTCTCGGCGACGATGAAATTGCGTTTCGGCTCCGGCGGCTTCGGCGGGTGCAGGACACTCTGCGAGCCCACGGCACCCAGTTGCTGGTAGTGCTGGCTCCCGGCAAGGCCCGTATCGTACCGGAGTTTCTGCCGGACTCATGCGCGCAAGTGCTGCCAGTGCACCCCTCCAACCTCGACGTGCTGGCGCGGCGCCTTCCCGAGTCGGGTATTGCAGTGCTGGATGCCGGCCAACTGCTGCTGCACTGGAAAGACACCGTCGATTACCCGCTGTTCCCACGCACTGGCACGCACTGGAGCGGCTTCGCGGTGAGCTTACTGGCTGACACCCTATTCCGGCGGGCCGAAGCCCTCACCGGCCATGACCTACCAGATTTCCGGCGGAGCGGCGGCGTAGTGCGCACACAAGTAGCCGATCTGCGCCACACCGACAACGATTTGGGCAACCTGCTAAACTTGGTCTGGAACGTGGCGCCGTATCCACTGTACTATCCTGAAGTGGTCTTTCAGTCGGCAGAGGGCAAGCATCAGCTCAATGCGCTTGTCATCGGCGACAGTTTTGCCCAAAGCCTGTACGGCTTCTATCCCTATTTTGACAAGCTGCTTGCGCCACAGGCCCGTTTCTGGAGCTACAACCAGTACACGTTCTGGCCCGAACAGACGCTAAATGAAAGCCGCACAGTCCACGACCTCAACCTGCGCGAGCAGTACGCGGGCCGCGACATTGTGATTTTACTGGCCACGGAGCAGAACCTACCCCAGTTAGGCTTTGGCTTCATTGACGACGCCTTCAACTTATATGTACCTCGTACTGCCAAGGACAGTCTGCGCACCCAGGAGCTGGAAAAGCAAATTCTGGCCAGCCCCGACTGGGCCGAGCAAATGGCCCGCAAGGCCACCGAGCAGAACCGCGACCTGCTGCAGGTAGTGCACGACGACGCTCAGTACATGGCCGACCGAGAAAGGTAGGCGGCGCTTATGCCTGCACCGCCGCCAGCAGCTTGGGCCAGTTTTGCTTGCGGCGGGCGGCGGTGGGCGTAGGCATTTGGCCCGCCGCCATCAGGGCCTCGATGCAGATCATGTCGTCGTCACGGTTCATGGTAGCGGCGGCTACTATGCGGTTTTGATGGGTATAGAGGGCCAGGAAGTTGTGGCGGCGCACGTCGCCGTGGAAAATGATTTCATCCCAGGCTTCGGCATGGCCCACGTAGCGCAGGCTCTTGCCAAACTGCTGGGTCCAGAAGAACGGCACAGCGGCGAAGGGTTTGGCCTGGCCCAGCATGTTGCGGGCGGCGGCGGCGCCCTGCTGCTGGGCCACGCGCCAGTGCTCTACCCGGTGCTGCCCCAGGCCGGCGGCCAGCGGGAAACGCGCAATGTCGCCGGCGGCGTACACGTGCTCAGCGGCTAGCAGTTGGGCATCCACCCGCAGGCCACCGTCTTTTTCCAGCTCGAAGGTATGGGCCAGAAACTCCGTGGCAGGTTGCACGCCTACGCCCAGCACCACCACATCGGCGGGCAGCCGCTGGCCTGCTTTGAGCTGCACACCCACCACGCGGCCCTGCTCGCCTACCAGCTCCGCCACCGCGGCTTCAGGCTTGAAGCGCACCCCGTGCCGCCGGTGCAGGTTGCGGAACATGGCCCCGATTTTCGGGCCTAACACCCGCTCGAAGGGTTCCTTTTCCTGCGCTACCACCGTCACGTGCCGGCCTTCGGCGGCCAGGCTGGCGGCGGCTTCCATCCCGATAAAGCCGGCGCCGATAATAACGATGCGCGCGTCCGGGCCGGCGGCTTTCCGGATGGAGTCGGCATCGGTGGGGGTGCGCAGGGGCAGCACGTTGGTGAGGTCGTGGCCGGGCAGGGTGGGCAGCAGGCTGGGCGTACCGCCGGGGGCCAGCAGCAGCTTGTCGTAGTGCAGGGGGCCGCGGCCGCTCAGCTTCAGCTCGCGGGTGCGCAGGTGCAGGCCGGTGGCCCGGGTGTCAGTCAGCACTTCGATATCGTGCTGCTCGTAGAAATCGGGCTTGCGCAGCGGCAGTGTCTTTTTATCGGCTTTGCCGGCCAAGTAGGCCTTGCTGAGCTTGGTCCGGTCGTAGGGCATGGCAGCCTCGGCCGTCACCAGCACAATGCGCCCACCGAAACCTTCCTGCCGGAGCGTCTGGGCGGCAAACTGGCCGGCCGCGCCGCCACCCACTACCACAAACGTGCGGCTATCGGGCGCGGCGGCGCTGGGGGCCGGGGGCTGGCCGCCTACCAGGGCCGTGGGCGTGGCATCGGGGCTGGCGGCGGAGGCGGGCGGGTTGCGCGGCACCTGCACCCACACCTGGCCCTCGTGCACCCGCACCGGGAAGGCAGGCAGGGCATCCAGGGCCGGCGGCTCGCACAAAGCGCCATCCGTCACGCGGAAGCAGGCGTGGTGCCAGGGACACACCAGCTGCTCGCCCACCAGACGGCCCTTTTCCAGCGGGGCGCCGTAGTGCGGGCAATGCGCGGCCAGCGCGTGGTACTGGCCCGCGCGGCGAATCAGCAGCACGTCGGTGCCGTGGGCGGAATAGGTACGCATTTCGCCGTCCTGCAGGGCGTCGGCGGGGGCGAGGTTGGTTTCGGTGGGCATAACGGTGGCGGAACTGGACATGGGTTGCTTAGCCAACGCGGAATAGCGCAACCGGGTTGAGTGGCCGCTGCGTATGCAGACTACCCACCATAGCGTTTTTGGCCATGTCTACCACCTACAAACCCATCAGCTGCAGCTTCTACGACGAGCTGGAAGCCCGCGCCACCACCGGCCAGCCCTGCACCCTCACCTACCGCACCGAGCCCGACACCCCGCCCAGCACCTACCACGGTACCATCCAGGACCTCTACATCCAGGACAAAGTGGAATACCTACGCCTCGCCGACGGCTTCGAACTGCGCCTGGATAACCTGCTGGCTGTGGACGACAAGGAGTTGCGGAATTACTGCTGAGTTGGATTCGTTATCTTCATTCAAACAAGCCGCTTCTGCCATGACTGTTGTTCTTGCTCCTGCCGAAGAAACCGTGCTGCGCCGCCTACTGCCGGACTTGGTGCGGCTCAGCCCTGCCGCACGGCTGGAGGCCGTCAGCCGGCTGGTGGAGTCTATGCAAGCCGAGGCGCCTGCCATTGCCGAAGCGCCAAAGACCCTGGCCGATTTTGTGGGTTCCTGGGCTGATGACCCGGACGCCGACGCCATGGAAACCGCCATTCTGCAAGGCCGGCATTCAGTTTCCAAGCCTCACCTGGAAGACTGGGACTAATGCCCTATCTGCTTGATACCGATATCTGCATAAAGCTGATGCGGCGGCACCCGAACGTTGTCGCGCATTTCTTTTCAGCGGGCGGAACAGCTTGCTTTATCTCAGAAATAACACTGGCAGAATTACGCTACGGTGCCGAATTCAGCCAGCGCCCGGCCCACCATCACGCTGAGGCAAACCGGCTGCAACAAGCGGTACAGGTCCTGCCCATCGATAAGGCCATTACCACGTTTGCGGCCGAAAAGGCACGACTGCGCCGCGCTGGGCTATTGCTGCCGGATTTTGATTTGCTGATCGGGGCAACAGCGCTTGCTTACGACATGGCATTGGTGACAAACAATACCGCTCATCTTTCGAGGCTTGCGGGGCTCACGCTGGAAAACTGGCTGACCGACCCGCTTCCTTCCTAACGAAGCCCGTCAATCAACAACAAAACGGCCGCCCCACGCAAGTGAGGCGGCCGCTGCCAGTACAATCGTCCACAAAATCCGTGTAATCCGAAAAATCCGGCTAAATCCGTGATTTAGAATTCCGCCGATTTCGGGAAGCGGGGGAAGGGAATGACGTCGCGGATGTTGCCCATGCCGGTTACGAACAGGATGAGGCGCTCGAAGCCCAGGCCGAAGCCGGCGTGCGGGGCGCTGCCGTAGCGGCGCGTATCGAGGTACCACCAGAGGTCTTCTTCGGGCACGTGCATTTCCTGCATGCGCGTGCGCAGCTTCTGCAGGTCTTCCTCACGCTGCGAGCCGCCGATGATTTCGCCAATGCCAGGAAACAGCACGTCCATGGCGCGCACGGTGCGGCCGTCGTCGTCGAGCTTCATGTAGAAGGCCTTGATATCCTTGGGGTAGTTGGTCAGGATAACCGGCTTCTTGAAGTGCTTCTCCACGAGGTAGCGCTCATGCTCGCTCTGCAGGTCGGTACCCCAGTCCACGGGAAACTCAAACTTCTGCTTGGCCGACTTCAGGATTTCCACGGCCTCAGTGTAAGTGAGGCGCTTGAAGTCGTTGTCGACCACGAACTGCAGGCGGGCCAGCAGCTCCTTGTCGTACTGGTCGTTGAGGAACTGCAGGTCGTCGGGGCAATGGGCCAGGGCGTAGCGCACGAGGCTGCGGAGGAAGTCCTCAGCCAGGTCCATGTTGTCCTGCAGGTCGTTGAAGGCCACTTCCGGCTCAATCATCCAGAACTCGGCCAGGTGGCGGGCCGTGTTGGAGTTTTCGGCCCGGAACGTGGGACCGAACGTGTAGATCTTGCCCAGGGCCATAGCCGCCAGCTCACCTTCCAGCTGCCCCGACACGGTGAGGTTGGTGGCTTTGCCGAAGAAGTCCTGCTTGTAATCCACGTGGCCGGCCTCGTCGAGGGGCGGGTTCTGCTCTGGCAACGTGGTTACGCGGAACATCTGGCCGGCGCCTTCGGCATCGGAACCCGTAATGATGGGCGTGTGGACGTAGAAGTAGCCGTGGTCGTTGAAATACTGGTGCACCGCAAACGCCATGGCGTGCCGGATGCGCAGCACTGCCCCAAACGTGTTGGTGCGAGGGCGCAGGTGCGCTATTTCGCGCAGGAATTCCAGGGTGTGCCCCTTCTTCTGCAGCGGATATTCGGCGGTATCGGCCGAGCCATACACCGTAATTTCGGTGGCCTGGATTTCCACCGTCTGGCCTTTGCCCTGCGAGGCCACCAGCTGGCCGCGCACGGCAATGGCGGCGCCGTTTTCCACGCCGTCGGCCTTCAGCTTTTCCTCCGGAAACTGCTCGGCGTTGGCCACCACCTGGATGGAATTGAAGCCGGAGCCGTCATTCACGGCAATAAACTGCACGTATTTGTTGCCGCGGCGGGTGCGGACCCAGCCTTTCACCAGCACTTCGCGGTCCAGGTCGGTGCTGCGGAGCAGGTCCTGCACGCTGGTTTTTCGGAGGTCGGACATGAGGTAGTCGGTTCTCGGAGGTTGGAAATAGATAAGTAGGCAAAGGTAGCGGATTTGGCAGCCCGTTTATATCCTTCTGGCTGTCATCCTACGCGAAACGCGGGCGCCGGCCACGTCTGGGGTGCTGTCGAACGATTTCTTTCAAGCGTGACAAGCTGCTTCGCTGCGCTCAGTATGACAGACGCAGGCCAACATTTTCCCCGAAACTCAAGTACAGAAAGGCCTATCTTTGGCTACCATACCCCGTTTTCTATCTGAACAGGGTGCACGCGCTTTTCAGAGTATGCAACGACTGGACATGAAGCAGCTTCTCTCGCAGAAGCTGAGCCCGCAACAGATCCAATTCATTAAGCTGCTGCAAATCCCGACGGTGGAGCTCGAAGCCCGCATCAAGGAGGAGCTGGAGGCTAACCCGGCGCTGGAAGAAGGCGACGAGGCCGACGACGACTTCGAGGACCAGGAAACCGGCGACGATAGCAGCGACGAAGCCGATGACTTCGACGACCCGGACGCGGAGTTCGACAACCCCGACAATACGCTGGAGGAGGACTTCGACCAGGGCAGCGAAGAGCAGCCCGAGATAGAAGTGCCCATCAAAGAAGAGCCGCTTGAGCAGAAGGAATCGGAAAGCGCCGACGACCTCGACTTGAGCGACTACCTCAACGACGACGAAATAGCCGGCTATAAAATGCAGGGCGACGGCCCCGGCGACGACGACGACGACCGGGAAATGCCCCTGGCCGACACCAGCGGCTCGCTCATCGACAGCCTGCTCGACCAGCTGGGCTTCGCCAGCCTTGACGACAAGCAGGAAGCCATTGGCCGCCAGCTCGTGGGCTCGATTGATGGAGACGGCTACATCCGCCGCGACCTGTCGGCCATTGCCAACGACCTGGCCTTTGCCCAGAACATTGAGGCCACCGAGGCCGAGGTGGCCAGCGTGCTGCACGTGGTGCAGAGCTTCGACCCGGCCGGCATCGGGGCCCGCGACCTGCAGGAGTGTTTGCTGCTGCAGCTGGAGCGTCGCCCGCAGGACGAAGCCACCGAGCACGCCGAGCGGATTCTGAACGAGACGTTCGACGAATTCACCAAGAAGCACTACCCCCGTATTCAGCAGCGCCTGGATTTGGAGGACGACGAGTTGAAGGAAGCCATTGCCTTGATTCTCAAGCTTAACCCCAAGCCCGGCGGCACTGGCCCGGTCGGCATGGGCAAGGTGCAGTACATCATCCCCGACTTCATCCTGACCAACGACAACGGTAGCTTCAACCTCACGCTGAACTCGCGAAACGCCCCCGATCTGCGAGTGAGCCCGGCCTACACAGAGATGTTCCAGGCCTATGACAAAGGCGCTAAGAAGGACAAGAAGCTCAAGGAAGCCGTGACGTTCGTGAAGCAGAAGCTGGACTCGGCCAAATGGTTTATTGATGCCATCCGGCAGCGCCAGAACACGCTGCTGCGCACCATGGACTCCATCGTGCGCTACCAGCGCGAGTTCTTCGCCGAGGGCGACGAGAGCAAGCTGCGCCCGATGATTCTCAAGGACATAGCCCAGGAAATCAGCATGGACATCAGCACCGTGAGCCGGGTGGCCAACTCGAAATCGGTGCAGACGGAGTTTGGTATCTACCCGCTCAAGTACTTCTTCTCCGAAGGCATTGCCACCGACTCGGGCGAGGACGCCAGCTCGCGTGAGGTGAAGCACATCCTCAAGGAAATCATTGAGGGCGAGAAGAAAGACCGGCCCCTCAGCGACGACAAGCTGGAAAAGATGCTCAACGCCCGCGGCTACAACATTGCCCGCCGCACCGTGGCCAAGTACCGCGAGCAGCTCAACATTCCGGTGGCCCGCCTGCGCAAGGAGCTGTAGCACAGCGGTCTATTGAATTGAAAAAGTACGTCATGCAGAGGCGCAGCCGAAGCATCTCGCCCGTGTGGTAACCTCCTTGATTACTACGCTGGCGAGATGCTTCGGCTGCGCCTCTGCATGACGTTCTTTGTGCTTCACCCCTTTGCCTCCTGCTTCCTTGACCCGCACACTCGCCACGCTCCTATCGGCCGTTCTGCATCCGCTGCTGGTGCCCAGCTATCTGGTGGCGGTGCTGGCCTATGGGTTTCCGCCGGCCTTGCTGCCACTATCGGGGGAGGCGCGCTGGCAGGCGCTGCTACTGGTATGGGGGCTTACGTTCTGGCTGCCGGGGCTGGCGGTGTGGCTGCTGGTGCGCAGCGGCCGCGTGAGCTCCGTGGAGCTGTATGAGCGGCGCCAACGCCCCCTGCCGCTGCTGCTGGCCGCCACCGCCTTTGCCGCGGCCACTGCCCTGGTGGCCTGGGTGCCGGCCCTTCGGGCGCCACTACTGCCGCTGGTGCTGGGCGGCATCACCGCGGCCGTCCTGCTGACGCTGCTTATCACGCTGTGGTGGAAGATTTCGGCCCACGGCGTGGGGCTGGGCGGAGCCGTGGGGCTGCTGGCGCTGCTGCTGGCGCGCCCCGGCTTCTACCCCACCGACGGGCGCGCGGCGTGGTGGCTGGTAGCCGCGGTACTGGCGGCGGCGGCCGTGTTTTGGGCGCGGCTGCGGCTACAGGCGCACACGCCCGCGCAGCTGTGGGCCGGCCTGGGGCTGGGCGCGGCGTTGGTGCTGTGGTTTGGGGCGGCGCTGGGCTGAGGCCCGGCACTGTTCGTCGGGTTTCAGCAGGGGTTGGCCTGTCGGAAACCCGGGTTCAGCCAAAGGGCGGGGGCCGGCCAAATCCAGCGGGGGGCATAGATAGTATGTAGCAACATCACTTTACTCCTTCCGCCATGTCGCTGCTCCGTACTCTCGCCCTGTCCGCTTTCCCGCTCTTCCTGGTAGGCCTGTTGATACTGGAGTTGGTTGGACCGGTAGCCCCGGCCACCCTGCGCGCCGTGCGGCCGGTGCGGGCATCGGTAGTGCAGCGCGCCGCGCCCGTGGCGCCGGCGGCAGCCAGCCGGCTGGTAGCGTCGCTGTAGCCGCGTGACTGGCGCCTGACAGGCAGCCAGCCCGGCCGCGCCCGCCCGGACCTTACACCCGGATCAGATAGCGGTAGAAACTGTCGCGGTACGACTTGCCGATGGGCAGGCGGATGCCCTTCGTGAGGCCTACCGTGTTTTCCTCGATACTGACCAAGTGGTCTACATTAACAATATAGGAACGATGAATCCGCTGAAACTTCCCCATCGGCAACTGCGCCGCCAGTAGTTTCAGATTACTGCTGACCAGCAGTTTATGGCGCTCCGTCACTACGCTAGCGTAGTCGTCCACGGCCTCTATGCAGACGATATCGGCCATGTCCACGCGCACCAGCCGCGACCCGTTTTTCACGAACAAGGCCGATGTATAGCGCGGCAGACTCTCCGTCCCCGGGTCTCTGGCTGGCAGTGGCGGGAGCTGCTCCCGCACCCGCTGCACGGCCTGCTCCAGACTCAGCAGACTGGCAGGATACTGCATCGAGTTAACGCTTTGCATATCAAGCGCCTGAGCCACACCGGACTCCTGACTAGCCAGTAAGATCAGGGCCGGCTGGCCCCGTAGCAGCACCAGCATATCCCGCACGTTCAGGCCGGCAGTATCGGCTGCTACAAACAAGATATGTACCTGGCCGCCCTGCCGGAAGAACGTTAGGGCGTCGGCGGCAGTGGTGAAGGAGGCAACCAGCGTTAGGTCGTTGAGTTGCTGAAGCAGATGCGTGAAAGCAGTGCGCTGGTGGTCGTTGCCATCCAGCAAGGCACACGTGAGGGGGGAAGCAGGATACACAGGACGGATCAGGGGGTAGTCAGACTCCCACAGCGTAATACAGCCCACTGCCTTGTTCTTCAAGGCTTTTGGGCTGCCGCTGTTGAGCTTCCGCTGTTGAGCTTCCGCTGTTGAGCTTCCGCCCGATACGGCCCTCAACAAAACGGGTTCAGTTGAACTCGGTGAATACGCTATATTCACCGGTCAACGTCCGTTCCTCAACGTTGTAGTTTTTCAGCGCGTTAGCCGGCTTCCTCGTCGTGCATGTGCTGCATCTGCTGGCGCACCAGCTCCTGCACCGCCGGCAGGTCGTAGTCGGCTTCCTGCTGAATATGCTCCATCAGGCCCCGCATGATGCGCTCCTGACGCTGCCCGTTGGCCAGGGCTTCGGCGTAAGGCGTATCGGGCGAGAACGTCACCTGCGAGTAGAGCGGCAGCCACTGGTCGGGATACTGGGCCGATATCTTGCTCTCGATCTTCTTCTGCAGCAGAAACCGCGGGTCGGCTACCCGGTCGCGCATTTCCTCGAAGTTGTAGATGGCTAGGTCGGCCATGGCGTCGGCGTTGGGCTTGCGCTGCTGCTGAAACTGCTGGAAGATGGTGCGCCAGTCGGTGCCATGCTGGTCGAGTAGCTCACTGAGCACGCGGCAGTCTTCGAAGCCCGCGTTCATGCCCTGCCCATAAAACGGCACAATGGCGTGCGAGGCGTCGCCGATGAGCACCACTTCGTCCTGATACGACCAAGGGTAGCAGCGCACCGTCACGAGTGAGCCGGTAGGATTCTGGAAGAAGTCGTCGGCGAGGTCCGGCATCAACGGCAGCGCATCGGCAAACACCTCTCCGAAGAAGGCTTCCACCTGGGCCGGGGTCTGGAGCGTGGCAAAGGAATGCGGGCCTTCGTAGGGAAAAAACAGCGTGCAGGTGAAGGAGCCGTCGAGGTTGGGCAGCGCAATCATCATGTACTGGCCGCGGGGCCAGATGTGCAGGGCGTTCTTCTCCAGCTGCCAGCCGCCGTCGGGGCCGGGCGCAATGTTGAGCTCCTTGTAGCCGTAGTCGAGGTAGCTCTGCGAGTAGTTGTAGCGGTCGGTTTTCTGCAAGGCCCCGCGCACGGCCGAGTAGGCCCCGTCGGTGCCGAACAGGCGCTGGTAGGGCTGCACGTACTCCTCGTTGGTGGCGGTGTCTCGCAGCTGCAGCTCCTGGTCGCGTAGGTCTACGTGCAGGCACTGCTGGTCGAAGCGCAGCGTCACGCCCGGCTCGGCCTCGGCCAGGTCCAGCAGCACCCGGTTCAGGCCCGCCCTCGACACCGAGTAGATGGCCTGCTGATCGTGGCCGTAGGGCTGGTGCGTGAGCTGGCCGCGCACGTCGTGCATCACCCGCCGATACATGGGAATGGCCACCTGGCGCACCTGCTCGCCAATGCCCACGCCTTCCAGAGCCCGCCATCCCCGGTCGGAAAGGGCCAGATTGATGGAGCGCCCCTCGGCCGCACCCACCCGGCGCGGGTCGGGCCGGCGCTCCAGCACCTGCACCGCATGCCCCCGCCGCGCCAGATACAGGGCCAGCAGCGAGCCAACCAGGCCGCCGCCCATCAGCGTGAGCGACTCAGAACCAGTGGAAACAGGGCGGGCAGACGCAGACATAAGGCAGGGGGCTGGTGGTATAGCGACAACGAAGCTACGGCTTACGGCCGGATTCTTTGCCGAAGCCGCCCTGGGCTTCGCCGCAAACGCAGGCCGGTTCAACGGGTATTGCCCTGGTTTCGACGGAAAGCAGAAACCAAGGCATCGAGTAGGAGTAAATTTGAACTATTAAATGAAATTTTATAAACTAAATCCCCCACCCCTCCCCATGTGCCGTCTCACTGCCTCCCGCCCCGCTGCCTGCCTGTTGCTGTACTTCGTGCTGCCTGCCCCAGCTTGGCTTGTAGCCCGGTGGGCCGCCCTGAGCCCGGCCATACTGCCCACCGAGCCGGAGGAAACACCTGAGCTACAGAGCCAGCCGGCCGCCGAAGCGCTACCCGATGCCGCCGAGCCGTTGGAGCCCGGTTCCTTACGTGTAGGCGACTACACCATTGGCGAAGCCAGCTGCCCGGTGCTGTACGGCCACCCGGATATCCGGTATTAGCCCCCCGCCCACTACTACGTCTGCTACCTGCCACCGCCTTCGGGCGGTTTTTTTATTCTGCCCAATCAGCGTCATCAGGCTGGCTTGGCCAGTGCTCCGCAGTCGAGAGCAGCAACCTATAAATTAAGCATATTAAATATTGTTTAAGCACAATTAAATGCTTAACAATAATGATTTGATATTCAAGTGCTTGCCCCCTTTTTTGTTAGGCATAACAACTTTAATTTTGCGGGATATTACCCTTTCGTCTTTTTCAAATTCTGCTCTTTTTGCGCTCAAATTCCCTATGAAAAAAAACTACTATCTATTTCTCACTCTGCTGTTTCTGCTGCTGCAGGCAGCCCCGCTGCTGGCCCAGGACGCCGCCGTTACGGTGAGCGGCATTGTGCAGACCGACGCGGGTGAGCCGCTGCCCGGCGCCACGGTTTTCGTGAAAGGCACCTTCATTGGCAGCAGCACCGACCGCGAAGGCCGGTTCCAGCTGCGGGCCGACTTTTCGGAGCCGCCGGTAGTGCTGTCGGTGTCGTTTGTGGGTTACGAGACGCGCGAAGTGTCTTTGCCGCAGCCTGACAACGCCGTGCAGGTGACGCTGAAAGTGAATGCCACGCTTACCAGCGAGGTAATTGCCTCGGCCTCGCGGGTGCAGGAAGGCATTCTGCAGGCGCCCGTGACGGTGGAAAAGCTCAACACCCAGCAGGTGGAGCGCATCCCGACGGCCGACCTGCAGGTGGGCCTCAACCATTACAAAGGCATCGACGTGAACGGCAGCAGTCTGCTGATGAACTCGCTGAGTACCCGCGGCTTCAACTCGGCCAAATCGGAGCGCCTGATTCAGCTCACCGACTACTTCGATACCCAGTCGCCGAGTCTGAATGTGAATGCCGGCAACCTCACGGGCCTGTCGGAGCTGGATGTGGAAAGCATTGAAATCATCCACGGGCCGGCCTCGGCCCTGTACGGCGCCAACGCCTTCAACGGCGTGCTGCTGCTCAACTCCAAGGACCCCTTCGTGACGGAGGGCCTGAGCGTGCGGGTGCGCGGCGGGCAGCGCAGCTTCTTCGACGGGCAGGTGCGCTACGCCCAGAAGCTGGGCGAGAAGTTCGCCTTTAAAGTGGTGGGCTCTTATCTGACGGCCGACGACTGGCTGGCCAGCAACTACGCCGCCACCAGCACGCTGGTGGAGCGCCGCAACAACGCCGAAGGCTCCAGCCTGGGCTACGACGCCGTGAACCGCTACGGCGACGTACCCAACACGTTTACTGCCAACCAGCCACTGCCCGGTGGGGTATCGCCGGAGCTGGTGGGCAAAACGGTGTTCATGCCGGGGTTCACCGAGCAGGCACTCATTGGCGACGACGACAAAGCCCGGTCGCTGAAGGTGCACCCGACACTGTCGTACCTGCTCACGAGTAGCATTAAGATGACGGCCGGCTTCAACTACAGCCGGGGCACGTCTACGTACCAAAGTAGCAGCCGCTACCGGTTCAAGGACTTCGGCACTAACCAGTTTCATGGCGAAATCAAGGGAGCCCGCTGGTTTTTGCGCGGGCAGTCGGTGCAGGATTTCGGCGCCAATTCCTACGACATGAACTTCCTGGGCTCGTTTCTGCAGACGGCCCCGGTGGCCGATGGCAGCACCGTCCGTAATGTCGACCAGTATTTCGGCACCTACAACGGGGCCTACAAGCAGGCCCGCAGCACCGGCGCCACGCCGGAGCAGGCGCAGGCCGTGGCCCAGACGCAGGCCAACGCCACCCAGCTCGACCCCAATGGTGCGCGCTTCCAGGAGCTGCGCAGCCAGATCATCAACGACGCTACGCCGGGTCGCGGCGCACGCCTCAACCCCAGCTCGTTGCTGAACGAAGGCAACGCCCAGTACAACCTGCCGCTGGCCGAAGGCACCGACCTGATTGTGGGCGCCGCCTACCGCAAGTTCCGCCTGGGCTCCAACGGCAACCTGTACTCCGACGACGACGCCCGCATCCAAAACCGCGAAATGGGCGGCTACGCCCAACTCACGCAGAAGCTGCTGGACGAGCGCCTGAAACTGGCCGTGGCCGGCCGCGTGGATGCCTTCAAGAACTTCGACGCCGCCTTCTCGCCCCGCGCCTCGGTGGTGTACTCGGCCGGCGCCAGCAAGCAGCACAACTTCCGCGCCTCCTACGGCCGCGCCTTCCGCTCGCCCACGCAGCTCGACCAGTACATCCGCCTCGACGTGGGGCAGGTGCTGCTGCTGGGCAACGTAGGCAACGGCTTCCAGGGCTACACGACGGGCGCGGCCACGCAGGCCACCATCGTATCAGCCCAGGCCAACCCGGCCGTGCTGACGCCCTTCGAATACAGCGCCGCCGCTCTTAAGCTGGAGCGCCTGAGCACCTACGAAGCCGGCTACAAAGGCACGCTGGGCGAAAAGCTGGCTCTCGACGTGAACTACTACCAGAGCTATTACAACGACTTCATCGGGGCCCAGCGCTTCGTGGGCAACCGCGACGGCAGCCGCCCAACGCCAACGCAGCTGCTCACGGCCCTGCAGACACCCCAGCCGTTTCAGGGCGCCACCTCCCCTACCCGCATTCTGCAGGCCTGGACCAACGCCAGCCAGGAAGTACGCACCCGCGGCGCTGCCGTGGGCGCCAGCTACAGCGTAGCGCAGCCCCTGACCCTGACGGCCAACTACTCGCTGAACGTGCTGGACAAGAGCAACCTACCAGACAACTTCCAGTCGTTCTTCAACACGCCTAAGCACAAGTACAACGTGGGCGTCAACGGCCTCGTGAACAGCCGCCTTAGCTACGCTGTGAACTACCGCTGGGCCCAGGGCCACCTCTACGAGCTGCCCTTCGCCGTGGGTGAACTGGCCGACTACAGCTCCGTGGATGCCTACGTAGGCTATGCCATTCCGCAGTTCTACACGACGCTGCAGGCCGGCGGCTCCAACCTGCTGGATGCCACCAACACCCAGGTATACGGCGGGCCGAACATCGGCCGCCTCGTATTCGTGGGGTTGCAGGTAGATATCAAGTAGCCCTTCGAAATACCGCATAAGAAAGGCGCCGCCTTATTCCCGTTGTGGGAATAAGGCGGCGTTTTTTATGACTGGCTACAGCACCCTCGACGCCTACCTGGGCTACACGCTGCCAAAGCTGGGCGCCACGCTGCAGCTAGGCGCCTTCAACATCCTCGACAGCCAGAACGTGCAGGTATACGGCGGCCCCGGCGTCGGCCGTCTGGCCTACGCAGGGCTGCTATTTGAGCTGAAATAGCAAGTCGTTACGCTACAGCTGATAACCAAAACGGCCGGCTTCCAGATGGAAGCCGGCCGTTTTGGTTTGGATTGACTTGAGCACTCACACGCCCACAATCTGGCGAAACGTGAGGTTGAGGCGGGGGCCGGCGAAGCGGGCGGTTTTGGGCACGGCGTGCAGCCAGTGCTGCTGGGTGGCGCCGCGCATCAGCAACAGGCTGCCGCCGGGCAAGTCCAGCGAAACGGGGGCGTGGGGGGTACGGGCCAAGTTGCGGGGGCGCAGGCGGAAGCGGCGGGTGCTGCCGAGGCTGAGCGAGGCAATAACGGGCGCGGGGCCCAGCTCGGGCTCGTTGTCGGCGTGCCAGCCCATGCTGTCCTGGCCGGAGCGGTAGAGGTTGAGCAGGACGCTGTTGAAGCGGGCGCCGCTGGCGGCTTCCAGCTGCTGGCGCAGGTGCCGCAGCGCGGGCGTCCAGGGCTGGGGCTCCAGCGCGAGGCCGGAGTAGCGGTAGCGGGCCGTGGGGTCGCCGTGCCAGGCCGTGAGGCGGGGCTGCAGCACTTCCTTGCCGAACAGCTTAATGGGTTCGTGCCGCCAGGCAATGGTGTCGGTCAGCTCCCGGAGCAGAGCCTCAGCGGCGACGGGCGTCAGGAACGCCTCGTCGAGCAGCACGTCGGCGTCGGGCAGAGGCAGAGAAACCAGCGGCACGGGCGAGGGCGGTTAGCGGGCCGTTACTGGCGCTTCATTATCTGCTCCATCTGCTGCTTCACGTCCGGGGGCTGGTTTTTCAGGATGTAAGGCATTAGCAGCTGCAAACCCCAGACGAGGGCGAAGCAGATAATCATGGGCGGCACCAGGCTGCGGCTGCGGTACGTGGCCTTTTGCACGTAGCGGGGCCAGAACCAGAACAGGTAGGCCAGCACGGCCGGCACGTTGAACAGCACGATGGCCAGGTACGGGTTCAGCCCCTGCAGCATGGCCCAGGCCATAACGTTGGACACCACCAGGAGATACACCACCATAAACAGCAGCAGCCCCAGCAACGCGCGCTTGCGCCCCAGCCGAAACAGGTTCATGGCCATTAGCACGCCCCCGCCAATCATCATCGACATGGGCAGCATGGAAAACAGCACGATGGTGCCCGGCGAGTACAGCGCCGGCTCCTCGGCCGCGGCCGGCTGGCCTGCGGCGCTGGTTGGGCGGCTGCCCGGCACGGGGGCGGCGGTGGCTTCGCGGGATTTTTTTTCTTTTTCCTGCTTTTCCACAATCGGGCCGTATTCGGCCCGGATTTCGGCGGCTTCGGGCTGGGGCAGGCCGCGCCGGTCCAGCTCTTCGAGAGCGGCCAGCACGGCATCTTCCCGGTACTCGGCGCGGTTGCGCACGTACAGGAGCAGCTCAGACAGGTTTTTGCGGGGCATTTTCTCCGCGTACTCTTCAGACATGGTACTGGGGGTCAACTAGGAAACCATCGAAGGTCGGTGGTATTACGCAGAACAGCACGGCCCGGGAAATGATGCCCTAAATATTACACGAGCGAGTAGCTGAGTAAAGGAGTAGCTGAGTAGCGGGCAGCAGTAGCGCGAACTTTGTAGTTCGCGCCTCCGCGCCGTTACAATCATCCGAACGGTGCGGGGACGCGAACTACAAAGTTCGCGCTACTGCCCAGTTACTCAGCTACTCTGTTACTCAGTTACTCTCCACTCCGCCAGGGCGGCGCCTACGCGCTGCACGTCCTGGAAGGAGTTGTAGAGCGGCACCGGGGCCAGCCGGATGACGTTGGGCTCGCGCCAGTCGCCGATGATGCCTTTGCTCATCAGGTAGTCGAACAGTTGGCGGCCATCCTTCTGCACCAGAATGGAGAGCTGGCAGCCGCGGGCGGCGGGGTCCTGAGGCGTGATGATTTCCAGCGTGCCGGCCGGCAGCGCCAGCCCCCGGATTAGGAACTCCAGATAGGCCGTAAGCTGCTCGCTTTTGCGGCGCAGCGCGGCCATACCGCCGGCAGCTTCGTGGATATTGAGGGCAGCTTCGTGGGCAGCCAGCGTGAGCACAGCGCCGTTAGAGAGCTGCCAGCCGGCGGCACCCCGCATGGGCCGGAAGCCCTTTTTCATCTTGAACCGCTCCTTTTCGTCGTAGCCCCACCAGCCAGCCAAGCGCAGCAGCTCGGGCTGGTCGGCAAACCGCTCGTGAATGAATGCACCCGACACGCCGCCAGGGCCCGAGTTGAGATACTTGTAGGAGCACCAGCAGGCAAAATCCACGTCCCAGTCGTGCAGCTGAAGCGGAATGTTGCCGGCGGCGTGGGCCAGATCAAACCCGACGCGGGCGCCCACGGCGTGGCCGGCCTGCGTGATGGCCGCCATGTCGTACACCTGCCCGGTGTAGTAGTTGATGCCGCCCATGATGATGGTGCACAGCGAATCGCCGAGCTCGGCAATCTTGGCCACGATGTCCTCGGTGCGCAACGTATGCTCGCCGGGGCGCGGCACCAGCTCCACAATGGCGTCGTCGGGTTGGAAGCCGCGCATCTGCACCTGGGTTTCGAGGGCGTACTGGTCGGACGGGAAAGCGCCGCCTTCCATGAGCACCTTGTAGCGGGTGGGCGTGGGCTGGTAGAAGGACACCAGCAGCAGGTGCAGGTTGGTGGTGAGGTTGTTCATCACCGTCACTTCCAGCGGCTTGGCGCCCACAATGTGGGCCGTGGCCTGCTCCAGGCGCTCATGGTAGGTCATCCAGGGCGTGTCGCCGCGGAAGTGGCCTTCCACGGCCAGCTCCTGCCAGTTCTGCATCTGGCGCTCCACGGCGGCGCGGGCGGTTTTGGGCTGCAGGCCCAGGGAGTTGCCGCACAGGTAGATGCTGTCCTGCCCATCGGGCCCGGGCGGGATGTGAAACTGGTGGCGGAAGTCGCGCAGCGGGTCCTGCGCATCAAGTTGGGCGGCGAATTCGGCGGTGGGTTCGAAGGAGGTCATCAGGGCAAAGATACGGTGCCTGCGGCCTATCGGCCCGCCAGAATTTGGGCCACCTGCGCCTCGGGCAAACCCAGCCAGTCCAGCGCGTTCTGGCCCAGAATTTGGGCCTTCAGATCGGCTGAGAAGGGCATGCTGGCAATCAGCTCGCCCGGCACCAGCTCGCCCAACGGAAACGGGTAGTCGGTGCCGAGCGTGATTTTGTCGGGCCCGAGGGTTTTCACCAGGTAGTCCAGCATCAGTGGGTCGTGCACCAGCGAGTCCACCCAGAAGCGGCCCAGGTAGTCGCGCGGGTTCACGGGGTTGTCGACGGCGCACAGGTCGGGGCGCACCTTGAAGCCGTGCTCGATGCGGCCGATGGTGCTGGCGAAGGTGCCGCCGCCGTGGGCCACAGCCACCCGCAGCTTCGGCAGCCGCTCCAGCACGCCGCCAAACACCAGCGAGCAAAGCGCCAGGGTGCTTTCGGCGGGCATCCCCACCAGCCAGGGCAGCCAGTATTTGGGCATTTTCTGCTGCGCCATCATGTCCCAGGGGTGCACAAACACGCAGGCGCCCAGTTCCTCGGCCGCCTGAAACACCTCGAACAGCTCGGGCGCGTCCAGGTTCCAGTCGTTGACATGCGAGCCGATCTGGATGCCGGCCAGCCCGAGTTGAATGCACCGCTCCAGCTCCCGCACGGCCAGGTCGGGGGCCTGCATCGGCACGGTGCCGAGGCCCACGAAGCGGCTGGGGTAGCGCTGCACCACGCCGGCAATGTGGTCGTTGAGCAGTTGGCTCAGGTCGAGGGCATCGTGGGGGCGGGCCCAGTAGCTGAACATCACGGGCACGGTGCTGAGCACCTGCACCTGCACCCCAAACTGGTCGTACTCGCGCAGCCGCACTTCAGGGTCCCAGCAGTTGTCCTGGATTTCGCGGAAGAACTTGTCGTCCTGCATCATGCGCGCACAGCAGGGCTTGTGGTGCTCCAGCCGGATGAAGCCGCCATAGCCGTACCGCTCGCGCAGATCGGGCCAGCGCTCCGGCAGAATGTGGGTATGGATATCGACGGACAGCACAGGCGGGAGGTTAGAGAGAGTTAGTGGTTTAGCTAGCACCGGGGCCTCACCCCCTAGCCCCCTCTCCCAAAGAGAGGGGGGAACTAACTTTTTAATTTTTAGAGTTAGAGCCCCTCTCTTCGGGAGAGGGGTTGGGGTGAGGCCCCGGCACAAGCTGAAGCTTATGCTACAGCTTCACATCGAAAAAGTGGCTGAAATACGCGTCTGCGGTGGTGCCGTCCCAGCTTATAATTCCGGCGCCGTACTGCCGGGTCTGCCACAAATTCAGCACGATGCCCAGCACCAGCAAGGTCCGTAGCAGCGTGTAGGCGGGGCGGCCATGGGTACGGGCGCGCACCAGCAGCGCCGCCAGCCCCAGCGCCAGCAGCGGATACAAACTGATGAGCGGCCGGGCACTGAAGCCGCCGCCGTACCACCACTGCTCCCAGCTGAACGTGACGTACACCACCACCACGACCGTGGTCAGCGCCGGCAGCCAGGCCGCAGCCAGCTGCCGCCGCAGTGCCCCCACCACGCCCAGCAGCGCCAGCCCGGCCAGCGGCGTATATAATAGCCAGCCTTTGCGGAAGCTCAGCAGCCCATCCAGCAAATGCGGATGCAGGAAGTCGAAGTGCTCGTTGCGGTAGGAATAGAACAGCCAGTGCCCGGTGGTAGCGCGCCAGAACAGCGGCTGCAGGCCCGCCACCAGCCCAAACACCAGTCCGGCCGCCAGCAGCGGGCCGCGGTGCTGCCACCAGAGCGCCACCCGGGCCCGCAGGTCGGCTACGGAAGTCAGGCCCCAGAGCAGCGGCACCAGCGCGTAGAGGATTTCGGTGGGGCGCGTGAGCACCGCCAGCCCCAGAAACAGCCCGATGCCCAGCAGAAATCGAGGTTGCCGGCTCTCATACCAGCGAGCCGTGCAATACAGCAGCGACGCCTGCCACAGAAACAGCGGCGCATGCGCCATAGCCGCCTCCAGGCTGGCATAGCAAAACAGATTGGTGCCCAGGCCGATGGCAGCCAGCGCCCAGGCTACGGTGGGCTCATCGGCGGGGAAGCAGCGGCGCAGCAGCTTCCGCAGCACCCACAGCCCCAGCAGCGCGTGCGCCAGCCCGGCCACCATAATAATCTGCTGGTAGGGCCGCGAGAAGCCGTCGGGGGCGTAGCGCCCCGCCGACATTCCGGCGTAGAGGTGCGCGCCCAAAAACCACGGCACATCGGCCAGGGCCACGCCCAGCGGGTACTTGGTGATGTAGCCGCCCCGCTCCGGCACCGGCACCAACCCGATGTTCACCTCAGTACCGGGCTTGTATGTGCGGTGCAGGATTTCCAGCGAGTCGGCGCGGGCCAGGTCGTGGTAGATAAAGGCCGAGGGCAGGTACACGTAGTAGCCGCCGGGGTCCGTGTCGAACACTTCCAGCGGCTTCCAATGGCGCTTCTGAAACATGAGCAGCGCCAGTAGCGCACCCGTCAGCAGGAGCAGATAACCAGAAGCCCGCATCTACTCCGGAGCCACTACCGGCGCGGGAGGCGCCATTACAGTGCCGCACACTTGGCAGGTGCGCTTGTGCTCATCCTGCCAGAACCGGTTCATGATGGGCGGCAGCTGGCTCACGATGTCCGTGATTTCGGCGTACTCCTCGTAGAGCTTGTGGCCGCAGTTTTCGCAGTACCATTGGAAGCCGTCCAGCTCGCCGGCCGTGCGGTAGCGCTCCAGCACCACCCCTACCGTGCCAGCCGGCCGCCGCGGCGAGTGCGGCACATTGGGCGGCAGCAGAAACATGTCGCCGGCCTTGATGTGGATATCCACCGGCTGACCATCCTCGATGATCTTCACCACAATGTCGCCTTCGATCTGCAGAAACAACTCCTCGCCTTCGTCCACGTGGTAGTCTTTGCGGGCGTTGGGGCCGCCAACTACCATCACAATGAAGTCTTTGTTGTCGAGAAACACCTGCTGGTTGCCGACAGGCGGCTTGAGCAGATGGCGGTGTTCGTCAATCCAGTGCTGCAGGTTGAAGGGGCGGGCGACAGGCATAGTGGTGGGTGGTGAATGGGTGGACCAGGAAACGGGTGGGAGTACGAATGTAGGCGTTTGGCCGATTCTATGATAAAGCCACTTGCTGCATTGTCCGTTGCAGCTCTCCCCGTAATTTGCCCCTCTTCACCTCTCCACCCCGTTTCTATGGACCTCCTCTCCCAACGCGCCCTGGTGGGCGGCAGCACGCAAGGCATCGGCCGGGCCGTGGCCGAAGAGCTGGCGCGCCGCGGCGCCACCGTCGTGCTGCTGGCCCGCAACGAAGCCAGCCTGCGCGAGGCGGCCGCGGCCCTGCCCACGCCCCACGGCCAGCAGCACCACTACCTCGTCGCCGATTTTGCGCAGCCCGACGAGGTGCGCCAGGTAGTGCACGCCTATCTCCAGCAGCACCCCGAAGGCTTCCACATCCTCGTCAACAACACCGGTGGGCCGGCGGGTGGACCTATTCTGGAGGCCCCGGTAGAGGCCTTTCGGGCCGCCTTTGAGCAGCATCTGGTGTGCAACCACCTGCTGGCGCAGGCCGTGGTGCCGGCCATGCAAGCGCGCCGGCACGGGCGCATCATCAACATCATCAGCACTTCGGTGAAGCAGCCGCTGCCGGGGCTGGGCGTGAGCAACACCATCCGGGGAGCGGTGGCCAGCTGGGCCAAAACGCTGGCCAACGAGCTGGGCCCGCACGGCATCACCGTCAACAACGTGCTGCCCGGGGCCACGCTCACCCAGCGCCACACCTCGCTCATCGAGAAGAAAAGCACCCAGACTGGCCAGACCACCGAGGAAATTGAGGCTAGCATGCTGAAGCTGATTCCGGCCGGCCGCTTTGCGCAGGCCGAAGAAGTGGCGGCCGCCGTAGCCTTTCTGGCGTCGGCCGCGGCCGGCTACATCAACGGCACCAACGTGCCCGTAGACGGCGGCCGCACCGGCAGCCTGTAAAGGAACGACGGGAAGTGGCGCGAAGCTTCTGCTGCGCGAACGAGCAAAGCGAGTATCCGGCCCTACCGGGCAGGAATATGGTGCGTCCGTGCGCGCACACAAAGCTTCGCGCAACATTCAATTCTACCATTAAGCCATTTACCCTACTTTTGCCTGCTCTCCGCTAACCCTACTTCCCTTTGGTACACATCGACAAGCTCTCTATCGTCATTCCGGTTTATAACGAGGGCCGCACCATTCACCAGATCCTGGATCTGCTGCGGGAGCTGAAGCTGGTCAACGACATCAAGAAGGAGATTATTCTGGTGAACGACTGCTCCACCGACAACTCGGTGCAGGCCATTGAGGCGTATGCGGCCCTATACCCCGAAATGGGGCTGCGGCTGCTGCAGCACCCCGTGAACAAGGGCAAAGGCGCGGCGCTGCACACCGGCATCCGGGAAGCGACCGGCGACTACGTTATCATTCAGGATGCCGACCTGGAATATGACCCTGAGGAATACAACCGCCTGCTCAAGCCTATTCTGAAGGGCTTCGCCGACGTGGTGTTCGGCTCCCGCTTCATCGGCGGCAACCCGCACCGCATCCTGTTCTTCTGGCACAGCATCGGCAATAAGATGCTCACCTTCCTCTCGAACATGTTCACGGACCTGAACCTGACCGATATGGAGACGTGCTACAAGCTGTTCCGCCGCGACATTATTCAGGGTCTGAAGCTGGAGGAAAACCGCTTCGGCTTCGAGCCCGAGGTAACGGCCAAGGTGTCGCGGGTGAAGGACGTGCGCATCTACGAGGTGGGCATCAGCTACTACGGCCGCACCTACGCCGAGGGCAAGAAAATCGGCTGGCGCGACGGGTTCCGGGCCATTTATTGCATCGTGAAGTACGGACTGTTCGGGTAAGCACAACAGGCAGCGAGGCCGTGAGCTTACCGTAGCTGACGCACGCCGGCGGACAATGCGGAGCCTCGTGCTATCGGAGTATCAGGCGCTGGCTTTTGCTATTTCGCCGGGGGCCACTCCAGCCAGAAAAAATGGTCCTTGTACATCGCCCAAGTGGTATCGCAGCAGTGGAGAATGCCGCGGTAGTACTGCCAAGTTTGGGTGAGATTGAGCAAAATGCACAGCAGCAGCACGAAAGTCACACCGTAGAGCAAGGCGTAAGAGCGGCGGCAGCGGTCGAATACGCTGGCCAGCGGCAGCGCCAGCAGCGGATACAGACTGATCAGCGGGCGCTGGCTGAAGCTGCCTCCGTAGCCCCAGTCCCACCACGACCATGTGACGTAGAGCACCAGCGGCAGCAGCAGCAGCAGCACCGGCAGCGCGGCCCGTACCTGCCGCCGCAGCATCCCTATTCCGAGTAAGGCCAGCCCCATAATCGGGGTGTAAATCAGCCAGCCTTTACGCGGATTGAAAAGACCATCCAGTAGATGCGGGTGGCGGAAATCGAACTTTTCGTTGGGGTAAGAGTCGATAAACCAGGCACCGCCTACGCTGTGCCAGAACCAGGGCTGCACCAGCAGCAGTGCCCCGGCTATGCCGGCTACCAGCCCAATCTGGGCGCGGTGCTGCCAGAGCTGCCGGGCCCGCTCCCGTACTGCCGCCCATGAGGTAAGCCCCCAAAGCGCCGGCACCAGCACCATCCAGAGCTCCGTTACGCGTACCAGCCCAAGCAGGCCCAGCACCACCCCCAGCAACGCGGCATCAAGCCAACGAAAAGCCGACAACCACCTGACCGTGAGCAACACCAGCGCGGCATTGAGCAGAAACAAGATGCCGTGCGACATCGGGGACTCATAGGTGGCGTAGCAGAAAAAATTGGTTGCCAACCCCACGGCCAGGACGGTCAGCGCCACGGTAGTATCGTCGAAGAACCGGCGTAGCACAACCCGCAACAGCCACAAGCCCAGCATAGCGTAGCTGAGGCAGACCAAGACCAGGGACTTTTGGTAAAGCGGAGAATAGCCATCATTCACCGCTCCTGATGCAGTGGCAATACCGTGCGCCAGAAAAAACGCTGGCGCATAAAACAGCGACATTCCCAGCGAATACTTCATCACCTGCCGGCCGTTGGGAGCAGGCACTAGGCCGTAGCGGCTGTCGAGGTCGGGGCGGTATTGGGCGCGCACGGCGGCCGTGTAGGTGCCGTCGCCCACGTCATCGTAAATGAAATGACTGGACAGGTACTGATAGTAACCGGCCATGTCCCATATCAGCACGTCGTGTGCATCCCATTTGCGGGCCTGAAATACGGTTAGCAGTGCCAGCACCACAATCAGCAGATAGGAGGCAAGTGACTTCATAAGCGCAAAGAACCAGAGGCCACCATCAATAGAAGCGGCGGCAACATACTATGGATATACAGGTGTGCCTGGGCTCAAGGTGTAGCCAATAGCCCTAAAGAACGAACAAAACGAGCGTTGCTGACAACAAAACGGCTCTTTGGGAATGGCTCAATACCAACCCCAAAGAGCCGCTTCGCTCCTGCACGCAAGGGCTGCTACTCGCTTTTGCTGATAATCAGGTCATCGATGTAGGCGGCTTCGGCGGCTCCGGTACGCCACAGATACACGCTGATTTTATTGGCGTAAGTGATGTTGTCGGGCAAGGTTATTTCCTTCTCTACTTCCACCCACTTGTTGAACGATTTCACCTGGTCGGTCAGCTTCACGGCCTCCCAGACAATGGGTTTTGCGGCCGGATTGGCAGGGTCCGTTATCTGCGCCACCAGTACGGCTTCGGTTTTGCCGCTGGGCAGGTTCACCCAGGCCTGCACTTTAATCTTGCGCAGCTTGCTGGCGCTGAGCTTGCCCAGCAGGTTGCTGTAGCCCATGCTATACTCTACGGCTGGGCCTACTTTCAGTGCGTAGCGGCCAGAATGCGCTTTTTCTTTGGTCAGGGAGTTTGGCGTGTTGTCGCCCATCCAGCCGTCCACCGATTCGAAGTCGTTGCCGGCAAGTTGATTGGCCGGCAGTTCCGCCGTTTTATCGCCGCAGGAGGCCATGCTCACTGCCAAAAGCGCGTACAGCAGTTTTTTCATAAAAAGGAGACAAAAAGTAATTGTGGACCCAAAACTAGCGGAAAATACGCAGCCTGCCAGCAGATGCTACCGGGATTCAGCCACGGCAGGAGCGGGTTCCTTCAGACACAAAATAATCCAGACCGATAGAAAAGGCACCAGCAATAGCAGGTTGTCGTAGGGAACCTGAATAAAGGCGTAGAAAAAGGTCAGATTCAGTTTCAGGGCCAGCAGGGCCAGATGCCGGTAGTCGAGGGTGAGCCGGGCACGGGTGAGCCAGTACCAGGCGGCTACCGCGGCCACCGAGCCCACCGAAAGGACCATATGCACCAGCCGGAGCAGATTGATGCGGGTGGCAAAGTCGCCGGGGGCATAGGTGTAGAACAGGCTGGCCAGCCCTATCCCCCGGAACAACTGCGCCGGGTGGCCCTGTTCATTCAGGTTGTTCTGCCACTCTGCTACCGCCGCCGCCGTGTAGGCCCCCTGCCCTTTCATGAAAGCCGACCAGTCGGCTGACAGAAACGGCAGTATATAAATCCCCAGAATGCCCAATGCCACCAGCGCCGCCAGCCAGAAAGCCCGCTTAGGTCCCTCGTGCCGATAAATGAGCCACAGGTAGAACGGCACCCAGAACAGCAGCGAAAACCGGGACAGCAGGCACAGCACCAGCCCTACGGCCCGCAGCAGAGTAGACTGGCTCAGCACTCCGGCGGCCAGAATGAAGTAGTACCCGATGATCATCGTCTCGATAGACAAGCCCAGAATGTGCGTGTCGTGCCCCAGCAGCGGCCAGAACAGCAGCAGCGGCAGCAGCAGCTTGGCAACCCCACCGTAGAACGAAGGCCGGGTAGCAGCCAGGCGGTAGGCGTAGAGCAGTGCCCCCAGGCCCAGCACCCACAGTCCCAGCCACCGGTAATCCACGTTCAGCGCGTCGGGCAGCAGATACGGCAGCCACATCATCGGCAGATAGGTCGGCGACAGATCATACCCGAATTCGGTGATGAGCGCATACACTGGCTCGCCGTTCTGCAGGCGCCGCAGGTACACCTCTATGGACGGCAGCACGTCCGACATTTTCACGTCTACCGGATACTGCTCGATGATTTCGCGCACCCGCGGATAGAGGGCCACGGCCAGCAGCCCCATAGCCGCTACATATGCCCAGCGGAGGCCATTACGGCCCGGTTGCTGGCTGCCCAGCAGATACGGTTGCCCACGCAGGGCCCGCCATGCGGCCACCGTAAACAGCACCGATGCCCCCGCATACAGCACGGGGCTCACCAGCGGCCCAAAGGCATTGCGACTGTAGAAAAACAGCAGTAGTTCGGCGGCGAAAGCAGCCAGTACGAGTACAGTCTGAGCAGATGAAGGGCGAGCGGTATTGGGCACCATGGTGGGCAGGCTTCTACTAGCGAGGGGGCAAGATTACTAACTTTGTCGCAGTTATGGCCTACGCCGCCGCCAAGCCAGTATCTTTATGCCTTCGCACTCATTGCCGATTATATGGACCTTACATATGAGCAGAAGTATCATCAACTGGAGGAACAACACTGGTGGTTTACAGGCCGCCGCGACGCTGTTCGTAAGCTGATTAATAGTCTGCGCATTCCTGCTACGGCCGATATCCTGGAAATTGGATGTTCAGCCGGGCCGCTACAGCAAATTCTCCAGGCAGACGGATATCAGCACCTTACAGGCATTGATATCAGTGAAAAAGCCATTTCTCTGGCGCGGCAGCGCGGTGTTGCCAACGTATCAGTAATGGATGGGGCGCGGCTGGACTTTGCGGATGCCTCCTTCGATCTGCTGATTGCCTCCGACGTACTCGAGCACATCGAGGACGAAGCCCGGGCCGTGCGCGAATGGCACCGGGTGCTGCGGCCCGGCGGCCGCATGATTGTGTTTGTGCCGGCCTTTCAGATACTCTGGACCCGCCACGACGAGGTAAACCACCACTTTCGGCGCTACACGGGCGGGCACCTGCGCCGCGTGCTGCAGCAGGCTGGCCTGCAGCTGGAACGCACTTCCTACTGGAACTCGGCGCTGTTTTTCCCTACTACAGCCGTGCGGCTGCTGCAGCGAATGCTGGTCAGCTCCCGCCCCGACCCTAACTACACCGGCGACCTGAAGCAGCTGCCGCCTTGGCTGAACGGCCTGCTCAGCCAGCTGCTCAAAACCGAAAACACTATTTTACAGCACCTGCCGCTGCCGGTGGGTGTCAGCGTGTTTGCCATTGCCCGCAAGCCCTAGCGCCGCGCCCGCCCCCTTCCCCACCCCTGCCCTGCTCCCCGTGGATCTGTCCGTCATCATCCCCATCTACAACGAAGAAGCCAACATCCCGACGCTCTACGAGCGGCTGCGCGGGGTGCTGGATCCGATGGGGCTGCGCTACGAGTTTATCTTCATCAACGATGGCTCGCGGGACAAGTCGCTGCAGCTGGTGCAGACGCTGGCTTTGCGCGACGAGCGGGTGCGCTTCATTGATTTCAGCCGCAACTTCGGGCACCAGATTGCCGTGACGGCCGGCCTGGATCTGTCCGTGGGTGAGGCCGTGGTCATCATTGATGCCGACCTGCAGGACCCGCCCGAGCTGATTGTGCCGCTCTACCAGAAGCTGCGCGAAGGCTACGAGGTGGTGTACGCCAAGCGCCGCTCGCGGCAGGGTGAAAGCGCTGCCAAAAAGCTTACGGCCAAGCTGTTTTACCGGATTCTGGCCAGCATCACCAACATTTCTATTCCGGTGGACACCGGCGACTTCCGCATCATCTCGCGCAAGGTGGTGGATGCGCTCAAGCAGATGCCGGAGCAGAACAAGTTCATCCGGGGCCAGATTTCCTGGATCGGCTACCGCCAGACCTACATCGAATACGACCGGGCCGAGCGGGCCGGCGGCGAAACCGGCTACACCTACCGCAAGATGATCCGGCTGGCCCTGGACGGCATCACCGGCTTCTCCGATGCGCCGCTCAAGGCCGCCACCATCGGGGGCTTTCTGGTGTCGGGGGTGGCTTTCATGGTGATGCTGTACACGCTGTACGCGCGCTTCGTGAGCGGCGACTATCAGCCGGGCTGGGCCTCACTGATGGTGAGCATCCTGTTTCTGGGCGGCGTGCAGCTCATTGCAGTGGGCATCATCGGCGAGTACATTGCGCGCCTCTCGGCCAACGTGCGCCAGCGCCCGCTCTACATCATCTCCGATACCAACATCACCCCCCCCCCCGCACACTGACAAGCAGTTGCGGTAGGCTAAAGATACAGCACGTCATGCTGAGCTTATCGAAGCATCTTTACCGCTTCGTTGCACCACCACTAGCACCGTCAGCACGCGAGATTCCTCGCGCTGCTCGGAATAACGTGCCAACGACGCGGTAGAGATGCTTCGGCAAGCTCAGCATGACGTTCTACTTATCCCTCTTCCGCGGCGCCAGCACCACGTAGCCGTCGGGAAAGCGCTGCTCGGCGTAGTCCGGAAATATGGCGCGCAGGTAGCGGTGGGCGGGGCCGTCGCGCCAGGCGGGACTGACAAGCACGGCGGCGGGCTGGTAGTGCTGCCGGAACCGGGCCGCGGCCGTTGCGGAAGGCTCGGCAAACAGCGTATCTGCGGGGGCGCGCTGCAGCGCCAGCAGGGCGTGCACCACAGTATCAGCCTCGAAGCGGGCAAACTGCTCGGCCCCGACGCGTGAGATGTAGGCGGAGGGCAGCTTCTTGCGGTAGTAAGGCTGGTGCAGGAAGCTGCGCAGCTCCACTTTGCCGAGCTGGCGGTAGCCATCCACCAACCCAAACGGCACCGTGAACAGGGCCTCGCCGGGCAGCGCCGCCACCGCCCGGTAGGCCGCCGGCATCTGCCGGGACGAGTCCAGCGGCGGCGAAACGGGCCAGAACTCTACCAGCACGACAAGCACCAGCGCCCCGCTCAGCAGCGCGCGCAACACCGGGCGGCGCGAAGCATCCCAGGCGGCTTCCAGGACCCCGAACCCCACGATGGGCAGCAGCAGCGTCACCATCAGCACCCAGCGCGTGGGGCAGCGGATGTTGTTGAAGAACGGTACGAAATGCAGCAGGCCGTTGGGCAGATTCAGTTTGACGTGGCCCAGCACCCGCAGCGCCGGCAGCGTGAGCAGCACGAAGAACAGCAGCACCCACGCCAGCGGCCGGCCCTGGTGGTCGAGGTGGCGCACGGAGGCCGGCCGGCGCGGCCACAGAGCCGCCAGCGCGCACACCAGTGGCACGGCGTAGCCCAGGAACATCACGTTTTCAACGGAGCCCGGCATGTTGAACACCTTTGGATTGTGGTAGATCTGCCGGGCCCAGTCGAAGTTCAGCCAGCGGCTGTTGTCGGCCGGAATGAAGTAGCTGGCCAAGTCGCCGCCCCACCAGAAGCCGGCGTTGTCGGGCACGTCGCGCAGGCGCATGAGCCGAATGACGAGGTGGCTGACGACCAGTACGGCGGCCAGAATCAGCCAGGGGCGGCGGTGGCGCCAGTTGATGCTGCCCAGCTTCAGCCAGAACCAGGCGGCATAGGCCAGCGAGAAGTAGAGCAGCGCAAACAGCACGTAATAGTCGCTGAATAGCGTGACGATGCCCAGCACGAAGCAGGCCGCCACGGCTTTCCAGCTGCGCACCTGCGGCCAGAACCGGCCCTGCTCAAACCGAAAGGCGTTCAGAAAAGCCAGCAGGTAAAACGGCACCGTGGCCGTGAGCACCAGATCAAAATGATAAGGCAGCCGCACGGTTTTGTAGGGCGAAAACGCGAAGAACAACCCCGCCAGCCACGCCAGCGCCGGCTGCCGCAGCCAGCGCCGCGCCAGCAGCCACGCCCCCGCCCCCGACAGCGCATACTCGGCGGCCAGCGTGAGGTTGAGGGCCAGCATTTCGTTGCCGATCAGCACATTGACCATGCCCACCACCGGAATGTAGGTGTGCAGCCACAGCCCCGCCCCCTCCGGATAAAGCAGCCAAGTGGAGTAGAACGGGTTGTGCCCGGCCAGCACCTGCTCGCGGAAATGCCACACGTTCCAGAGCTGCATGTAGCCATCCTGGTCGGCGAAGGCGGGGAAGGCGGTGCTCAGGTGCGCGGCCAGCGGCCAGGTCCAGGCTACGAATACGGCCAGATAGGAAGCCACTACCAGCGCCAGCCGCCAGCCGGATGTTGCGTGAGGCATACAGATGCAGAATTCAGCGAAAAAGATAACTGGCCGGCCCACAGCCGGGGCGGGCAAAGGTAGCCGTTGCCGGCTAAGTCGTACCTTTTCGGGCGTTCCTGCTGCTTCGCTATGCTTCACCTCCAGAACTATCTCAACGGCCAGCTGGTGCCGCCCGCCGCCGGTCGCTACCTGCCCAACCTCGAGCCCGCCACCGGCGAGGTGTTCAGCTACCTGCCCGATTCCGACGCCGAAGACGTGGCCCGCGCCACCGCCGCCGCCGAGGCGGCGCTGCCCGCTTGGCGCCGGCTGCCGGCCGAAGACCGGGGCCGGCTGCTGGTGCGCATTTCGGAGCTGATTGAGCGTGACCTGGAGCGCCTGGCCCAGGCCGAAAGCCAGGACAACGGCAAGCCCGTCAGCTTGGCCCGCACCGTAGACATCCCGCGCGCGGCCAGCAACTTCGCCTTTTTCGGCACAGCCGCCCAGCACTTTGCCTCCGAAACCCACTTCCAGGAAGGCGTGGCCCTGAACTACACCGTGCGGCATCCGCTGGGCGTGGTGGGCTGCATTTCGCCCTGGAATCTGCCGCTGTATTTGTTTACCTGGAAGATTGCGCCGGCGCTGGCGGCCGGGTGCACGGTGGTGGCCAAACCCTCGGAAATCACGCCCTACACGGCGTTTCTGCTGAGTGAGCTGTGCATAGAGGTCGGGCTGCCGGCGGGCGTGCTCAACATCGTGCACGGCACGGGGCCGGGCGCGGGCCAGCCCATCATCGAGCACCCGGGCATCAAGGGCATCAGCTTCACGGGCGGCACCAAAACCGGCGAGCAGATTGCCCGCACCGCCGCGCCCATGTTCAAGAAACTCTCGCTGGAGCTGGGCGGCAAAAACCCCAATATCGTCTTCGCCGACTGCGACCTGGCCGAGACCGTGCGCACCAGCCTGCGCAGCAGCTTCGCCAACCAGGGCCAGATCTGTTTGTGCGGCTCGCGCATCTTTATTGAGCGTAGCATCTACGAGCAGTTCAAAACTGATTTCCTGGCGGGCGTGGCAGACCTGACCGTGGCCGACCCGCAGCTGGAAACCAGCCGACAAGGGGCTTTGGTGAGTGAGGCACATTTGCAGAAAGTACTGTGCTACATTGCGCTGGCCCACGCAGAAGGCGGCACCCTGCTGGCCGGCGGGCAGCGCGTAATGCTGGATGGCCGCTGCACCAACGGCTACTTCCTGCAGCCCACCGTGTTCGAGGGCCTCGCGCCCGACTGCCGCGTCAACCGCGAGGAAATCTTTGGCCCCGTGGTCACGCTCACGCCCTTCGACACCGAAGAAGAAGTGCTAACCTGGGCCAACGGCACCGACTACGGCCTGGCCGCCACCATCTGGACCCGCGACCTGAACCGGGCGCACCGCGTGGCGCACCAGCTGCACAGCGGCATCGTCTGGATCAACACCTGGCTGCACCGCGACCTGCGCACGCCGTTCGGCGGCATGAAGAACTCCGGTGTGGGCCGCGAAGGCGGGTTGGAGGCGCTGCGCTTCTTCACGGAGGCGCAGAGCATTACGGTGAAGCTGTAACGCGAAAGTCCGTTTCGCGACGAACACCGCGAGTATCCGGCATTGACTCAGGCGGCACGGTACCGGTTACTCGCGTTGCTCGTCGCGAAATGGAATTTCGCGTTACAGCTCTACGCTGGCATATACATCGGTCAGCGGGACGCGGCAGGCGATGCTGTCCAGTTCCAGTATGGTGTTGCGGTCGGAGGTTTCGGTGAGAATCCAGCGGCCCAGCTCGTCGCGGGTGTGCAGCTCGGCGTGGATGGTTTGCGAATCCAGGAGCAGGTATTGGCGGAGGCTGGGAATCTGCCGGTACAGGAAAAATTTGTCGCCCCGGTCGTTGCTTTTCGTGGAAGCCGACAGCACTTCCACCAGCAGGGTGGGGTTGAGCAGCGTGTCGGGCTTCATTTGGTCCTGAAACTCCCGCGGGCCGCATACCACCGTCAGATCCGGATAGACGAACGTGGTTTCGCTGAGCACTTGCACCCGCTGGTCGCTGCCAACCACGGTGCACGATTTACCTTTTAGCTGCGCGTGCAGCTCAGCACCCAAATTCATGCATATCTGATTGTGGGCGAAACTGGCGCCCGACATGGCGCGGATATCCCCGTTCCAGTATTCGTGCTTGTGTTCGGCTTTGCGCTCCGCTTCCAGGTAGTCTTCGGGCGAAACGTAGGTGAGTGGCGAGGCGGGAAGTCCCATGAGTCAGCAGATTAGGTGCCTGCAAGATACTGCTTGTGCGCTTGCAGTTACAGCCGCTCCAAGCGCCGTTCCAGCTCGTCCAGCGTGACTTCCTGAAACTCCAGCGGGTCGGGCTCCTGGCCGGTGGTGGTTTCCTGCCAGGCTAGGTAGGGCGTGCCGGCTTCGTAGCGCAGGCCGATGAGTACGGCGCGGCGGCCGGCCGGCACGTTGTCGAACTGGTAGCTGCCGCTGCCGGCCTCGGCGGCCAGGATGGTGGGCGTGGCGCCGCGCAGCACCAGCCGGACGGCAGTGCCGTCCGGCATGTTGGCGGAGGACGTTACGGACTCGGTGGCTTGCAGCGAGGTGGTGGCGCCGGTCTGCGGGCGGTCGGCGTTCAGCCAGCCCAGCTGGGCGCAGTGGAACACGTAGCGGTCCGTAGGTTCGGGCTCGGGGGCCGTGGGCTCGTCGGCGGGAAGGTCGGCGGCCAGGGCCTGCTCGGCGGTGGGGGTGCTGTCGGCGGTGGAGAGCTGGCCTTCGTTGAAAGAGAAGCGTACGGGCAGCATCATTTTCACCTTCACGAACTCGCCGTTGCGCTGGCCGGGCGTCCAGTGGCCGGAGGTCTGGCGGAGCACGCGCAGCACCTCTTCGTCGCAGCCGTGGCCGAGGCCGTAGAGCACTTTGGGGTTGAGCACCTTGCCGCCTTCATCCACCACAAACGAAGCAAACACCACGCCCTGCGTGCGGCTGGCCAGCGCCTGCTGCGGATACCGGATCAGGCGGTTGATGTCGGCGGGGCCGCTGCCGTAGGCGGGCATGGGGCGGGCATCGGTGTAGATGGTTTCGGCGGTTTCGAGGGTGGGGGCGGTGGTTTCGGGGGCCAGCTCCCAACGCACGGGGGCGGTGCCCTGGCCGTGGTAGAGGCGCATGTCGGGCAGGGGGCGGCCGTTGGCGGCGGGCAGCTCCAGGCGCACGGTGCGGCCGGCGGCAACCTGCAGGGGCTGGCCGTTTTGGGAGGCTTTCAGCAGCACCATGCCGGCCGTCTGGAGCGGCTGGCCGTCAGTGGTGGCGGTGCTGAGGTTGGTGAGCAGCATCTCGGCGGGCGTGAGGCACTCTTTCAGCTCCACCCACACGGGGCCGGTGGCCGCGCGTTGCTGGGCATCAACCAGCGTGCCGGCGCTGATGCGGACCACGGTGCCGGCGCGGCCACGCACTTCGGCGGCTTGGGTGGGGTCAATCTGGAAGTATTCGCTGGCTTTGCGGGCGACGTCGAACAGGGTGGCGTCGCCGGGCGGCGGCGCGTTGTCCTGGAGGCCGGCCGGGGCGCGGCGCACGCTGCGGTAGACGATGAGCGGGGCCGTGCGCGAGGTGGGCCGGGCCAGGCGGTGCCAGTCGCGGCGCACGGGGGTGGTATCGAGGGTGCCGACGGGGTCGGACAGGGAATCGAGGGCCAGGGAATCGGCCAGGGCGGGGGTACGCCGCTCGGTGGTAGCGGGCTGGTCGGGCTGGCAGGCCACGGCGGCCAGCAGCGTCAGGCCAAGCAGGAAAGAGGAAAGCCGGGGTATTCGCATTGCTAGGGGTCTACGCACAAACGAACAAAAGGCTAGGCTGCGTATGCGGAATAGAGGAGTTGATAGAAGGCTAAGCGTATTACTGGCTCAAGTATAGGTATTTACCCACGAAAGAATTGTGCTGACTATTGGTAGGTGGTATCTGGCAGGCGGTAGATGGTGTCTGGCAAGTGGTAGATGGTATCTGGCAGGCAGTAGATGGTGTCTGGCAGGTGGTAGATGGTATCTGGCAGGCAGTAGATGGCGTCTGGCAAGTGGTAGATGGTGTCTGGCAGGTGGTAGATGGTATCTGGCAGGCAGTGGATGGTATCTAACCAGTGGTGGATGATGGTTGACGTATTTGAGGCGCGAGTGATGCGGGCGGATTCGGGGCACAGCCCCTCAGGTGTAGGGCTCACTCGGCGTAGCCGAGCGAGTGCGGCGGTGGTTAACGTATCTGGGGCTGCGTCCCGTCGAGCGGTGGATGATGGGTGGCTCAGCAGGAACTACGTGGCGCGCTGGATGAAAAAGAGGCGTCAGGTGGTAAGTACAGGATTTGGGTTGGGCCGGCCGTGCACCCCGGTTTACCGTTCAAGACAACCAACACTTTCTTTTTCCTTCTTCATGGCTATCCAACCAAAAACCAAGGGTTTGGCGCACGTCGCCCTGCGTACCACCGACTTCGCCCGCGCCAAGGCGTTTTACCATGGCCTACTGGGCTTCCCCATCGCGCTTGAAACCCCCGAAATCCTGGGCTTTCTGGTAGGCACCATGTTCATCGGCTTCAAAAAGGCCGAGCCCACCCATCCCGGCGGTAACACCTTCACGCCTTTCAATGTGGGCCTCGACCATATTGCCATTGCCTGCGAAGACGAAGCCGAGCTGCACCGTGTAGCGGACGCCCTGCAAGCGGCCGGCGTGGAAAACACTGGCGTCAAGCAGGATACGGTGGGGCCAATGAAGTACGTGGCGTTCAAAGACCCTGACCGTATCGCCTGGGAGTTTTATATGGTTTAAGAGGCGGTTTGAGCTGGTGCTAAACGGTGTAGAGACGCAATCCTTTGCGTCTCATCGTTGAACAGGTGATTCCAATGCCAGCAAATTCAGCAAAGAGAAGCCCTCCAGTGGTAGGTTTTTGGCCTACTGCCGGAGGGCTGCTTGCTTAGGGTCGTTTTCAGCATTGAGAGGAAGGATTAGCTACGCTGTCCTTCGGGTGCTTCGCTTCGCTCGCAATGACAGGCTTGCCTACAAATTCTTCAGCACGAAATCGGTCATCTGGCGGTAGAGGTGCAGGCGGGTGGTGCCGCCGTAGATGCCGTGGTTGCGGTTGGGGTAGTAGAGGGTCTGGTAGTCTTTGTTGGCCTTGATCATGGCGTCGGTGAAGGCCACCGAGTTCTGGAAGTGCACGTTGTCGTCGCCGGTACCGTGGACGAGCAGGAGCTTGCCTTTGAGCTTGTCGGCGTGCTGTACGGGGGAGTTGTCGTCGTAGCCGGCGGGGTTTTCCTGAGGTGTTTTCAGGAACCGCTCGGTGTAAACGGTGTCGTAGTAGCGCCAGTTGGTGACGGGGGCCACGGAGATGCCCATCTTGAAGACGTCGGCGTTTTTGGTGAGGGCCAGGGCGGTCATGTAGCCGCCGAAGCTCCAGCCCCAGATGCCGATGCGGGCCTTATCGACGTAGGGCAGCGTGGCCAGGTAGCGGGCGCTGGCGGCCTGGTCGTCGGTTTCGAGCTTGCCGAGGTTGGCGTAGGTGCTTTTCTTGAACTGCGCGCCGCGGGCGCCGGTGCCGCGGTTGTCCACGCTCACGATGATGTAGCCCTGCTCGGCCAGCAGCTGGTGCCAGAGGTAGTTGGTGAAGGCAATGCCGCCGCCGGCGTCGTCCTTCACGGTCTGGGAGCCTGGACCGCCGTACACGTACATCAGCACGGGGTACTTCTTGCTGGCGTCGAAGTTGGCTGGCTTGAGCACGGAGGCGTTCAGCTCCACGCCTTCGGCCGTTTTGAAGTTGATGAACTCCAGCTTACCGAGGTTGTATTCGGTGAGTTTCTGGCGCAGCTTGGCGTTGTCTTCCAGCGTTTTCACCAGCTTGCCGTCCTGGCCGTTGCGCAGGCTAACTACCTGGGGCTGGCCGGCGTCGGAGCGGTAGTTGAGGTAGTAGCGGGTGTCGGCGCTCATGTTTACTACGTTGGTGCCGGGGCCGGCTTCGCTGAGGCGGGTTTTGCCCTTGCCTTTCAGATCCACGCGGTAGAGGTGGCGCTGCAGCGGCGAAGCTTCGGTGCTGGTGTAGTACACGAGGCCCTTTTTCTCATCGAAGCCGTCGATGCTGGTGATTTCCCAGGGGCCTTTGGTGAGTTGACGCACCAGCTTGCCGCCCATGGTGTAGAGGTAGAGGTGGCGGTAGCCGTCTTTTTCGCTGCTGAACAGGAATTCCTTGCCGCCCTGCAGGTAGCGCAGGTCGTCGTTGACTTCCACGTAGGCTTTGTCGGTGTCGGTGAGGACCACCTGGCTCTGGCCGGTTTTGGCGTTGGCGTGCAGGATTTCGAGCTTGTTCTGCAGGCGATTCATGCGCCGGATGCTGAGCAGGTCGGGCGTCTGGGTCCAGAGGATGCGCGGGATGTACTGGTCCTGCTCGGGGCCCACGTCCAGCTTGGTGGTTTTGGCGGCGGCCACATCGTAGGCCGAAACGCTCACGACGGAGTTTTTCTCGCCGGCTTTGGGGTATTTGTAGCGGTAGTCTTTGGGGTAGAGCGCGCCCCACTCCTGCATGTTGTACTCGGGCACCTGGCTTTCATCGAAGGTGTAGAAGGCCACGTAGCGCGAATCCGGCGACCATTGGAAGCCCTGCGCAAACTCGAACTCTTCCTCGTACACCCAGTCGGTGCCGCCGTTGATGATCCTGTTGAGCGCGCCATCGGTCGTGACGGCGGTTTCGCGCATGGTGGCGAGGTCGGTCACGAACAGGTTGTTGTCGCGCACGAAGGCCACGCGCTTGCCATCGGGCGAGAACGTGGCGTAGAGCTGCTTGCCGGGCGCCTGGCTCAGGGGCGTGAGCTGCTTGCTCTGGCGGTTGTAGATGTAGAACGTGGACTTGCTGGAGCGGCGGTAAATCGGCTCGGTGGCGGTGCTGAACAGCACCTGCTGCTCGTCGGCATTGAAGCTGTAGCCATCCACGGGCAGCGGCTGGGGCTGGCCGGGCAGCTGCAGGGCGGTGGCGGCCACCAGGGTTTGCACGGGCTGGCCGGTGGTCACGTCGTGCTGCACGAGGCTGCCCTCATCAAGCGAGGAGTAGAAGCGGCCGTCGTTCATCCAGTTGAAGCCGGGCACCGATTTGGCGGCAAACGTGCCTTTCTGCCAGATGTCTTCGAGGGTGATATTTTGTTTTTGCTGGGCCGAGGCGGTGGTCAGCAGGGCGGGAACCAGCGCGGGGCCGGCGGTGGCCAGCCACAGGGCCAGCGTGAAAGAGCGGAATTTCATGCAGAAGGAAAATGTCAGGGGAATCGGGACGTTAAGGTAGCCAATGGCGCGGGCTTGGTTGCACGGGCCACCCGGCAAAACCCGGCGGCGTGGCACATCCGCCCGAAACTCCGACCTTTACCGAACCTATGCGTCATCGTCTGCTTCCGCTTCTCGCCTCTCCCCTGCTGCTGGCCGGCTGCAACCCCGAGCCCAACCCCGGCCCGCGCATCGACCTGGTGGGCAGCACCACGCCGCCGCTGCTGAGCGCCAGCCGCAGCAGCACCGTACCTGCCGACACGTTCACAACCCGCGTGTTTGCCGAATCGCGCGACACCGTGAATGGCCCGGCCCTCACCCGCCTGCGCATCACCGTCGACTACTTCCGCAACCGCAACCCCTACATCTACCCCAATCCCTTTGACCCCGACCGGGTACCCACCGAAAAGGAGCCACTCGTGTACCTTGATTCGCTGCTGCCAGCGGGCAAGCGGGCGACGGTGTTTCAGTACACGGGCGGCACGCGCAGCACCTCGGGCAAGGAAACCTGGACTTTTCAGGTGGAAGACACCGAAGGCGCTTCCAACCAGCGCAGCTACCTGCTCACGCTCCGCAACGTCGACTCGCTGCTGACTTATCACCGCTACACGCTGCGGCTGCAGGCGCCGCTCACGCGCCAGTCGCGCAGCTACCTGGCGTTATCGGCGGGGCTGGCGCTGCCCGCGTTTGCGCTGGGCCCGCGCACCGCCCAGAACCGCGACTCCATCGACGTAGTGTATCTGCCGCTGGCGGCCGGCGCCCGGGCCCTGGCCGCCCCCGCCGACCCAGCCCTGACGCTTAGCAACTGGACCACCCGCCGCCGCACCGAGTTCCGGACCACCACCCTCGATGAGGCCGCCTTCACGGCCGCCGACAGCCCGCCGGAGCTGCTGGCCGCCTTCGCAGCCGGCGCGCCCCTCACCCCGAGCACCAACACCGGCGCGCTGGTCATCGGTCGCACCATTGCCTTCCGCACCGCCAGCAATAAGACCGGCCTGATCTACGTCGATGCGTTTCCGACGGCTCCCCGGGCGGCCGTGCAGCTGCGGGTACGCATCACCAAGTAGCTCGGAGCCAAACGCAACAAAGCCCCCGCACCAGGTAGTGCGAGGGCTTTGTTGTGTTTAACCACCAGCTCTCTAAAACAGGAAGCCGGCCGTAACAGTCGTGGTGAAGCGGGTGGCGTCGACGCTGACGACCGGCGTATTGTTGGTGCTCAGGGTATAGGGGCTATAGAACCGCTTGCTGGTACCGTACACGCCGGCTACGTCTAGGAAGAAGTTGTTCTGGCGGATGCCCGCGCCGCCCGTGTAGTAGTTCTGGGTGCGGTCGAAGTCGCTCTGCCGGTAGGCGTCGCCGTAGCGGGCGTAGCCGGCACGCAGCCGGAACACGTCGAGGCGCAGCTCGCCGCCCACCCGCACGTTCACGGCCGACTGGTACAGGCTCTTAATTGCCGTGTTGTCGGGGCCGAAGTCGTTGTCGACTTGGTTTTCGGACGTGTTGAGGCGGGCCTGGCTGTAGTTGACGTATTCCACATCGCCGGTTAAAAAACCATACTTGCCAATCACGGCCGTCACGCCGCCCGACGCCCGGAACGGCGACGTAAGCAAGTACTCAAACGGCGTGGCGCCGGTGCTGACCTCGCGGCTGGTGTAGCTCTGGTTACCTACCCGCACCGGCCGGTCGAAATTGGCACTCAATGCCGAGCTATAGGTTTCCGACAGCGTCGTCAGGGTAGGCGTCTGGATGGATGCCCCGAAGCGTACAGCGTCGTTGAAGCGGTAGATGGCCCCGATGCGGGCGTTGATGCCGTTGCCCCGCGTCTCCAGAATCTCGCGGTACGTGAGGCTGTTGAAGGCCGTGTTACCGTCGGGCGTGGCCTCCGAAGCCGTGAGCGTGCTGGTGGAGTTGTAGCGGGTGCTCACGATGCCGATAGCGCCGCCCACGTACAGCCGGTCGCGGTAGCTGGCACCATAGCCGAAGTCGAACTGGGTCTGGGAGCCGGTGGTCAGCACGGTTTCATCCTGCGTGAGTTGGCCGGTGTCTCCAAACGGCGTCGACAAGCCCAGTACACTGTCCTGCCGTTGGGCATTAGTGTAGAAGTAGTCGGTCAGGAGTGCACCATAAGCCAGACCATCCAGGTTTCTATACCCGCTGCTGAACTGCTGCTCGGCGTTGGCCACGCTGATTTCTGGGTCGTTGAAGCGCTGCAGGATATCCTGGCTGGGGTCGGGCTGGCCGCGGTACCGGAAGCGCTGGTTGTAGTCGTTGGTGCGGTTGAAGCCGATGGCAAACGTGCCGCCACGCCACGCATTGTTGTCGGTATCAGGCCGGCGCCGCACAAAGGCTGCTCCCAGACTGGCAATATGCAGGCTGTTGCGCGAGTCGGTGGTGGTGGTGCCGAAGCCGCTGGCATCGGTGTTGCCCAAACCCAGGCCCGGTGTAAAGCTGAACTCGGAGCGCTGGTAGAGGCCCAGGCCGGCCGGGTTCGTCACAAGGCTGCTCAGGTCGGCACCCACGGCCACATTGGCACCGCCAATACCGAGGGTGCGGGCCGTGCCGCTGGGCTGGGTCTGCGAGAAGCGCAGGGCATCTACTTGGTAGCCCTGGGCTACCTGTTGGGCAAAGCCGTAGCTGGCCTGGCCCGCAAAGGCCACGGCAAGCCAGTATTTCAGGTTTTTCATCTGAGGGAAAGGAAGGCGGCCGCCATGCGGCCCGTCACAGATTCAGTTTCAGAATGCAGCAGGCTGCTTAGTTCACGCGGCCCCGGCCGCCGCCGCCGCCACCGCCGCCACTGTTGCCACCGCCACCGGATGGGGGCGAGTAGCTGCGCGAAGGCTCCGAAGACCGGCTGGGGGCCTCGTAGCTACGCTGCGGGGCCTCAGCACGTTGGGCGCTGCGCTGAGGAGCCTCGTAGGTGCGCTGCGGAGAAGACCGGCGTACCGGCTGCTCCGACGACTGCCCGCTGCTGCCCTGCGACTGGCTCTGGCTGGAGATACTGCGGCTCCGGCCGCGCGACTGCGAGTAGTCGGTGGAGGGCTGCGGCTGAGCGGTGCTGCCGGCCCCGTCCTGGGCTACGCGCCAGCGGCGGCCTTCGTAGCTGCGGGTGGGCTGCTCCGTGGCGGCATCCTGCAGGGCCGGGCTCCGCGTGATACCCGTGTTGCGGTCGGGAACCGTCTGGCCGGCGGCTCCGTCGATGCCAAGGTCAGCATTGCGCGTGCCCCGTACGCCAGGCGTACCATTAGTAGCGCCGCTGGTAGCGGCATCAGTCATGCGCACATTGCGGCGGCCGGGCACAGAAGCGGGGTTGCTCCCCACCACATTGCCGGAAGTGTTGCCGCCCGGGGCCACCAGGCCACCTTCCGTGACGCGGCCCCGGCCTCCGCCAGTGCTCGTGCCCACGCTGGTGCCGGTACCGTTGCCGGTGCGGCCGGAGGTTACGGCTTCGGCGCTGCGGCTGCTCCGCGGGCCATAGCGCTGGTTTACCGTGCCGCCACCGCCGTTGCCGTAGAAGCCACCACCACCGTTGCCATAATAGCCACCGTTGTTGTAGTAGCCGCCGTAGCCGCTGCCATAGTAGCCGCCATATCCGCCACCATAGCCGTTATAGAAACCGTCGTAGTAGCCGCGGCCGTAGCCACCGTAGCGGTTCCAGCCCCAGGGCCGACCCCAGCCCCACGGGCTGCCAAAGCCAATATTGATATTGATGGCACTGCCATAGCCGTAGCCGCCGCCCCAGAAGGGGTCGTAGCCGCCATAGCCGTAGCTAGGCCCGCCATACCAGAAGGGGTCGGCGTAGATGAAGTCGTTGTAGCCGTAGCCGAAGCTGCTGTAGTACGGCTGGTGGAAACGCCGGATGCGCGAAGAATACGCAAAGTCGTCGTCGTAATACTCCGCGCCTTCGTCGGCGGTAGAAGTTGAGCTGCCTTGCTCCGTGTAATCAGGGTTCGTTAGCTCGTCGCGGGTGGCGGGCGTGGCCGCCGCTACCGCCGCCGCGCTTTGCGTGGTGCGGTCAGAGGAAGAATAATAGACGCCGTCGCTTTCCGTAGTGGAAAGCCCGGCGGTGCTTGCGCAACCTCCCAGCGTAAGCAGGGAGAAGGCAGGCAGCAGGGTAGAAAGGATTTTTTTCATGACGGCTAACGCAAAAAGGAGGCGGGCGAAAGAAAGGAGCTACTCAAACACCGAAGGCTTGCCTACACCAGCTGCAGACCGAGACGACAGGCTCCGGTTTAATAACGTAATTTGGCGGCGAAACGGTGCCGAAAAGCCTAACACAAATCTTGGGCCAAACCGGGAACTTTTTCAACTTACCAAAGATACCTGAAACATGAGCAAAAGTTTGCCCAAGCGGAGCGAGGATTATTCCCTGTGGTACAATGAGTTGGTGAAGCGCGCTGGCCTGGCCGAGAACTCTGCAGTACGAGGCTGCATGGTGATTAAGCCATACGGCTACGCCATCTGGGAGAAAATGCAGCGTACGCTCGACGATATGTTCAAGCGTACGGGCCATCAAAACGCTTATTTTCCGCTGTTTGTCCCTAAAAGTCTGTTCGAGGCGGAAGAAAAAAACGCCGAGGGTTTTGCCAAGGAATGCGCCGTAGTAACCCACTACCGCCTGCAGACTGACCCCGATAACCCCGGCAAGCTCCGCGTCGACCCCAACGCCAAGCTGGAAGAAGAGCTGGTAGTGCGCCCCACCTCGGAGGCCATCATCTGGAGCACCTACAAAGGCTGGATCCAGAGCTACCGCGACCTGCCGCTGCTCATCAACCAATGGGCCAACGTGGTACGCTGGGAAATGCGCACCCGCCTGTTTCTGCGCACCGCCGAGTTTCTGTGGCAGGAAGGCCACACCGCCCACGCCACCGCCGAGGAAGCCGTAGCCGAAACCCGCCAGATGCTGGAGGTGTACGCGCAGTTTGCCGAGGAATGGATGGCGCTGCCCGTAGTGAAGGGCGTGAAAACCGAGAATGAGCGGTTTGCCGGCGCCGAGGACACGTATTGCATCGAAGGACTGATGCAGGACGGCAAGGCCCTGCAGGCCGGCACGTCGCACTTCCTGGGCCAGAACTTCGCCAAGGCGTTCGATGTGCAGTTTCAAACCAAAGAAGGCGGCTTGGAGCACGTGTGGGGCACCAGCTGGGGCGTGAGCACGCGCCTGATGGGCGCCCTCGTAATGGCCCACTCCGATGACGAAGGCCTGGTGCTGCCGCCCAAGCTGGCTCCCATTCAGGTGGTCATCGTGCCCATCTACAAATCCGGCCAGCTTGATGAGCTGCTGGAGCGCATCCGCCCGATGCAGATGGGGCTGATTGAGCGCGGCATTTCGGTGAAAGTGGACGACCGCGACACCGAGCGCCCCGGCTACAAGTTTGCCGAGTGGGAGCTGAAAGGCGTGCCCGTACGTCTGGCCGTAGGCATGCGCGACCTCGACGCCGGCACCGTGGAAGTGGCCCGTCGCGACACCAAGGAAAAGATGAACCTACCCTTGGCCGACATCGTGAACAGCGTGGCCGCGCTGCTCGACGACATCCAGACCAACATCTACAACCGCGCCCACAAGTTCCGCGAGACGCACACGCACCGCGTCGACACCTACGAGCAGTTCAAGCAGGCGCTGGAAGGCGAAGGCGGCTTTGTGGTGGCCCACTGGGATGGCACCCCCGAAACCGAGGAGCGCATCAAGGAGGAAACCAAAGCCACCATCCGGTGCATGGCCCTCGCGGAACCCGACGAGGACGGCACCTGCATCCTGACCGGCAAGCCCAGCAAGCGCCGCGTGTACTTCGCCCGGGCATACTAAATCACGGATTCAACCGGATTTTTCGGATTCCACGGATTTCGTGGACGATTGCAAACACAAAGAGAGGCTTGCCGAATGGCAAGCCTCTCTTTGTTGTAGTGTGCTTGAAAGAAGCAAGTCAGCGCCGTCCGCGAAGTCCGTGAAATCCGTGCGAATCCGTGATACTGCGTATCTTTTCTGCGTTCTAACCCTCCCCTGCTATGGACTGGCTTACCGTTGCGCTGCTTCTGCTTTTCGGCCTGGTGTTTCTGGCGGCCGAAGTCATCTTCATTCCCGGCACTACGGTGGTGGGGCTGTTGGGCTTTGCGCTGCTGGCGGCCGGCGTCTGGTTTGCCTACCGTGACCTGGGCTCCGGCACCGGGCATGTGCTGCTGGCCTCGTCGGTGGTGGTGGCGGGGCTGCTGGTGTACGTGGGGCTGCGGCCCAAAAACCTGGCCCGCGTGGCCCTCAACGACGTGAACAGCGGCCACGTGCGCGACGCCCGCCTGCCCGACGTGCAGCCCGGTACCACCGGCCGCACGCTCTCGGCCCTGCGCCCGGCCGGCACCGTGCTATTCGCCGAAAACCGCCGCGAGGTGACTACCCGCGGTGAGTTTGTGGCAGCCGGCACCGAGGTGCGCGTGCTGCGCATCGAGCAAAACCGAATTGTGGTGGAAAGTGTAGCATAAGCTTTAGCTTGTGCCGCCGGCCGGCTTCTCCAACACTGCCGCAGCTGCTGGCCCGGTCTTTTTCTTTCATGGCACAGGCTAAAGCCTATGCTACATTTCGCCCCTATGAACACTCCCTTCTTTCCGATTATCGTCGGGGCCGTCGTGCTGCTGGTCTTCCTCTACTTCTTCCCGATCAGCCTCTGGATTACGGCGCTGTTTTCGGGGGTGAAGGTGAGCTTGTTCCAGTTGGCGTTTATGCGGGTGCGCAAAGTGCCGCCGTCCCTCATCGTCAACTCGATGATTACGAGCACTAAGGCCGGCCTGGAGCTGACTGCCAACGACCTGGAAACCCACTATCTGGCCGGCGGCAACATCCCCAGCGTCATCAAGGCCCTGATTTCGGCCGATAAGGCTAACATCCCACTCACCTTCAAGCAAGCCACCGCCATCGACCTGGCCGGCCGCGACGTGTTTGAGGCCGTGACGACCAGCGTAAATCCCAAGGTGATTAACACGCCCAACGTGGCTGCCGTGGCCCAGGACGGCATTCAGCTGATTGCCAAAGCTCGCATTACGGTGCGCGCCAACATCACGCAGCTGGTAGGTGGCGCCGGTGAGGAAACCATTCTGGCCCGCGTGGGCGAGGGCATCGTGACCAGCATCGGCTCGTCGAAGTCGCACAAGGAAGTGCTCGAAAACCCCGACAAGATTTCCAAGCTCGTGCTCAGCAAAGGCCTCGATGCCGGCACCGCCTTCGAAATCCTGAGCATCGACATTGCCGACATCGACATCGGCGAGAACATCGGCGCCAAACTCCAGATCGACCAGGCCACCGCCGACCTCAAGGTAGCCGAAGCCAAAGCCGAGGAGCGCCGCGCCATGGCCGTGGCCGTGGAGCAGGAAAACCGCGCCAAAACCCAGGAAGCAAAAGCTCTGGTAGTGCAGGCCGAAGCGGAAATTCCGAAAGCCATTGCTGAAGCCTTCCGCTCCGGCAACCTGGGCGTGATGGACTACTACAAAATGCGCAACGTGCAGGCCGACACCGACATGCGCGACTCCATTGCCAACCCCGGCGGCCAGAACAGCAGCAGCAAACCCGGCCGCGACGAAGGTCGGCTGTCGTAGGGCCTCACCCCCCGCCCCGCAAATGCTTGATGCGCATTATCCCGTGGCGAGGGGGAGCCAGCCGACTCCGACGCCGCCACGTCGGCTGGTGCCTCCGCAACGGCTCATCGACTCGCATAGAGCACCAACGCAAAGCGCCGCTACTGACAAGTAGCGGCGCTTTGCGTTGGTGGTAGCAGTGCCCGAGGCGCCAGCCGAAGGTGCTGCGCTGCCGTCGGCTGGCACCCCCTCTCCCATAGGAGAGGGGGCCGGGGGGTGAGGCCCTACTTCTTCGTAATCCGGAACTCTACGCGGCGGTTGAGCTTGCGGGTTTCTTCCTGGTCGTTGCTGGCTACGGGCTTTTTGTCGCCGTAGCCTTCGGTGGCGATACGGGTACCTTTTACACCTTTCGATACCAGATACTTTTTCACCTCGTTCACGCGGTCCAGGCTGAGCTTCAGGTTCAAAGCCGGGTCGCCCTGGTTGTCGGTGTGGCCTTCCAGCTTGATTTCCACGTTCGGGTACTCTTTGAGCGTGCGCACCAGGCGCAGCAGCTCGGGGTAGGAGTTTTCGCGCAGATAGTACTTGCTCTGGGCGAAGAAGATGTTATTCAGCTTGATGGTCTGGCCCACGGCGAAGGGCACGAGGTACAGATCCTGCGTGACTTCGGAGTACTTCTGGCGGTCCGTCACGTCGAGGTTATCGGCTTCGGCCAGGTAGTTGGGGGCCTCGGCGCGGTAGCCGTACTGAATGCCCGAGGGCAGCACGATGGTGTAGGAGCCGTCCACCGGGTTGGTTTCGGCCACCCCGATTTCCTCGCCCGTCAGCAGGTTTTCGTACTTGATGGTGGCCGGCACCGGCTTTTTGGTGGCCGCGTCGAGCACCCGGCCGCGCACCAGCGTCACCACTTCGGGCTTGAACTGGGGCGTGAGGCCGATGCGGAAGATGTCCTTGGAGTTGCCGGTGCCGTTGCGCGTGGAAACCAGGTAGGCATCCTCACCGGCCGCCGACACCACGTAGTAGGCATCGAAGTCGGGGGAATTGACGTTGGGGCCCAGGTTGCGGGGCTTGGTCCAGTTGGTCCAGCTGTCGTCGAGGCGCTTGCTATAGAACACGTCGCTCTTGCCGTAGCCGCCGTGGCCTTCCGAAGCGAAGTACAGCGTGCGGCCATCAGAGGCCAGGAAAGGCGCAAACTCTGGCTTTTTGGTGTTGATGCTGGGCCCAAGGTTGCGCGGCTTGCTCCACGACTTGCCATCGGTACTGCGGAAGCTGACGAAGATATCCTGCTCGCCCTGCCCGTCTTTGCGCTGCACGGCCATCAGCAGCACCTTGCCCGAGGTGCCCAGGAAGTAATCGACGTTTTCCTCGTCGTCGTTATAGAAATCCTCGATGTTGATCTTCTCGGGGCGGCTCCAACCTGTTTTGGTGCGCTTGCTCATGCTCACGCCCTTCGGGTCGAGCGTGCCGTCTTCGTTGTAGACGTTGATGAGCACCGCCGTATTGCCGTCCGACGATACCGACGCCAAGCCGTTGGGGCCGGGCGTGTTGATGGGGCCGCCGATGTTCTTGGCTGGGTTCCAGGCTTTATTCTTGGCGTTGCCGAGAGTACTGTACCACACGTCCTGCACGTCGTTGGCGCCGCCCGTATTCTGGGGGCTTTCCTGACGGGCAAAGAACAGCGTGCGGCCGTCGGGCGAGATAACCGGGTGCGTGTCCACGTACTTGGAGTTAACGTTCGGCCCCAGATTCACCATGGCCGAGTCAATCTTCACGCCTTCCGATTCGCTCTTGAATTCCTTTTTTACCATCGTTTCGGCCACGTCAGCAATGCCGATGGCGTCAATCTGGTTGACGCCGTTCACGGCCTTGGTGTTCATGGTCACGAGCACGCCGATGGTGCGGTAGGTGCCCGGCGCAAACGTCACCTGCAACGACCGGAACTGCTCCGGAATCGGGCCCGGGCTGTCGTTGGCGTACACCTGGTGCTTGCCACCGCGCGTGTCGATCAGCTCTATCTTGACCACGGAGCCGGGGTTGAAGTTCTCCACCACCGTCACCTGCTTGGCAATGAGAGATTTGCCGAAGCGCACCTCTATAAACTCGTCGTTGCTTTCCTTGCGCGGAATCCAAGCTTCGTTGCTGACCTGGCCCAGCGGCTGGGCGTTGGGTTCGCCCAATACCTTTTCCGGCGAGAAGGCCTCTTTGCCCTCCGCTTTCTGCGACGATACCGCCGCAACTTTCGCCGCCCACACGGCGTGCTGTGCCTGTACGCTCACGAACCCTCCCACTACCAACCCTACCGACAGTAGAAATTTCTGAACATTCATAAGCTGATTGACGAAACTATAGCCTGCACCTGAGCACAAGCCGGGAGCGGTGGCTTCCCTTGCAGTGGAGACGTGAGGTTGGGCTCCGAAGTTGCGGCGACTCAACACATGAACCTCAAAGGTACGCAGATAGGAAGCCTGGGCGCGTTAAATTTTGATGAAAGCGCAAAAAATGCGCCCGGTTGCGGCGCGCCACCCGATGCACTAACTTGCTTGTCGTCTGGCGTTGCGCTGCTTTCCTCATGGAGTTTCTCTGTTCCGTTGCAAATTCCGTAGGCGCCGGAGCAGGGCCGATAAGCGCCTGCCGAACAGCCGAAAAACGGCGGGGGTTCCTCGGGCAAATCCTGCTGGCTGGTAGCCTTCTGCTCGCCTCTCTTCCAGGCCTGGCGCAGTCGCTCGTAGATGCCGGCACCCTGCCGCTGCTGGCCCGCACCGTTGCCCCCACTCCCGACTCGCTGCTGCTGCTCACCAGCCAGGCCCGGCGCGTGGGCGTGAGCACCTACGCCCAGCGCACGGCCGTGCTGGGCACGCTGCACCTGGGCCGCCACCAGCAGCTGCGCTACCGCCTCCTGAGCGAATGGATTTACGATTCGCGCGGCCAGCCGCCTTTCGTGCGCGAAGACTACGCCGCCGATGCCCTGCACACCATGGATCTGGGCCGGCGGGGCTGGCGCGCGGGGCAGTTTGTGCGCTACGAGCAAAGCCGCGCCAACGCCACCCGCACCGGCCTCTGGCTGGCCCGCCTCGGCTACGAGCAGGCCCTGCCCCGCCTGCTGCCCTCCCAGGCCACCGATTCGCTGTCGGTGCTGCGGCTGATCGGGTTTGGCGGCGTGGTGCAGGACGTGCGCAACGGCCGCCAGGACACCGGCCCGGCCTACGGCTTCGACTTCTCGACGCTGGCATTTCTGCAGGGAGGGGCCGCGCCGCCGCTGGCGTTGCGCGTGCTGGGCACCCGCGCCCAGCTGGGGCCGCGCGTGTGGCAGCGGCTGCTGGCCGAAGGCTACTATGAGCACACATTCGACCAGTATTCCAGCGGGACGTTACGCGGTGCCTACCGCGCCCACCGCGCCGAAGACTACGTGCCCGGCAACGTGCAGCGCATCCAGAGCGACACGCTGGCCGGCGAGCTGACCTGGGCCTATCGCCTGTCGGATAAGGTATCGTTCCGGTCGGTGAATGCCGTGGCGCTGCCCAGCCGGGCCTTTGCCTACCGCCGCCTGGGGCCCGAGGCCGATACGCTACAGAACCTGGGCTACCGCCAGCGCGAGCTGGACACCCGCCAGGAGTTGCGGCTGGGCTCGCGCAAGGTGCAGGCCGTACTGAACTTTGGCTACCGGCAGCGCAACCGCGCCTACGACCTTAGCAACACCCGCAACCTCGCGCCGGCCCAATACGAGCTGGCGTTGGCCCGGGAGCGAATCAAGGACATCACCGAGCAAACCACCCAGTGGCAGGGCGAGCTGACCTGGCTGCCGCTGCCCCGCCACGCGCTTTCCCTGACCGGCGCGGCCCAGCTGCTGCGCGTAGCGGCTCCCAGCAAAGACAACCAGCAGGACCGCGACGAGGCCCAGCACCAACTACGCCTCACCTGGACCGGCCGCTGGCGCGGCAACTTCCGCACCAGCCTGGCCGTGGCCGGCGAGTACCGGCAGTTTGTGTTTATCCGGGCAGCGCTCAGCGCCGAAAACTACACCGACCGGCTGCTGCACTGGGAGCCGGGCTTTACGTGGGCGCCGGGGCACTTCAGCATCCGCAGCACCTACCACCTGTGGGTGAGCTACCAGGTGCGCGACCGGGCCAGCGAGCAGCTGCGCAACCGCGCCAGCCGGGTGCTGGAGCAGCAGCAGAACCTCACGTACCAGCTCACGCCCCGCCTGCTCACGGTGCTGGACTACGCCCGCCGCGAAAACCGCGTGGGGCTGCTGCGCTGGCCGGCCTTCCGGGAAAGCCCCCTCGATACCACCATCACCCACGACCTGCGCGGCGGCCTGCGCTACGGCTGGACTGGCCGCCGCCGGCCGGTGGCCAGTTCCAGCAGCCTGCGCCTCGGCTACCGGTTTCTGGAGCAGCGCACCCACGCCCGCGCCGCGCTGGTGCAGAATGCAGGCGGCTCTTCGCTCATTTATCTGCGCGCCCTCACGCGCCAGCAGGGCCCCGACGTGGCCTACGAGCGGCGGGCCGGCGCCCTGGCTTTCTCGGCCAGCCTATGGCTGCAGGAGCTGCGCACGCTCTACCGCTACCGCCCCGGCACCGGCCCGTTCGTAGGGCCCAGCTACACCCCCGAAGACCTGGACCGCGCCACCCACAGCCTCTACCCCTATTTCGAAGTGGCCCTGGCTTGGCGCGTGAGGCAGTTTTAGGGTGTAGGAATTGGGGATTCGGGCTTAGAAAGTACTCATTTGGTGACGATAAGGGAAGCCGGAAATATAGGGGTGGGCCACACGAATGGCGTACACTGAAGCATAAGCCCCCTGCCCTATCTGCTGCCCATTCGCTGGCTTGGGCTGGGTTACGTTTCGCTGCCTGCTGTATGAACCAGCAGAAGCTGCGCAGCTTTTTCATTTCATCCCAATCCCCTTTCCTTCGATGAAAAAGTTATGGCAACTGCTCCCGCTGCTGGGGCTGCTGCTGGGCGGGTGTGCCCAACAGCAGGAAGCTGATACAACTGCTGCGGCTGAAGCACCAGAAATAGTGGTACCCGCCCCGGCGCCCATGCCGGACGTACCGCTGGCCAGCCTGTGGCAAACCAACCGCCCCGTTATTTACCAAGGCACCATGAACCTGCTGGTGTCCGACTTTGCGGCCACCACCCACCAACTGGACACGCTACTGCACCGGTACGGGGCGTACCTGGCGCAGGCCCACGAAGACGCCGAAGATGGCCGCCATACTCAGCAGCTCACCATTCGCGTGCCGTCGGCGCGGTTTGTGCCGCTTACGTTTGCACTGGGCGAGCTGGGCTATGTCGAGAACAAGGACATCAGCTCCCGCGACCTGACCAGCACCCAGCTGCGCGTACGTGTACAGGACACGGCGGCCAAGGCCTTGTCGGCTCACGACAAGCTGCTGGCCGACGAGGCCACCATGGGGACGCTCACGCTGCGCTATTACCAGCTGATTCCGGCCGAAATGGCCCCACAGCCGCCGCTGGCCCCGCGCCTCACGGCCGGCCTGCGCTTTGGCTGGCACCTGCTGGGCGAAGTCCTGGTGGCCTGCACCTACTTCTGGCCCCTATCCCTGCTGCTCATCGGCTGGCTCGTGTACCGCTACTCCCGCCGGCCAACTACCCACTAACTGCAACGCTCGCTAACGCAACGGGCCCGGCAAATCGAATGGATAAGCCGGGCCCGTTGCGTAAGTCCTGAACCTACGGCTGCAGCGAGAACGTGCGGGTGACGGAGTTGTAGGGGCCGGGGATGAGGTTGCCGCTGGCATCTACCAGCTCCAGCTTCACCGTGTTTTCGCCCATTGGCAGGCCTTCCATCATGTAAGGAGCCCACTGATCCAGCATGAACTCGGCGCCGTTGATGGTGGCACGCACCTGCGTGCCGCCGGGCTCCAGCGTGGTGTTCACGAGGAAGAAATCCAGCATCACCTTCTCCTTATCGGCACCGGTGTATACGTCTTTGGGGCGGCTGTAGAACAGGTGCGGCGCTTTCAGGTCGAAGGCCGGGGTGCCGGGGGCGACCTTGCCGACGGTAATCACGCGCAGGTCGTAGGCGCTGCGGTGCTTGAGGCTCTCGTGGTAGGAGCGCGACAGAAACGACAGCACCACGTGCTGGCCATCGGCCACGGGTTTGGTGAACTCAGTTTCGTAGTGCGCCGAGTAGGGCTGGTTGTCCACGATGTTGTGGATGTGCTGGCCCTTCTGCGAGTTGGCCAGGTGGCCGGCGTGCGCGCCGCCGGTCATTTTGGTGAGCTGAAAATTGCTCAGGTCGTAGTCGAACGCTACGGCGCCGCTGGGCACCACCGAGCCGGCCGGCGGCGACTTCAGCGCTAGCTGCGCTTCCGGAAACCGGGGCGAGTTGGTGAAGGGCGTGAGCCGGATGCCGTTTTTTTCCAGCGTAGCGGCCGTGTTGGCCATGGTGGTGGCGGCGGTATCGGTGGTGGAGGCCGAGGATTCCGTGGCTTGCTTGGCGGTGTCGCAGGCAGCCAGGCCCAGCAGCACAACCGTGCCAAGCATCAGGGGAGAGAAGTTCATACTACGCTGAAAACAGGTGTGAAAGTGGGAAAGAGCGAAGCCTCCGGAAACATCCGGCGCCGGTAAAGCGTTGGGTTTTTGAGTACCTTGCGCGGTACGCATTCATTGTCCAAAAGTATAGTGATTTTCTAAGATGGAAGAAAAACTGCTGGAAGAAATTCCCTCCCTCGACCTGGCCGACTTCCGTTCCGGTGACCCGGAGCGCAAAGCCCGCTTCGTACAGCAGCTCGGCGAAGCCTATCAGAGCATCGGCTTTGTGGCCCTCAAGAACCACGGCCTCTCCGACGAACAGACCACGTCGCTGTACGACGACGTTAAAAACTTCTTTTCGCTGCCCGACGAAACCAAGCAGCGTTACGAAAACCCTGAACTGGCAGGCCAGCGCGGCTACATCAGCAAAGGCAAGGAGCACGCCAAAGGCCGCAACACCGGCGACCTGAAGGAGTTCTACCACGTGGGCCAGGAAGTGGAAGACCACACCGACCCCATCGGCAAGGAGTACCCCGCCAACATCTGGCCGTCGGAAGTACCCGGCTTCCAGAAGAGCACCTTCACCACCTACCGCACCCTGGAATCGGCCGGCCAGGACGTACTGCGCGCCATTGCGCTGTACCTGGAGCTGCCCGAGTCCTATTTCGACGACAAGGTGCGCAACGGCAATAGCATTCTGCGCCCCATTCACTACTTCCCCATCGAAGACCCGGATGCCGTACCGGCCGATGCCGTTCGGGCCGCCGAGCACGGCGACATCAACCTCATCACGCTGCTGATGGGTGCCTCGGCCGATGGCCTGCAGGTGAAGCGGCGCGACGGCAAGTGGATTCCGATTACGGCTTTGCCCGACCAGATTGTGGTGAACGTAGGCGATATGCTGCAGCGACTCACCAACGGCGTGCTCAAGAGCACCATTCACCGCGTAGTGAACCCGGCCCGCGAGAAAATGAACTCCTCGCGCTTCTCGGTGCCGTTTTTCATGCACCCGCGCTCCGAAATGAGCCTGGCCGCGCTGGAAAGCTGCGTCACGCCCGAAAACCCCAAGAAGGAAGCCGACATTACGGCCGGCGAGTTCCTGAACGAGCGCTTGATTGAGCTGGGCCTGAAGAAGAAGTAACAGGCTATAGAAACTGTCATTCCGACGAAGGAGGAATCTGAGTGAAACCGTTCATCGGCTTTATCCAGATTCCTCCTTCGTCGGAATGACAGTTTTTAAGGCCTTCCTTTTTCCGTATCAGCCGCACATTTTCGCTGCCCTCTGCCGGCACAAACTAAAGCTTCTGCTACCTTAGGTCTGTGCTTTCCACTCCGCCACTTCCGCCCCCCGATGACGTGCAGCTGGCGCCGCCGCCCCGCCGCACCGGCGCCCGGACCCGGCGGGTACGGGGGATTATCTTTCTAAAAGACGTGGCGGCGCTGGCCGTTACGGCCTTTGGTGGGCCACAGGCCCATACCGCCATGATGCTGCGCCTGCTCGTAGACAAGCGGCGCTACCTCACTTCGGCCGAGTTGCTGGAAATTATGGCGCTCTGCCAGCTGCTGCCCGGCCCGACGTCCACCCAGACTATCACGGCCATCGGGTTTCGCCTGGGCGGGCCCAACCTGGCCTACCTTACCCTGCTGGTCTGGATGCTGCCCGCCGTGAGTATCATGACGGCCGCCGGCGTGGCCATGAGCTACCTCGATAAGGAACAGGTAACACAGCTGGTGCGCTTTGTGCAGCCCATTGCGGTGGGCTTTGTGGCGTACTCGGCCTATAAGATTGCTGAGAAGGTCATCCATACCAAAACGTCGGTGGCGCTAATGGTGGGCGCGGCCATGCTGGCCTACCGCTTTCAGCTGCCGCAGTTGCTGCCGCTGCTGCTGCTGGGCGGCGGCCTGGTTACCACCTTCCGCTACCGCAAGCACGCCCCCATCCTGGATAAGCAGCCGTTGCGCATCGAGTGGGCCAACTTCATGCTGTGGGGCGGCGTGTTCATCGGGGCGGCCGTGCTGGGCCACTACACCCGCGAGCTGCCGGTGCTACTATTCGAGAACTTCTACCGCAACGGCAGCCTGGTATTCGGGGGCGGGCAGGTGCTGGCGCCACTGCTGTTCGCGGAGTTCGTGGAATTCAAGGAGTACCTGACGGCGCCGGAGTTTTTGTCGGGCTACGGCCTCACGCAGGCGCTGCCGGGCCCCAACTTTGCCTTTGCCTCCTACATCGGGGCGCTGGCCATGCGCGACTACGGCATTGGCGGGCAGGTGGTGGGGGCGCTGGTGGCAGCGGCCGGCATCTTCATGCCCGGCACGCTGCTCATCTTCTTCCTTATCCGGTTCTGGGACCAGCTCAAGCAGTACCGCGTTGTGAAGGCGTCGCTGGAGGGCGTCAATGCCGTATCGGCCGGGCTGGTGTGCGCGGCGGTGTTCCTGCTCTACCACCCGCTACCCGATACGCCCATCAACCTGACGCTGATTGGCGCTACGTTTCTGGTGCTGCTGTGGGAGAAGATTCCGTCCTACGCCATTGTTCTGGCAGGGCTGCTGGCCGGAGCGGTATTTTAGGGAAGTAAACGGGTGAATAAAAACGGTCATTCCGAGCGAAGGCGCAGCCGTAGTCGAGGAATCTCGCCAGCGTAGTAAATGATTTTACCACACTAGCGAGATTCCTCGGCTACGGCTGCGCCTTCGCTCGGAATGACGTGCTGACTTCTCGACTACCCTTTCAACATCAGCTGCTCGGGCAGGCGCATGAGGTAGTCGCCGTAGCCACTTTTACGCAGGGGCTCAGCCAGTTTACGCAGCTGGTCGGCGTCGATGAAGCCTTGGCGGTAGGCCACTTCCTCAATCGAACCCACCTTCAGGCCCTGACGCTGCTCCAGTACGCGCACGAACTCGCCGGCCTGCATCAGGCTTTCAAAGGTACCCGTGTCGAGCCAGGCGGTGCCGCGGCCCAGGATGCCCACTTTCAGCTTACCGCGGCGCAGGTATTCCTGGTTCACGTCTGTGATTTCGTACTCGCCGCGGGGGCTGGGCTTCAGGTCTTTGGCAATCTGCACCACATCGTTGTCGTAGAAGTACAGACCCGGTACAGCGTAGTTGCTCTTGGGCTTGGCCGGCTTCTCCTCAATGCTGAGGGCCTTGTTGTCGGCATCGAACTCCACCACGCCATAGCGCTCCGGGTCGTGCACGTGGTAGGCGTACACCACGCCGCCGTCGGGGTTACTGTTGCTCTTGAGTAACTCTTCCATGCCTTCGCCGTGGAAGATGTTGTCGCCGAGTACCAGGGCCACCTTATCGTCGCCGATGAAGTCAGCACCCAGCACGAAGGCCTGGGCCAGGCCGTTGGGCACTTCCTGCACGATGTACTCAAAGCGGCAACCCAGATTGGCACCGTCGCCGAGCAGCTTCTTGAATTGCGCCTGGTCGTGGGGCGTAGTGATGATGAGGATTTCCCGGATCCCGGCCATCATCAGGATGGACAGCGGGTAGTACACCATCGGCTTGTCGTACACCGGCATCATCTGCTTGGATACGGCCAGGGTAAGGGGGTGCAACCGGGTGCCGGAGCCGCCGGCGAGAATGATGCCTTTCATACGTGTGTTTTTGGAGGGCTTAATAATGTTCTGTCATCCTGAGCTTGCGAAGGATCCTGTCACGATAGAACGAATCGTTCGGTAGTAACGCAGACGTGACAGGATCCTTCGCAAGCTCAGGATGACAGGCGGTGTGGTGAGGCGACTAATTCCGCTCGGCAATAAACGCCTGATTTTCCTTGAACCAGCTCAGCGTCTTCTGCAAACCTTCCTGAATGCGGATCTGAGGCTGGTAGCCGAGCAGGTTGTTGGCCTTGCTGATGTCGGCCAGGGAGTCACGGATGTCGCCGGCGCGGTCGGGGCCGTACTCGGGCGTGATGTCGGAGCCGGCTTCTGCCTTGAGGATGTTGAACAGGTCGTTGAGCGAGGTGCGGTCGGCTACGGCCACGTTGTACACCTGGTTCACGGCCTCGGGGTTCTGCACCAGCGCCGCCTTGATGTTGGCCTGCACGCAGTTTTCCACGAAGGTAAAGTCGCGGGTCTGGCCGCCGTCGCCGTTCATTTTGGGCGGACGGCCTTCCAGCACGGCATCAATGAACAGCGGAATCACAGCGGCGTAAGCCCCGTTGGGGTCCTGGCGCGGGCCGAAGATGTTGAAGTACCGCAGCCCGATGATTTCCATGCCGTAGGTCTTGCCGAATACGTCGGCGTACAGCTCGTTGGCGTACTTGGTCACGGCATAAGGCGAGAGAGGCTTGCCGATGCGGTCCTCCACCTTGGGCAGGGCCTTATGGTCGCCGTAGGTGGAGCTGGAGGCGGCGTACACGAAGCGCTTCACGCCCGCTTCCTTGGCTCCCACCAGCATGTTCACGAAGCCGCCCACGTTCACGTCGTTGCTCGTGATGGGGTCGTTGATGGAGCGCGGCACGGAGCCCAGGGCCGCCTGGTGCAGCACCACATCCACGCCTTGGCAGGCGTCGATGCAGGTCTGCCGGTCGCGGATGTCGCCCTCGATGACGCGCAAAGCCGGATTGCTTTCGAACAGCGCCACGTTCTTGCGGAAGCCATTTGAGAAGTTGTCCAGCACGCGCACCTCTTTGGCGCCGTACTTGAGCAGATATTCCACCAGGTTCGAGCCGATGAAGCCGGCCCCGCCGGTAACGAGGAAGCTCAGGCTGTCGAGCGGCTGGTCGTGAAAAGGAGTGTTGTACATTTCTTGGGGATAATCAGCACGTCATGCTGAGCTTGTCGAAGCATCTCTACCGATTCGCGTGAATTCTTATTCCAAACATCAGCATGCGAGATTCCTCGCATGCTCGGAATGACGTTCATGCGAAGCGGTAGAGATGCTTCGGCAGGCGTACGCCAGATGAGGTATGACGTTCTTTCTGACCTAGCGGTTATACTGCTTCTGGTAGTAGTCCTGATAGGTGCCGCTGGTGACGTTATTGAGCCAATCCTCGTTTTCCAGGTACCAATCCACCGTCTGGCTCAGGCCCTGCTCGAAGGTCACGGACGGTTTCCAGCCCAGCTCGTTCATGATTTTGCTGCTGTCGATGGCGTAGCGCAGGTCGTGGCCGGCGCGGTCCGTCACGAACTTGATCAGCTGGCGGGAAGTGCCTTTTTCCTTGCCGGTTTTCTCATCCAGCGTGTCGCAGAGCAAGTGAATCAGCTCCAGGTTGGCCCACTCGTTTACGCCGCCGATGTTGTAGGTATCGCCCACAGTTCCCTTGTGGAACACGGCGTCGATGGCAGTGGCATGGTCCTTCACGAACAGCCAGTCGCGCACGTTTTCGCCCTTGCCGTACACCGGAATGGCCTCGCCGTGCTGAATGCGGTGGATAGCCAGCGGAATCAGCTTCTCGGGGAAGTGGTTGGGACCGTAGTTGTTGGAGCAGTTGCTCAGTTTCACCGGCATGTGGTAGGTGTGGTGCCAGGCCCGCACAAAGTGGTCCGACGACGCCTTACTAGCCGAGTAAGGCGAGCGGGGGTCGTAGCTGGTTTCCTCGGTGAACATATCGGGGCCGAAGTCCAGCGAGCCGTACACCTCGTCGGTGCTGACGTGGTAAAACACCTTGCCCTCGTAGTTCAAGGGCTTCCACAGATTCTTAGCGGCATTCAACAGGTGTACTGTACCCAGCACGTTGGTCTTCACGAAGGCCAGCGGGTCGGTGATGCTACGGTCCACGTGGCTTTCGGCTGCCAGGTGAATCACGGCGTCGGGCTCCTCGGTGGCAAACAGATTATCCACAAAGGCCTGATCGGTGATGTCGCCTTTCACCAAGCGGTAATTGGGCGCGTTTTCAATGTCGCGCAGGTTTTCGAGGTTGCCGGCGTAGGTCAGCGCATCCAGGTTCAGAATCTGATACTCCGGATACTTGGTCACGAACAGGCGCACCACGTGCGACCCAATGAAACCGGCCCCGCCGGTGATGATGATTTTCATGGCTTAAATTGTTTATTACCCGTCATGCTGAACGAAGCGGAGCGTAGTCGAAGCATCTCTACCGCTTCGTTGTGGGGTAAATGATTACCCTCGGTAGAGATGCTTCGACTGCGGCTGCGCCTTCGCTCAGCATGACGCTCTTTTTTTCTCGTTTACTTACCCAGCGTCAGCTGCCACTTCCAGGAGCTGGCCAAGGCTTCTTCTAGAGAAACCGAGGTTTGGAAACCCAGGGTTTCCACCGATTTGGTGACGTCGGCGTAGATGGCCGGTACGTCGCCGCCGCGGGCCGGGCCAATTTTGTAGTTGAGCTTCTGGCCGGTGGCGCGCTCGAAAGCCTGCACCACTTCCAGCACCGAGTTGCCGCGGCCGGTGCCCACGTTGAAGGTTTCCACCGTCTCGCCTTTCTGGTCGAGCAGGCGCTGCACGGCCACCACGTGGGCCTTGGCCAGGTCCACCACGTGCACGTAGTCGCGGATGTTGGTGCCGTCGGGCGTGTCGTAGGTGTCGCCGTTCACCGTGAGCTGCTCGCGAATGCCGGCGGCCGTCTGGGTTACGTACGGAATCAGGTTCTGGGGCACGCCCAGCGGCAGCTCCCCGATTTTGGCTGAGGCGTGGGCTCCAATCGGGTTGAAGTAGCGCAGCAGAATGGTGCGCAGCGTGTTATCGGGCGCGGCGGCTACGTCGCGCAGGATGTCTTCGCACATCTGCTTGGTGGCGCCGTAGGGCGAGTTGGCCTTTTTGGTGGGCGTCTGCTCGGTGACGGGCAGCGCCTCAGGCACACCATACACGGTGCACGACGACGAGAACACCAGGGCCTCCACGCCAAACTCGCGCATCACCTGCAGCAGCGTCAGCAACGAGCCCACGTTGTTCTGGTAGTACTCTAGTGGCTTGGCCATCGACTCGCCCACGGCTTTGTAGGCCGCAAAGTGAATCACGCCGCGCAGGCTGCCTTCCTCGGCAAACACGGCGCGCAGGGCCTCCGCGTCGTTGCAATCAATGCGGTGCAGCGGCACTTTCACGCCCAGAATTTCTTCCACGCCCGCCAGCGCCGACTCCCGCGAATTCGCGAAGTTGTCAATGATAATCGGCTGAAAACCGGCCTCATACAGCTCCACCACTGCGTGCGAGCCAATGTAGCCCGCACCTCCCGTTACCAGTATTTTCGTACGTTCCATCTATGTTGAGTAGCTGAGTATTTGAGTAGCTGAGTAAAAACCAAGCATACCAGACGGCCTACTCAGTTACTCAGCTACTCAGTTACTCGATTTAGAGGCTCCAGTACTGCATATCCTGCACCTTGCCGCGGAACAAGCCCTTCAAATCTACCAGCACGGCGTTGTCGCCGGTGATGGACTGGAAGTAGGCTTCGTTGTGCTGGGTGTAGGGCTGGTGGCTGACGGCCACGATGACAGCGTCGTAATCGGTGCGCACCTCGGCGGCGGGCGTCAAGCGGAAGCCGTACTCGTGGTGCAGCTCGTCGCTATCAGCATGCGGATCCACGATGTCCACGTTCACAGAGAAGTTCTTCAGCTCCTGAATCACGTCGGCCACCTTGGAGTTACGGATATCCTCCACGTTTTCCTTGAAGGTCGCGCCCATCACCAGCACCCGGCTCTTGGCCACGTCCTTGCCCTTCTTGATCATCATCTGCACAGTTTTCCGTGCGATGTAGGCGCCCATATTGTCGTTGGTAGTCCGGCCGCTTAGAATCACCTTGGCGTCATAGCCCAGCTCCTTGGCCTTGTAGGTGAGGTAGTAGGGATCCACGCCGATGCAGTGGCCGCCCACCAGACCGGGCGAGAACTTCAGGAAGTTCCACTTGGTACCGGCGGCTTCCAGCACCTCGTAGGTGTTGATGTTCATGCGGTCGAAAATCATCGACAGCTCGTTCATCAGCGCAATATTCACGTCGCGCTGGGTGTTTTCGATGATCTTGGCGGCCTCGGCCACCTTGATGCTGCTGGCGCGGTGCACGCCAGCCGTTACCACCAGTTCGTAGGTCTTGGCAATTTCCTCCAGCGACTCATCATCGCAGCCGGCTACCACCTTCACGATGCTGGCCAGCGTGTGCTCCTTGTCGCCGGGGTTGATGCGCTCGGGCGAGTAGCCCACCTTGAAGTCGCCATTGGCGAAGCTCAGGCCCGAATGCTTCTCCATCACCGGAATGCAGTCTTCCTCGGTGCAGCCGGGGTACACGGTGCTTTCAAACACCACGTAGTCGCCCTTCTTCAGCACCTTGCCTACCGAGGAGGACGCGCCAATCAGCGGCTTCAGATCGGGCTGGGCGTGCTCATCGATGGGCGTGGGCACGGCCACAATGTAGAACGTGGCTTCGCGGAGCACGTCCAGCGAATCAGTGAACGTGATGTCGCAGCCTTCGAAGTCCTTGGCTTCCAACTCGCCGCTGGGGTCCACGTGGTTGCGCATCATGTCCACGCGCTTGGCGTTGATGTCGAACCCGATAACCTGAATTTTGCGGGCGAATTCGAGGGCGATGGGCAAGCCGACGTAGCCGAGGCCGATAACGGCCAGCTTGGCCTCTTTGCGAAGTAGTTGCTCGTACACGATTGGAATCTTAGGGACGTAAAGTCTTGAATTTCGGAGTTTTGAAAGCTGGTTGCCAGCAGGAAGCAGGTGCGGTCAGGAATCGGGGCTAATACGCGAAACCCGGCCTTCGGTTAGCATGTACTGCTCGCCGCTACCGGAGCAGACGGCCCGGTTCGCGGCATCAAACACCAGCCGGTGGCCCTGCTCGCTCATCCAGCCGCGCTGCCGCGCCGGGTTGCCGTAGGCCAGCGCATAGGCCGGCAGGCTGCGCGTCACGACGGACCCGGCACCTACAAAAGCGTATTGGCCCAGCCGCACGCCGCACACCACGGTGGCGTTGGCCCCGATGCTGACGCCGCGCTCCAGCACGGTGGGCTGGTACTCGTGGCGGCGCACCACGGCCGCCCGCGGGTTGAGCACGTTGGTGAATACTGCCGATGGCCCGATGAACACATCGTCGTGGCACTCGACGCCGGTGTAGAGGCTCACGTTGTTCTGCACTTTCACGTTGCAACCCAGCGTCACGCCGTCAGCCACAAACACGTTCTGGCCCAGGCTGCAGCCTTCGCCCAACGCAGCGCCCGCGCTTACGTGGCAGAAATGCCAGATCCGGCTGCCGGCACCGATACGGCTGCCCTCGTCGAGGACGGCGGTAGGGTGCGCGAAATAGGCAGGGGCATCAGTCATAGAGGGTACGCGGTTCGGCGGGCAAAGGTAAGGCTTTTGCAGATGTGGTACAGGCTCACATTTGGGCCGAGCCGTAAACGGTAGGTGGTAAGCCACAGGCTTCTAGCAAAAACCGCCGGTGAGGCAAGCAGACGATCTGGCCGCAAAATGGCGCTAACTGCTACTTACGCCACCTTTTCTCGGCTGGCTCGCACCAGCCGCTGCTTGCCAAATATATCCGGCCGGGCCACGGCCTGCGTGTAGTCAAGGCCAGTAAGCAGGTCCAGCGTCTGGGAGGCATATTGCTCGTTGATTTCGAAGTAGAGCGCCCCTCCCGGCCGCAGCAGCGTGGTGCCCAGCTCGGCAATGCGGCGGTAGAACAGCAGCGGGTCGTAGTCGGGCACAAACAACGCGGTGGCGGGCTCGAAGTTGAGCACGTTGGGGCGCATCAGGGGCCGCTCGCTTTCCAGCACATACGGCGGGTTGCTGACCAGCACATCTAGGCTGTGGGGCTCCACAGTGGGGGTTTGCGTCAGGATATCAAGCTGCTGGAAATCGATTTCGCAGCCGTAGCGGCTGGCGTTGCGGCGCGCCACGGCCAGCGCGTCGGCTGAAATATCCACGGCCACGGTGCGGATGGGCTCCAGCGCCTGGCACAAAGCCAGCGGAATACAGCCACTGCCCGTTCCCACATCCAGCACCGACAGCGCCGAACGGTGGCGCTGCTCCTCAATGATCAACTGCACCAGTTCCTCGGTTTCGGGGCGCGGAATGAGGGTAGCGGGCGTCACCTCCAGCTCCAGCCCGGCAAAGTGAGCCACGCCCAGCACATATTGCATCGGCTCGTGGTGGAGCAGCCGCGCCTGCAGGGCCGGCAGCTGGTCGGCCACCTCCGGCGGCACGGGCGCGTCGGCCTGCATGCGGCGCTGCAGGGGCGTGAGCTGCAGCAGGTGCTCCAGGATCTGGCCCGCTATGCTCCCTGCTTCCGAAGCCGGATAGATGGTTTCCAGGGCAGAAGAGAGGTCGGCAGTGAGCTGGCGGAGCGTGGGCATGCCCCAAAAGTACGACCAAGTGCCCGCTTCGGCCGCCCGCCGCCCCAATCGGACTCACCGGGCAGAGCGGCCGGCCAAATTCTATACCGGGCCGGCGCGCCATCAACCGGACGCTTCGCGCTACTTTCGCTTTTCCGCACCTCCACCACCCCGCCATGCCCGCTTCTCCCGACTTCGACCTGCTGATGATGCGCCGCGCCCTGGACCTGGCCCGCCTCGGCACCGGCTACGCCCGCCCCAACCCGCTGGTAGGCTGCGTTATCACCCACGAGGGCCGCATCATCGGGGAGGGCTGGCACCGGCAGTACGGCGGCCCCCACGCCGAGGTGAATGCCGTGGCCGCCGTAGCAGACCCGACGCTGCTGCGCCACAGCCGCGCCTACGTGACGCTGGAGCCCTGCGCCCACCACGGCAAAACCCCACCCTGCGCCGACCTGCTGATTGCCCAAGGCATTCCGGAAGTGGTGGTCTGCAACCTCGACCCCAACCCGCTGGTGGCCGGGCGGGGCCTGGAGAAGCTGCGGGCGGCCGGCATCCGGGTGGAAACCGGGGTGCTGGAAGCCGAGGGCCGCTGGCTGAACCGGCGCTTCTTCACGTTTCAGGAGAAAAAGCGGCCTTACGTGGTGCTGAAATGGGCCGAAACCGCCGACGGCTATCTGGCCGGGCCCTACTTTCAGCCGGTGGCCATCAGCGGCGAGCTGGCCCGCGTGGCGGTGCACCGCTGGCGCAGCGAGGAGCACGCCATCCTGATCGGGACGCGCACGGCCCTGCACGACAACCCCCACCTGAACGTGCGCGAGTGGCCCGGCCCCGACCCCATCCGGCTGGTCATCGACAAAAACCTGAGTTTGCCGCCCACGCATCACCTGTTCGATGGCCGCCAGCCTACCGTAGTGTACACGTACCGCGAGCGGGCTACCAAAGACAACCTGGGCTTTGTGCGGTTGTCGGAGGCCGAAGACCTGTTTCCGCAGATTTTCAGCAACCTGCACCAGCGCAACGTGCAGTCGGTGCTGGTGGAGGGCGGGCCCACGGTGCTCAACTCGCTGCTGAAAGACGGCCTCTGGGACGAAATCCGGATTCTGCGCAGCGCCCGCCGGCTGGGCGGCGGCGTGGCGGCCCCCAGCCCCGGCCTCTGCGGCATGCGCCAGCACACCCGCCTCGGCGACGATGAGCTGTTTGTGTACGTGAATGAGCGGGAGCAACCGAACGGATAGCCCACGCAGTTGGTTTTTGCCCCAACCTATTTCCCGTTTGCCTCGTCTGCTGTTACCTCATTGCCTCCCCCATCCAACCCAACCCAACCAAATGGCTGAAGAACTCGCCCTCGACACCACGCTCACCAAAGCCGCGCAATACCGCCAGCTCCTACCCCAGATCGAAGCCCTGACTGCTGGTGAGCCCGACCTGACCGCCAACCTGGCCAACACGGCCGCAGCGCTGCGGCAAGCATTCGGCTTCTTTTGGGTGGGCTTCTACCTCGTGAAGGGAGAGGAACTGGTGCTGGGGCCGTTTCAGGGGCCGATTGCCTGCACCCGCATCCGGCACGGCAAAGGCGTGTGCGGCGCCAGTTGGGCCCAGGCCGCCACGCTGCTCGTGCCCGACGTGGAACAATTCCCCGGCCACATCGCCTGCAGCTCGGAAAGCAAGTCGGAAATCGTGGTGCCGGTGTTGAAAGACGGCCAGGTGGTAGCGGTGCTGGATGTGGACAGCGACCAGCTCAACGACTTCGACTACGACGATCAGCGAGCCCTGGAGCAGCTGATGCAGGTAGCCGCCACTTGGTTTTAGGTCCGACTGGCTATGCGCAAAGTTGTTCTATACATCGCCACCAGCCTCGACGGCTACATTGCGTCGCCGGATGGCTCCGTAGAATGGCTACCCACTCCTCCGCCCGGTGAGGACTATGGCTACGCCGACTTCCTGGCCACGGCCGATGCCACGCTGCTCGGCCGGGCCACCTACGAGCAGGTGCTCATGCTGGGTGAATGGCCCTACCCCACCCTCACCAACTACGTATTCAGCCGCAAGCCGTCCACTGAGTCGCCCGAGCCCTCAGTCCAGTTCGTTAGCACCGATCCGGTGGCGTTTGTAACACAGTTGCGGCAGCAGCCGGGTGGCACCATCTGGCTGATTGGCGGTAGCACGCTGGCGTTGCTGGCCGCGGGCCTCGTAGACGAGTTGATGCTGTTTGTGGTGCCGCGCCTAATTGGGGCCGGCATTCCGCTCTGGCGCCTGCAGGACCGTCCGCAGCCGCTACAGCTATTACACACCCAAACCTGGCCCGATGGCATGACGTTACTGCACTACCGTCTGGCTGACGTATTGAAAACAGTGAACTGACAATTGAGGTAAGATTTATCTCCTTTTCAGAAAACGGAATAGATTCGTGGCCCGAACTATTCCGTTTTTTTATGCTCTTTTCTATTCATTTATCCTTTCTGACTGCATTACTGGTGGGTTTTACCCAACCGCTGTTGGCCCAGCGCGCCCTCACCGGCACCGTGCACGATGCCCAGGGAGCAGCAGTGCCTTTTGCTGTAGTGGAGCTACCTGCTCGCCACTTAGGGGTGCAGGCTAATCAGGATGGGTACTTTTCACTGCCGCTGCCTACTGACCTCATCCCTGCCGATTCGCTGGTTGTTTCGGCGTTGGGCTTCCAGCGGCGGCGGCTGATACCAGCCACCGCAGCGGCCCGATTGCAGTTGCAGGCGTTGCCAGTGGCTCTAACGGGCGTAACCGTGCACGCCGCAGCCACTCCGCCCCAATGGTTAGGTCCCGAAGAGGATACGGATCGGTTTGGGTTCAGCCAGAATGGCCTCTCGCTCGAAAAAAATACGGGTTGGCAGATAGCCCGGTATTTCCAGCCGACGGCCACCGGTTACCTCACTGGAGCCCGGTTCTTTGTAAAAGCCGACGGCGCGGGTAACTGCGACAAATCGCTGCTGAAGACCCCATTCCGCGTTCGGGTGTACACGGCCGACGGCCCCAACGGCGGCCCCGGCACCGATTTACTGACGACCTCCGTACTGGCATCTGCTACCAAAGCCGGCTGGGTCACTGTAGACCTGAGGCCCTACAACCTCGCTTTTCCGGCTCAGGGCGTTTTCGTGGCAATGGAGTGGGTGTACACGTCCGACCAGTTCCTGTGCTCATACCAATATACGCAGCTACTTACCAAAGACAAGAAGACGGGCACCCGCTACGGGCAGTCGTTGGGCGGACGACTCACGACCCAAACCCAAACGTGGTACTACACCATTGTCTACGGCTGGCGGAAGTTTCAAAGTCGGAACCAAACTGGTCAGCTGCGAATCGGCGACGCCGCCATTCAGGCCCAGTATATGCCCTGACGTGACGAATGCTACTGATCACCACGCAAAACGGCCACCCCGTATACTGGGGCGGCCGTTGACGTTTTTACGCCGGAATAAATCAGTGCAATCCGGAAAATCCGTGATTAAAAGAGGCTGGGCGCATTGGTTTTAAGCTGCGCCACAATCGTCTGGCCGCCTTTCACTTTCTCGCCTATCTGCACTTTCACTTCGGTGTCGATGGGCACGAAGATGTCGACGCGGGAGCCGAACTTGATGAAGCCGAACTCTTCGCCCTGGCTTACCTCGTCGCCTTCGTTCACATACCACACAATGCGGCGGGCCATGGCGCCCGCAATCTGCCGGAACAGCACAAACGGGCCGGCCTCCGACTCTACCACCACGGTGGTACGCTCGTTTTTGGTGCTGCTTTTGGGGTGCCAGGCCACCAAGTAGTTGCCGGGGTGGTACTTGAAGTAGCGTACGATGCCCGAAATCGGGTTGCGGGTGATGTGCACGTTGATCGGCGACATGAAGATGCTGATCTGCTTGCGCATGTCGTCGAAATATTCCGGCTCGAACACGTCCTCAATCACCACCACTTTGCCGTCGGCGGGTGCAATGATGAGGTCTTCGTGGGTGAACAGGCGGCGGGCCGGACTCCGGAAAAACTGCAGCAAAATCAGAAACGCCACCACCGAGGCACCGGCAAAAATCTGGTTGAACAGCAGATTGCGCGCATTCACGCGAAACAGCAGCAAGTTGATGGCCAGCAAAGCCAGCAGCGTAAAAAATAGTATCCGTCGCCCTTCTTTGTGAATCTTCATGAATCGCTGGTTTGCGATGATTACGTTGGTTTCGCCAACTCAGCCGCCTTTCGGTCACTGATTTGCGCAAAATGGCCTGAAACAACAAATTCAGGCGCTTCTTCTCTGAACAGGTATCGGCCGGTCTTCGCTCCCGAAAAATAAAATATTCCTGGCCGGACTACACAAAGATAGCCCGAGCCACCGGGCCCGGGCTATCGGAGAGCAAATATAATACGCGCCGCGACAACAGCCTCGCGCGCACCGGCCTGGCCGGTTCTGCCCGGCTTAGAAGCCGCCGCGGAAGCGGTAGGTCTGGGCCACTTTGTCGATGGCTACTACGTAGGCCGCGATGCGCATCGGGATGTTGTACTTCTGGCTGGTCTGGTACACCTTCTCAAACGCGTCGGACATGATCCGGTCGGCGCGCTCAGTCACCATTTCCTCGGTCCATTTGAAGCCCTGGCGGTTCTGCACCCACTCGAAGTAGGAAACCGTTACGCCGCCCGAGTTGGCCAGAATATCGGGCACCACCATGATGCCTTTCTCGTTGATGATGGGGTCGGCGGAGGCCGAAGTCGGGCCGTTGGCGCCTTCCACAATCAGCTTGGCCTTGATGGCGTGGGCATTGTGCTCGGTGATGACGTCTTCCACGGCGGCCGGTACCAGCACGTCCACGTCGGAGGTCAGCAGGTCGTCGGCGTTGTCCATGAGCGTGGCACCCGTGAAGCCGTCGAGGCGGCCTTTATGAGCGTTTTTGTAGGCCACGGCCTCATCGATGTTGATGCCGTTGTCGTTCCAATAAGCGCCGCTCACGTCGGATATGCACTTGATTTTCACGCCCTGCTCGCTGAGCAGCTTGGCCGCCCAGGAGCCTACGTTGCCGAAACCCTGCACGGCGGCCGAAACATCCTTGGGATTGAGGTTCAGCTTCTTGAGTGCCGCCAACGCCGAAACCATCACACCACGGCCAGTAGCCTCGGTGCGGCCCAGTGAGCCACCCATTACCAGCGGCTTGCCCGTCACGACGGCCGGCGACGTAGCGCCTACCGTCTTGCTGAACTCGTCCATCAGCCACGCCATTTCGCGCGGGCCGGTACCCATATCGGGGGCCGGAATGTCCTTATCGGGACCGAAAACGTCTTTCAGGGCCAGGGTGTAGCCGCGGGTGAGACGCTCGATTTCGCCGGCGCTCATGCTGGTGGGGTCGCAGATGATACCGCCCTTGGCGCCGCCGTACGGAATGTCTACCACGGCGCACTTCCAGGTCATCCAGGCCGCCAGGGCCTTCACCTCGTCGAGGTGCACGTTTTTGTCGTAGCGGATGCCGCCTTTCGAGGGCCCCAGGATGGTGTTGTGCACCACGCGGTAGCCTTCGAACACGCGCACTTTGCCGTTGTCCATCGTCACGGGAATGTGCACGATAACCTGCTTGTCAGGGGCTTTGAGTACGTCGTAGGTTTCTTCGTCGAGGCCGAGAATCTCGGTGGCCACGTTGAAGCGCGACATCATGGACTCGAGCGGATTTTCGGCATCTACTCTAGGGGCCGGTTCTTTGTACACCGTGGTGGCAGCCATGCGGAGTGGGGTTTGGGGGGTGGTGGTGGGGATAACACAGCCGGTTTTGCGGGGGATGCGCCGCCAGCTATGCGGGAATTATGGCGTCAAAGGTAAACGGTTTACGTGGAGTTGCGGGCGAGTGAATTTTGGTAGCTGAGCGCCTCGCCGCGGCCCGCTACAGTTTGCGCAGCCGGAGGCAGAGCCGTTCAACGGCAACGGCCAGCCTTGGGTGAGGCTGGCCGTGGAATAAATCTGCAGAAACAGGAAAATCAGCCCCAAAGCAGCTGCAGCAGTGCCAGCACCGGCAGAATAAACAGGAAGGCATCGAACCGATCCAGCAGGCCGCCGTGGCCGGGCATGATGCGGCCGGAGTCCTTCACGCCCACGCTGCGCTTAAGCATGGACTCGGCCAGGTCGCCGAGGGGGCCGAAGATGGCTACCACGCCAGCCGCCACGAGGCGGTAGGTGAGCGAGAGTTCGGGCAACAGATAGCCCAGCGCCCAGCCCATGCCCAGCGTCAGCAGAAAGCCCCCGATGGCGCCTTCCCAGGTTTTGCCAGGCGAGATTTTGGGGGCCAGCTTGTGCTTGCCGAACGTTTTGCCGGCCGCATACGCGCCGGTATCCGAGGACCAGACTAGGAACAGCAGGGCCAGCACGCGGCGGTAGTCGTAGCCGGCTTCGGTGAAAGCCACCACGTTGAGCAGACTCATAGGCAAACTCACGTAAAGCAAACCCAGCAGCGCCACGCCTACGTTGGAAAACGGTGAGAAGTCCTGCTTTTCGCGGGGCCAAGCGGCCATTTCGCGCAGGATGAGGATGGTGGGTAGCAGCAATAGCAACCCAGCAGCTACTACCGAAAACAGGTTTCCGTAACCGCGGAAAGCTATTGTATCCAGCTTGGTAGCACCTTCCACCTTCATCAGGAACAAGGTGAAAAACAGCCCTACACTTAGCCCGCCGCCTAGCAGCGCGGCGGGCTTGTAGCCGGCTTCGCGCATCATGCGGTAGAACTCCCAGAGCATCCGCATCTGCACGGCTCCGAAGAACAGGGCGAACGTCCAAGCGCCGTACCAGATGCTTCCCAACAGCATGGCGGCCCCAATCAGCCCGAAAACGACCCGCTGCGCGAGGTTGGACATGGGCTTTTTACCGGGCGCGGCAGGGTCGGTGGGGGCAGTGGCAACGGTATCGGACAAGGGAGGTAGCGTAAGGGCGGGCGGGGCGCGCCAGGATCAGGAGGGAGAGAGAAACGGGAGTGGCCGGGACGCTACCGCGTGGTATCGACGCCGTCGTGGCTGAGGGTACGGGCGGCGGGGGGCGGAGTTGTGGGCCGCGCAATAGCCTTGCCGCCGCTGCCCAGCGTGTGCATCTGGGTAGGCAGCGGATCGGGGCGCAGCTCGCGGGTGCGCTTGTAGAGCAGCCACAGCACCGCCCCGGTCAGCAGCAACGACAGCACCTGCCACCACCACGGCAGTGCGTCCGTCGATTCGGGGTCGAAGCCGGCCCCCTTCAGGGCGCCGCGCTGCTGGGCGTAGAGCAGGATGATCTGGAAGGCATTCTGGGTGAAGTGGGCCGCCATGGGCACCAGAATATTACCGCTCCACTCATATAAGTAGCCCAGCACCAGCCCCAGCACGAAGCGCGGCACGAAGCCGAAGAACTGAAAGTGAATGGCGCTGAACGTGGCCGCCGCCAGCCAGATGCCCACGTGGCGCGAGCCGGTCCACTGCACTAGGTTGCGCTGCACCACGCCCCGAAACACCAGTTCCTCACTGATGGCCGGCACCACGGCAATGACCAGCAGCCCCACCACAAACCGGGTGGGCGTGCTGAACTGGGTGAGGTAGCGCGTCAGGTCCTGGGCGCGGTTTTCCATTTCGCGAGCCCCGGCTTCCCACCCTTTCAAAAAGCCGGGGAAGTGAGCGCTGGCGTTCCACTCAATCAGCCCCGACATGAACGGCACGCTGAGCAGGATGATACCGGCGGCGGCCAGCAACCAGTCCAGCGGCACTGGCCGGCGCGGCGTGAAATAGTCGGCGAGCGAGTAGCCGGTGAGGCGCGGCAAGGCCAACGCGGCCCCGCCAAAACCGATAAACAGCAGCATGCCCTGGCTGAGCATCGACACACCCCAGCCCTGCGGATGGCCCGAGGGCTCCTGCGTGACGTTGCCGATTTCGCGCAGCCCCACGCCGAAGAATAGGTTGCTGAATACGGCCATGAAGAAGCCGGCCACGCAGAACGCCAGCAGCATCAGCCCCACCAGCAACAGCAGATTGGCCGCCGGGTGCAAGCGGCTGGATACGAAACCTTTCATGGATATTTGGTGCTTAGGTTATTCTCTGTCATCCTGAGCTTGCGAAGGATCCTGTCACGTCAGCACGAAACCGTTCGGTAGTATCCCTGATGTGATAGGATCCTTCGCAAGCTCAGGATGACAGGCTGCTCAGGATGACAGGGCTTTGTCAAGTTCCTACGTCGTAAATTTGCGTAAAATCCGCTAACTCCCCTACCCGTGGTCTACATCCGCGACATTGCTTTGCCCGATTTCCCGTTGCTGCTCGCGCCCATGGAGGACGTGTCGGACCCGCCTTTCCGGGCGGTCTGCAAGGCCAACGGGGCCGATTTGATGTACACTGAGTTCATCTCCTCGGAAGGCCTCATCCGCGACGCCGCCAAAAGCCGCAAGAAGCTCGACGTGTTCGACTACGAGCGGCCCATCGGCATTCAGCTATTCGGCTCCGACGTGGAGACGATGGGCGAATGTGCCCGCATCAGCACGCTGGCCGGCCCCGACCTCATCGACATCAACTACGGCTGCCCCGTGAAGCAGGTGGCCTGCCGCGGTGCCGGCGCCGCCCTGCTCCGTGACATTCCGAAGATGGTGGAAATGACCGCCGCCGTGGTGCGCAATACCCACCTGCCCGTGACCGTGAAAACCCGCCTCGGCTGGGACGACGACACCAAGAACGTGGAGGACGTGGCCGAGCGCCTGCAGGACATTGGCATTGAGGCGCTTACCGTGCACGGTCGCACCCGCGTGCAGATGTACAAGGGCGACGCCGACTGGCGCCTGATTGCGGCCATCAAGAACAACCCGCGCATCAAAATCCCCATCTTCGGCAACGGCGACATTGACTCGCCGCAGAAAGCCGTGGAGTACAAAAACCGCTACGGCGTGGACGGCGTCATGATCGGGCGCGCCAGCATCGGCTACCCCTGGATTTTCCGGGAGGTGAAGCACTTTGTGGCCACCGGCGAGCTGCTGGCCCCGCCCACCGTGGAGGAACGCGTGAACATGTGCCGCATGCACTTCGAGAAGAGCATCGAGTGGAAAGGCGGACGCGTGGGCATCTTCGAGATGCGCCGCCACTACGCCCAGTATTTCCGCGGCCTCGAAGGCGCCAAGCAGTGGCGCATGCGCCTCGTCGAAACCGACTCCGTGGACGAAGTACACGCCATCCTCAACGAAATCATTGCCGCCGAGCCGGTGCTGGTGGGGTAGTTTTTTGTCATCAGAACGTCATGCTGAGTTTGCCGAAGCATCTCTACCGCAGTGGTAACCATAAATTACTTCGGCGGTAGAGATGCTTCGGCAAGCTCAGCATGACGTTTTTTCTTTACTCCGGCTCCGCCGGATCAAGTTCCTTTCCTTTCCCATGCCCACCCCTCCTGCCCCGGCCGTTGCCACTGCCCCCACCCTGCCACCCATAGCGCCGCCGCCACCGCAGCGGATTTCAGCTTCGGCCTGGGGGCTGCTGGTGGTGCTGGCCAGCATTTGGGGCACGTCGTTCATTCTGATGAAGAAAGGGCTGGTGGTGTTTTCGGCTATGGAGCTGGGGGCGGCGCGGGTGAGCATTGCGGCGCTGTTGCTGCTGCCGTTTGCGCTCCGCAATGTGCGCCGCGTCGATACGGGGCGCTACAAGTGGCTGCTGCTGAGTGGCGTGGTGGGCACATTTTTCCCGGCCTTTCTTTTCGCCTACGCCGAAACCAAGCTGGCCTCGGGCCTGGCCGGGGTGCTGAATGGCCTGACGGCGGTGTTCACGCTGGTGGTGGGCGCGGTGCTGTTTGGGCAGAAGCTCACCAGCCTACGGGTGCTGGGTATTGCGCTGGGCCTCGTGGGCACGGTGGTGCTGATGCTGCTGGGCGGCAGCGGCGGCGCAGCCACGCCCTCCGGCGACTCCAATGCCTGGTACGGGCTCTACATCGTGGCCGCCACCATCGGCTACGGCATCAGCGTGAACGTGATAAAGCAGCACCTGCACGGGCCTTCACCGGTGGCGGTTACCAGCCTCACGTTGCTCAGCATCGGGCCGCTGGGGCTGCTGTACCTGTTTGGCGTCTCCGATTTCATGCACAAGCTGGCCACCGTGCCGGGCGCCTGGACCGCGCTGGGCTACATTGCCCTGCTGGCCACCATGAGCACGGCCGTGGCCATGGTGCTCTTCAACAAGCTGATTCAGCAGAGCACCACGCTTTTCGCGGCCTCCAACACCTACCTCATTCCCATTGTGGCCCTCACCTGGGGCGTGCTCGATGGCGAGGCATTCAACCTGTGGCACCTGCTGGGCATGGTCATCATCCTGGCCGGCGTGTTTATCATCCACCGGGCGAAGTGAGTGATGGGGTGATGAAGAACGTCATTCCGAGCCTGCGAGGAATCTCGCGTGCTGACGTTGTGATGGTATTATTTACCACACTAGCGAGATTCCTCGCAGGCTCGGAATGACGTTCTTCATCACCTTTTAACTCAAAACCCTACCCGCACGCCGAACTGCACCCATTTGTGGCAGCGGGCACCGTCGAACTCTGGTGAAATCTGCACGGCGGAGGCTTCCAGGCGCACGCCCGCGTAGCCAAGACCGAGAGTGGCGGTGCTGCGCGCTACCGTGCGGCGGATGGCGCTGGCGGGCAGCGTGTAGGGGTTGTCGGAGCGGAGCAGGCCGCCCTGCAGGGTGGCGTCGTAGCCGATGAGGCGGCCTTCGAGCTGGCCTTCGGCGTAGAGTTGCACCCGGCGCTGGCCGGTGCGGGTGGCCGGACCACTCACGCCCAGGTTGTCGAAATACGGATTGAGCAGACCCACGCGCAGGCGCGCCCCGGCCCCGGCGTAGGTGTAGAGCGTGCCCAGCGAAGCCCCGGCCGAGCCGATCAGCTCGGCCCCGCGCCCGACGGCCAGCAGCTGCTTTTCGGCGTGCGCCTCGTAGCCCAGCACCAGATCGTTGCGGATCTGGTAGTCCCAGCCGCGGGGCGTGGGCGAATCCAGCCACTCGTGCAGCTTGGTCTGGAAGCCCTTGGCCCCCGCCGCCGGCCCCATAAAGCCCAGGTTGAGCGCCGTCGTCAGCCGAAACTTGCGTGCTGGCTGGTTGGCGATGCGCAGGAAGTCGGCGTACCAATACGAAGCATACGGCCGGTCGCCGACCCGGATGAACGGGTCCTGGATGCGTAGCGGTGTGAAGCCGTCGTAGTGCAACCGGATGCCGTGGTAGCGGGTGCTGCCTGCCGGCACCGGGCCTAATATGCGGTTTACGGGCGAGCGGCTAAGCCCCGGCAGCACCAGCATGAGCGTCTGGCCCTGGGTGAAGTAGTAGTCGGAGCGGAAAAAGGCGTCGTTGGCGAAGGTGTAGTACACCAGCCGGTCGGGGCTGGTTTGGGCGCTGTCCAGGCGCTGGGCGCAGACAACACCGGGAAGAAGGCAAAGGACAGTAATCAGAAGAGCGCGCATCAGCAGGAATACTTTCCGCTACCTACGCAGCAACCCGCACTTCGGCCTTGCCACCCTATGGCACGGACTTCAGTCCGTAGCCCGAAAACGTTGCCCGACCACGTTGCGCGGAATATCCGGTGCAGGCGGGCTACGGACTGAAGTCCGTGCCACAGAGGGGCTACTCGGGCAAATAAGGCCAACTATGAAACCGCTCGGGCAGTCTCAGGCGCTGCGGGTGAGCCAGCAGATACGCTTGCAAGCGGCCCAGCTCGGCGTCATCCAGCACGGGCAGCTCGTGGAAGCCGGGCTGCCAGAAGTCGGCTTCGGGCGGGAGCTGGGCGCGCAGCAGGCGGCGGGCCTGGGCGGCGGTGCGCTGGTGCAGCAGCTCCACGGTTTTGTAGAGCGAGAGGCCCGCGCCGGACGGCAGCTGCAGCACGGCGTGCAGGTGGTTGGGCAGCAGCACGAAGCAGGGCACCCGCAGCCCCTGCTCCTCCAGCATCAGCAGTTCCCCGACTACGGCCTCCGCCACTTTTTCCCGGGCCAGATAGTCGGGCCCCACCGTGCGGGCGTCCAGCAGCGCATCGAAGCCAGCGAAAAACACCTTCTCAGCCCGACGGTGGGCCACCTGGGCGTCGGCTTCGGTGGCGGCACCACGCGCCGTTTCCTGGGCGGCAATGCGCTGGGCGTGCAGCTCGCGGCCGGCCCGCGCCGGCACGGAGCCCGCCAGACGCAGCGTGAGCAAGATGGTTTCGGCAGGTGGAAGCATACGGTTTTAGCCCGCAGAGGGCGCAGAGGTTAGCGCAGAAGACGCAGAGCTGTTCTGTTAGCTGATCGGCTTCAGTATCCCATTAACTTCCACCAGCTCTCCCCGCTCCAGTAGGCCGGCCAGCACCGGCTCCAGTTGCTGGCGCATTTCCTCGCTGAGGCGGGCGAAGCCGAGTAGCCGCACGGCTGGCAGAAACACTGCCTCCCGAGGCAGCGCGAAGCTTTGCTCGACCACCGTGCGCAAAGCCAGGGCCAGCTCTTCGGGGGCCACATAAAGAAGTTTGCGCGAGATGGCCGGCAGCTGGCTCCGGTCGCGCAGGGCCGGATGCTGCATAGCCGGGGCCCAGAGGAAGTCGCCTTCCCGGCGCAGGTAGTGCAGGTTCAGAGCCAGCAGGGCAGCATCCCGGCCCACTTTGCGCAGGCGGGCGCCTACCTGGCTGGCTCCGCTGGCGTTGGCCAGCCGCCGGGTGGCCTCCTCGATATGAATAGGGCTTTCCACGCCTACCACCACATTCAGCCAGTTCACCACCTGGCCCAGACTGTACTGGTGCAGCTCCTGCTGCCGGATGGTATCGGGCAGCAGCGCCACCTGGTAGGGCACCACGGCCGGGTTGCTGTCGGGCGCAATCGGCTCTTCCCGCGCCAACTCAACTGGCTCGGGCAGCAGTACTTCGTCGGGTTCGTCGGGCTCATCGAGGGCAGCTAGGCGGCGGGCTTCTTCGATGGCCTGCACGGCCCGCTCGGTTTCCCGCGCCGGGTCCCGGAACCAGTCGGTGCTCCAGATGCGGTGCAGGCGCCAGCCCACGGCCTCCAGCACCTGCTGGCGCAGCCGGTCCCGGTCGCGGGCCGAGCGCGCCGAGTGGTACATGGCCCCGTCGCACTCAATGCCCAGCACGTAGCGGCCCGGCTGCTCGGGGTCGACTACGGCCAGATCGAGGTAGAAGCCCTGGCTGCCGATCTGGGGGCGCAGCTGGTAGCCGCGGGCCGAGAGGGCGCGGTATACAGCTTCCTCGAACGGCGACTCCATTTCGCGGCCGGTTTCCTCGTTCTGGTTGAGGCGGCCGTGCTGGGCGAAGTTGAGGAACGTCTTCAGCGCCGCCACGCCCCGGGCGCGGGTCCGGCTCAGGTCCAGGTCGTCGGCCGTGAGGTTAGTAAAGACTTCGCAGCGCTGCTTGGCGCGGGTAATCAGCACGTTGAGGCGCCGCTCGCCGCCCTCCCCGTTCAGCGGCCCGAAGCTCATGCTCAGGTAGCCGTCTTTGGTGCGCCCGTAGCCGATGCTGATCAGAATCACGTCACGCTCGTCGCCCTGCACGTTCTCCAGGTTCTTGATGAAGAACGGCTCGTGGCGGTGAGCGGCAAAGAAAACCTCGGTTTCGGGGTGCTGGCGGCGCAGCACTTCCAGCGCATCCTGGATGGCCTGCCGCTGCACCGTACTGAACGCCACCACGCCCAGCGTGAGTTTGGGCGTAGTGCGGGCGTGGTGAAGGACAGCGGCGGCCACGGCCTGCGCCTCCAGCGGGTTGGTGCGGGTGGTACCCCGTTCGTAGTGCGTTTCGGGCAGATGGTGGTAAAGCAACCCGAGCTGGCCCTTGCCGCCGGGGCTGGGGAAAATCACCAGCTTATCCTCATAAAACAGGTGGTTGGAAGCCGCAATCAGTGACTGGTGCAGGCTGCGGTAGTGCCAGCGCAGCATCCGCTCGGGCATCTGGCGGGCCTTGCACAGCTCGAGAATACTCTGGATGTCGGCCGTCACGTTTTCCTCGTCGGCGGCCTCACCGGTGCCGGTCAGCGAGTCGAAGAACGAGGTAGGCGGCAGCTGCTTGGAGTCACCGACCACCACCAGTTTCCGGCCCCGCGCCACCGCACCCAGCGCATCCACGGGCTTCACCTGCGAGGCTTCATCGAACACTACCAGATCGAACTCCACGGCGCCGGGCGGCAGGAAGCTGGCCACCGACAGCGGCGACATCATGAACACCGGCTTGATGGCCTGCACCACCCGCCCGGCCCGCTGCATCAGCTGGCGAATGGGCAGGTGGCGGGTCTTTTTGGCAAACTCGTTTTTGAGGATGCTCATCTGGCCGCCGGCCGTGGGCAGCAGCGGGTTGGGCAGGTTGTCGAAGTGCCGCGTCATGGCGCGGGTTCGGTTATGGTGCAGGCTGGCGCGGTCGGCTGCGCGGAACTGCGCGGCCACGTCCTCGTGCCCGGCCCGCTCGAACTGCGGCAGCGCCGGGAACTGGTTGTAAGCCAGTCGCTGCAGATATTCCAGCCAGGTTTGCCGCACCGTTGCCACCAGATACTGCGCAGCGGCGGGCCAGGTTTCGGCCAGGGGCAGTAGCTCCGGCCGGCCTTCCGTACGAACCACGGCGGCCACGTTGTTCCACTCCAGCGCCATCTGCAAAGCCGGCACGTCGGCAGCCCAGGCGGCCAGCAACGCGGCCTGGGCCGGCAGTGGCTGCGCTACCAGCGGGCCAGCCTCGCCAAAGCGGCGGGTTTCGTCCAGCGCCAACGTCGCCGCCAACGCCGGAACAGCCCGTTGCTGATCAGCCAGGGCAGTTTCCACAGCCTGCGCGGCAGCGGCCAGTGCAGCAGGCAGCGGCGTGGCTGCCAACCACGTGCGGAGCAGCTCCGCTTGGATGGTGAAGGGCTGCTGCCCCCAGTCAGGCGGCAGCCCGAACAACGATGGACCGGGCACTGCCTTCCCTATTGCCTGCTCTACTTGACTCAGTTGTTGCAAAGCAACGGTGCAGGCGGATACCTGTGCGGTAATATCATCGGCGCGGGGCGTAGCGGTTGCCCAGGCAGCCAACGCAGCTGCCTGCACGGCAAATGAAGCTTCGGGCAGATGATTCGTGAGACTTTGCGGCCGATCGGCTGATGGCTGGCACGCGGCTACGGCTTGCCGCACCGCCTGCTGGTGCCGGTGCAGGGCCGCTTTCAGAGTTGCCAGCGGCTCACTCAGTGCGGCGGCCTCCGGGTTGGCAGCCAGATAAGGCAGGATGGCAGCGGGCAGTTGCTGCCGGGTCAGCAGCTGGTGCGTGTGGGTAAGATAGTCGGCGACACGCAGCAGGGACGGCCAGTCAGAGGCTTCGGCTTGCCAGCTCGCACCAAACAACCGGCCAGCCAGTGGACTGACTTCCTGCAGATTCCGGTTGTGGCGGGCAGCCTCGTGGATATCATCGATAACGGCCATAACCTCGGCGGCCGAACCGGGCAGGGGCTGCCGCCACAGCTGCTGCAGGCGGCGGCGGGCGCGGCGGTAGTCGCCGCTCAAAAAGCGCCACCACTTGCTGCCGGTGGTCAGCAGCACGGCCCGCTCGGCGGCCAGATCTTGGTCCCAGGCTTCGGGCAGCAACGTGGCCGCGTGGCGCTGGCGCAGGTCGTTGAGGGTGGCGGCGGCCTGTTGGGCGGCGGGCAGCGGGCTGTTGGGCTGCTGCCAGAAGGCGTCGGCAACGGCCACACCGGGCAAGGGCGGAGCCAACGCGGCATGCTCGGCCAGGGGCAGCAGCGCAGTGGCCGTGGTGTAGTCGGGCGGGGTGGGTACGCCCAGCAGCCAGGCTATTTCAGCGGATGCCGTCTGCACCGCGCCAATGGCCGCTTCGGCCTCACCCGAATGGGCTACCAGTGCTTCGCCGTGCCGCTGCCGGGCCAGGTTTATCAGGGGTTCGGCGGTGGTCCGGCCAGTGGGTTTCGGTGCCTGCAACAGGCGGGCCAGCCCGGAGGCGGCAGTCTGTAAAGCTTCTACGGCTGTCACAGCTGCCAACTGGTGGGCAGATTCGGCTTCCCGGTGCGCCTGCTCTGCCACGGGCCGAAACGCCGCCACAGCGGCGGCATCGGGCGGCGCGGGCACGCCCCCCAGCAGCGCGGCCAGCGCGGTGCTGGTATGCGCCAATTCCTCTACGGTCTGGCGGGCAGCGGTCAGGCGCGCCACCAGCGCCTCCTGGTCGGCAGGCAGCAGCATGGTGAGGCCGGAGCCCCAGAACAGCAGCTGCGGGGGCGGCCCGATTTTCTGCAGGGTGGCCTGCAGGCGGCCAGCCAGCACCTCGGCGCGGGTGGCGTCGGCGTCGGTCCAGGTGACGAGGTCAGCGAAGGGCGGGCGCGGCAGCAGCTGCGTGCCCACTTCCTCGCGCAGGGCCAGCAACGCCCCGGCCACTTGCTGTGCGGTGCGGCGGCTGCGGCCCAGAGGGGCATTCACAGCCAGCGCGTAGCGGTTCAGCTGCTCGCGCAACGGCGGCAGCTGCGCAATCTGCTCATCCAGTACGGTGGACGCAGCCGGGCGGCCCAGGGCCAGGGTAGCGCGCAATTCGTCGTGGAGGCTTTTCTTGTTGGCCTTGTTGCTGTGCAGCTCCAGGCAGGCGGCGCCTAGCCCCAGCGCGTCGAGGCGGCGCTTAACTACTTCCAGAGCCGCCATCTTCTCGGCTACAAACAGCACTTTCTTGCCCGCACCAATGGCCTCGGCCAGCAGGTTGGCAATGGTCTGCGACTTCCCAGTGCCGGGCGGACCCTGAATGACGAGGTTGCGGCCTTCCTGCACGGCCAGCAGCGCCAGCAGTTGCGAGGAGTCGGCATCGAGCACTTGGTGCAGCTCGTGGGCCGGGCTGTCGGTATCCAGAAACGCCCCTTCGCCCACGCTGGGTGGCGCGTCATCGAAGCCGGCTTCCTGGTCGAGGAGCGAGCGGATGGCCGGGTGCGTCAGCAGCTCGGAGGTACCGTCGGCGCTGGTGGGCCAAGTGCTGGGGTCCAGGTCGCGGTAGAGCATCAGCTTGCTGAAGGAGAAGAAGCTCAGCGCCACGGCATCGGCTTCCACGCTCCAGCGGCTGCGCCCGGCCAGGGCCGCCCGTACCGCCTCGAAATACTCGGGCAGCGGCTGGTTATCGGGGTCGGGCAAGGGCAGCAGGATGCCGAAATCGGCCTTCAGGCGGGCCTGCAGGCTCAGGTTGCCTTCCACCTCGGCGCCCGAGTAGGTGATCTTAAAACGCTCGCCCACAGTGCCGCGCTCCAGCACCACCGGCACCAGCACCAGCGGAGCCCGGCGCGGCTCCGGGCTGCTCTCGGCCTCGTACCAGCTGAGTTGGCCCAGAGCCAGGTACAGGATATTGACGCCGGTTTCCTCCAGGCTGGTGCGGGCCGTGTAGTAGGTATTGAGCAGGCGGGTTTCCAGCCGGGCCAGCGGCTCGGCGGTCTGCAGCTTGTTATCGGTCAGCAGCGCCTTCTGCTCGGCCTCAGACAGCTCTACCGGCGGATGATCTTCCAGGTAGTCCTCCAGCGACGAAGCCACTTCCGCCGTAGCTTCGTTGGGTTGGGTGGCAGTTGCTGGCGAGGCGGCTGGCTCCGCATCAGGAACCTTGGTGGCTTCCGCGCCGGATATTGCGTCAGTCTGCGGCTGCGGCTTTTTTCGGGCCGGCTCGGGGGCGGCCGAGAAGTACATAGTTTTGCCCTGGCGCACCAGAATATCGAGCACCTGCGCTGATTCTTCGCGCACTACGGCCACGCCCTGGGCCTTGGAGAGGCGGAAATTGAGCAGCGGGTTGCGCATCCCCAGGTCGAGCAGCTCCTGGCGGGAGGCTTCGAGGCGGGCAGCAATGGAAATGGCAGCTACAGATGAATCAGAAATCGAATGCATAGCAGATAGCGGTAAACGTGTTTAGCTTTACCCATCATCAAGTATAGCGGTAAACGCCCTGCGGTGCAAGGAAAGGCCCGTCATCACAGCCTATCTGCTGTTGGCGCAGGGCGTTTCTGATGGCTGGCTAAACGGCCTTTTTCAGCCCCAGCTTGCTGTGCTTGTAGCCGTAGTTGAAGTACAAAGCCAAGCCGATAATCAGCCAGCCGAAGAACAGCAGCCAGTTGTTGATGCCGAGCTGAGTCATCAGGTAGAGGTTGGTGAGCAAACCCAGAGTAGGCAGCAACGAGAGGTGCCGGCGGAACGAATACCACGCCAGCAGCAAGCTAGCCACGAAAAATACCAACATCGGGATGTAGTGGCGGCCTTCCTCATAGCCACTGCTCAGAGCCTTGCGGAACTCCTCAATACCAGCGCCATTGTACACAAATAGCAGCACGGTTCCCACCAGCAGCACCAGCGGCACCAGATACTGCCCGTCGATGTAGGGCACCTTGAAGCGGGCATCGGACTTGCCGTGCGGATCAATCACGAGGATGCCGCCGCACACCAGCGCGAAGGCAAACAGCGTCCCGATGCTGGTCAGGTCAATCACGAGGTCCATGTTGAGCAGCAGTGCCGGCACGCCCACAAAAAAGCCCGTGACGATGGTGCTGAACGACGGCGTGTGGAAGCGCGGGTGCACCCGGGCAAACACTGGCGGCAGCAGCCCGTCGCGGCTCATGGTCATCCAGATGCGGGGCTGCCCGATCTGGAACACCAGCAGCACCGAGGCCATGGCAAAAATGGCCGACACGGCCACCACGCCCGCCAGCCAGTTCAGGCCCACTTTCTGAAACACGAAGGCCAGCGGGTCGCCCACGCCCAGCTCGGTGTAGCTCACCATGCCAGTGAGCACCAGCGTGATGATAACGTAGAGCACGGTGCAGATGATGAGGGCGTAAATCATGGCCCGGGGCAGGTCGCGCTGCGGGTTTTTGCACTCCTCGGCGGTGGTGCTGATGGCATCGAAGCCGATGTAGGCGAAGAACACCGCTGACACGCCTTTGAGCACGCCACCCACGCCGTTGGGCGCAAATGGGGTCCAGTTGTCGGGGTTCACATAGAACACGCCCACCGCAATAACCGTGGCTACCACAATCAGCTTGAGCAGCACCAGCAGGTTGGAGGCGTTCTTGGATTCCTTGATGCCGATGTACACCACGGCTGTGATGAGCAGCGTGATGAGGCCGGCGGGCAGGTCAATTACCAGCTTCAGGTCGCCGAAGATGGTGGGCGCCGAGTTCCAGGCCTTGTAGCCTTCCAGCTGCGTGGCGGTGGCGTCGGCGAGGGGCTTGCCGGCCTGCATCAGCTCCAGCACTTCGTTGTAGTGCTTATGGGCGCTTTGCATGCCCATTGTGAGCCAGATAGGCATGTCCCAGCCCACGCCCGAGAGCAGGCCAGTGAAGTAGTCCGACCAAGAAATAGCCACCACAATGTTGCCGACGGCATATTCCATGATGAGCGCCCAGCCGATGATCCAGGCCACCAGCTCGCCAAACGAGGCATAGGCGTAGGTGTAGGCCGAGCCGCTGACCGGGATGGTGGCGGCAAACTGTGCGTAGCACAGCGCCGAAAACGCGCAGGCAATGGCCGTAAATACAAACAGCAGCGAAACGGCCGGCCCGCCGTCGTGCGAGGCATTGCCGATGGTGCTGAAAATACCAGCCCCGATGACGGCCGCAATGCCCAGTGCCGTCAGGTCGCGGACGGTGAGGTGGCGCGCCAGGCCCCCGCCCCCGCCGTGGCTTTCGGCGTCGGCAGGCGGGTTGTGCAGGATGTCGGTGAGGCTTTTGCGGCGGAACAGGCCGCTGAGACGTGAGGGAGGTAGCGGATTAGACAAAGCAGTGGAGCGAGGTAAGAGGGGCAAAAGATACAGAATAATGCGGCTAGGCTGCTTTGATGCGCGTCATCTTCCTATCTTCCGGCTATGGCTACCGTTTCTATTCCGCAGCCCTGCCCGGCTTCCTGGGCCGATATGACGCCCGCTCCCGGCGGCCGCCACTGCGGCGCCTGCAACAAGATAGTGGTCGATTTCAGCGCCTTTTCAGCGGCCGAGGTGCAGCAGTATCTGCAGCGCCACCCAGAGGCGTGCGGGCGGTTTCAGGCCACCCATGTGGGCCAGGCCCCGGTGTGGGCGCCGTGGCTGGCCGCCGCCCTGGCAGCCCTTAGTAGCTGCAAAACCGAGCCCTTCGTCGTTGCACCGCAGGCCGCCAATACGCCGGTGGACGCAACCCGCCACTTCCTGATGCGCGGCACCGTGGTGGATAACAGTACCGGCCGGCCACTGGCGCAGGCGCTGGTTATCAGTGAGCAGGATACCACCTTCCTCACCCACACCGCCGCCGATGGCTCGTTTCAGCTGCGGCTGCCGCTGCATCTGCTGGGCACGCGGCTGGTGGCGGCCATCGAAAACGGGAAGATGCCGGCTGAAAGCCAGGAGTTGGAGGGCTCCTACCTACCAAAATATTTTCCGGCCGACAATACCACCGGCTCTGTGGTTTCGCTGCGCAACCCAGGCATGATTATAGGTCAGGCAGAGCTGGCGTCTGACGAATGCTACTCACCGGTAGTTATGCGGTATGTGATGCCGCCGCCACCGCCGCCTCACCTCATTACAAGCAGCTTCACCGCCCCTGTGACCAAGAACGAGGCCACAGAATAGCCGCCTGAATTCGGTTCGTTTCTGGTTTCAGTCACTCCACATTTTTCCCTCTTCCACTATGGCCTTCTCCGTTCCGAGCCCCTGCCCTAAAGCCTGGGCCGACATGACGCCCACCGCCGACGGCCGCCACTGCGGCAGCTGCCAGCACGAAGTCGTGGATTTCTCGCGCATGACCGAAGGCGAGGTCACGGCTTGGCTGGCGAGGCCGGCGGCGGGCGCCGTCTGCGGCTTTTTTCGGGCCGGGCAGTTTGCGCCGCCGGCCGTGCTGGCGCCGGCCGCTCCGCGCTGGCGCCGCTGGGTGCTCACGTCGCTGGCGCTGCTCAGCTTCAAGCCGCTGGTTAGCTCCTGCCAGACCACGGCCCCGGCCGCCACGGCCGGCCCCACTCCCACCTCCCAGACTGACGCTCTGGCCGACGCCCCCAACGGCCAGGTGAACGTGCGTGGCCGCGTCCTCGACGACTCCACTGGCCTGGGCGTGCCCGGCGCCGAAATCTTCATCGGCGACACGCCCTACGGCGCTACCACCGACGAGCAAGGCAATTTCAGCTTCGTGATGCAGCAGAAATGGGCGGCCGTGCAGAACGGCACCGTAAAGCTGCGTGTGCAGGGCAGCCCATTCGTGTTCGTGACGCAGCAGGTATCCGTGGCCGTGTTGCCGGCGCCCGCGCCGCTTACGGTGCGCCTGAAGTCCCGGGAGGGCCGCGGGCAGATCATGGGTAAAATTGCGCAGCACGACCCGCCCCAGAAGCCCCCGCTGAAGTAGCCTGCTGTGGCACGGACTTCAGTCCGTAGCCCGACTGCACCGGCCTACCCGCGCAATATGAACGAGCCGACTGGCGCAGCGCATTTGGGCTACGGACTGAAGTCCGTGCCACAGACACCCGGCACCGCGCTACTTGGGCAAAAATTTTCAGGCGCAGTTTGTGGAATCGGGCGGCGGGCGGCATCAGAGGCACAACTCTTCTGCTACCTGCCATGCCACAGCCGCTTAGCCTCTCCGTTCCGCAGCCCTGCTCCGAAAGCTGGGCCGCCATGACGCCCGCCGCCCAGGGCCGCCACTGCGCCGCCTGCGCCAAAGTCGTCATCGACTTCACCACCTTCAGCGACGCCGAGGTAGTGGCGCTGCTGCATCGCACCGCCGCCCCCTGCGGCCGTTTCCGCGAAGACCAGCTCCAGCGGGTATTGCGGCCGCTGGCCGAGCCGGCGCCGCGCTGGCGCACCTGGCTGGCCGCAGCGGCCGCCGTGCTGGGGTTGCGGGAATTGGCAGCGGAGCAAAGCGCCGGGCAGCAGCCTACGGCTCCCGTGTACACCGATTTCCTGACCCAGGACCAGCGCAAGCTTATCCGCCATCCGCAGCCTCAAGTGCCTGCCGATAGCAGCAGCCAGGTAGTGCGCGGCCGGGTCACAGATGCCAGCACCGGCGAAGGCCTGCCTGGTGTCACGATCCTCATACAGGACACACGTATCGGTACGTCAACGAATACCGATGGCACGTTTGAATTGCGCCTCTCGCAGTCCCATTTCCCCACTCCATCTACTACGTTGAGCATTTCCTACATCGGCTACCAAAATCAGGCTATCCGCTGGGATGAGCTCCAACAGCTGGCATTACCAATTGAATTGAAAATGGCTACCCAAACTCTGGGGGAAATAGTGGTAACGCGCAGTTACTATGCTAAACCCTGGCACCCACGTAGCCTCTGGAATCGGGTGCGCGCGCCTTTTCGGCAGTAGCCGCCTAAACCTTTCTGCCCCCAAAATCCTTATTCCGGGGTATGAAGAATCTGTTGCTTGCCGCCTTATTTCTGGTTTTTGCCACCTCGGGCTGCGCCCTGAAGCCCACCAATAAGTACGACGTATTCACGGAGCGGGCCCAACTGCCGCAGGAGGAAGCCGTGCACAAGCAGAATTCGCTGGAGTGGTGGTACTTCACGGGCCACCTGCGCGACGTGAAAACCGGCGAGCAGTTCGGCGTGGAATATGTGTTCTTCCACTTCAACATCACCGGCAAGAAAGACTGGCAGATGGTGAACTTCGCCGTTACCGACCCGCAAACCAAGCAGTTCCGCTACGACTACAAAGTGGAACGCCTGCCCAAGCTACTCGATTCGGCGCTGCCCGTCAGCCTGCAGATGCAAAAGGACGACCAGCGCTGGACCCTGGCCGGCGTCACTGGCGAGTACCAGCTGCAGGGCCGTATGGCCAGCCACAAAGGCTACGCCATCAACCTGAGCACCAAGCCGCAGAAGCCCGTGCTGCTGCACAGCGGCACCGGCTACGAAAACTACGGCGACGTGGCCAAGGCCGGCTACTACAGTTACCCGCGCCTGGCCACCACCGGCACCATTGAGGTAGACGGCAAAGTGCACGAAGTAACCGGCGACCTGTGGTACGACCGGCAGTGGAACTGCAACTCCGTCACCAACAAAGGCATCGGCTGGGACTGGTTTTCGCTGCAGCTCGATGAGCCCGCCGCCGCCGTGGCTGGTACGGCATCCGCGCCGGGCAACGTGACGCGCCACGAAATCATGACCTACCAGTTGTTCGACCGCAACTCCAGCAAAGTAGTAAACGGCGGCACCTACAACGGCCCCCAGCCGGGCCAGGCCGTAGACCTGGAAGCCAAGGACTTCCAGCTGGAGGTGCTCGAATACTGGACCAGCCCGCACTCCAAGCTGCGCTACCCCAGCAAATGGCGCCTGCGCATCCCCAGCCAGCAATACGACCTCACCATCACGCCCCTCGTCCCCGATCAGGAGCTAACGCTCAAGTTGTTTGCGGGCATCAAGATGCGCTATTGGGAAGGCATGTGCCGGGTAGAGGGCACGCACAATGGTAAGCCCGTGCAGGGCAACAGCTACGTGGAGCTAACCAACCGCGGCAAGGCCGGCAAAGACCCACTGACCCCGCAGCCTACCGCTACTACAGGCTCTCCGGCCGCACGCTAGCTACTTTTCCAGCTTACACCAACGGCGCAATAAATCATCCTTTCAGCACCACCCGGAACGTAGTGCCGCGCCCGACTTCGCTCCATTTCACGAAGAGGCGGCCCTGGTGGTAGTTCTCGATGATGCGTTTGGCCAGGGCCAGGCCCAGGCCCCAGCCGCGCTTTTTAGTGGTGTAGCCCGGCAGAAACACGTTGTCGATTTTGCTTTTTGGGATGCCCTTGCCGGTGTCGGTGATGTCGATGGCAATGCCGGTTTTGTCGCGGACGGGGCGGCGCAGGTGCAGCGTGATGCTGCCGCGGCCGTCCATAGCATCCACGGCGTTTTTGCAGATGTTCTCAATCACCCAGTCGAAGAGCGGCACGTTCACCAGCGCTGGCGTATCGGTGGGCAGGTCGGTCTTGATTTCGAACGTCACCTTCTTCGAGACGCGGCTCTGCAGGTAGGAAATGGCGTTCTGGGTGGTGCGCAGGATGTTTTCGGGCTTGAGCACCGGCACCGAGCCGATGTTGCTGAACCGCTCCGTGATAATCTGCAGCCGCCGGATGTCCTTGCTCAGTTCCTCCACAATGGGCTCATCCTTGAACCGCTCACTCTCGCTCAGATAGCTCTGCCAGGCCATCAGGCTGCTCAGGGGCGTGCCCAACTGGTGCGCGGTTTCCTTGGCCAGGCCCACCCACACGCGGTTCTGCTCGGAGCGGCGCGAATAGCTGAATGCGAAGTAGGCAATAACGCCCAGGCAGGCAATCACGGCCAGCTGCACCAGCGGATACGTTCGCAATTGTGCCAGCAGCACTGAATCTTTATAATAGATGCGGTTGCGCAGGCCGGCACCCAGCTCAATCACGATGGGCCGGTGCTGCTGCTCCATCACCGTTATTTCGCGCCGCAGATACGCAATGGAGGCCTTCTCCGACCGGCTCTTGGGCACGGTCACGTTCTTGGCATCCACGATATTGCCCTCGTCGTCGGTGAGGATGATGGGGATGGTGGTGTTGGCGTTGATGATTTCCTCGAATACGAAGTTGGTATTCGAGTCGACCTCCGAGTTGATGATAAAGCGCTGGGCCTTGGCGTAGAGTGCAATCTGCTGCTGCTCCCGCTCCGACACGCGCTGCACCAGGATGTTGGTATAGATGACGGTAGCGGCCGCAATGAGTAGCGCCACCGCCACAATAAGCAGTTTGATGCGGGATTTTTGGTCGTAGATGGCTATCAAAGCACGAAGAAAACGCTGGTGAGAAACCCGGCAGCAGCAGGCTGCCGGGCGCGGCGCCGGCCCCGGTTTGCCCCGAAGCCCGCCGGGCGGAACGAAGGTACAACGCGCCGCCGGGCGCTGCCGTTACGACAAAGGCCGCCTAGCGGACTACCCATCAGCTGATTTTTGTCACTTTATCGATTCAAAAAGACGCTTTAAAGCCCTAAAACGCAATTTCAACCTTTCTCGAACCAGGATAGGTTGCTGGCTGTTTTCACGGTACCAATTTGTGCCGTAATTTTGCCTTCTGCAATTGCAGTAGCCACCCGCTATGTCCCATCCTTTCAAGGCAGTCAGTCTTTCGTTCAAAAAAGCCCCCCTGCAAATCCGGGAGCTTATTGCACTGGACGAAGCCGCCTGCCGCCGCTTTCTGCACACGCTGCACCACGAACTGGGTCTTACCGACCTACTCGTGCTCAGCACCTGCAACCGCACGGAAGTCTACTACTCCTCTGACCTCGACTACAGCACCGCCATCATCACGGCGCTGGGCAAGCTCAAGGGCCTGGCCGACGCCGACAGCTACACGCCTTACTTCGACCTGCTCACCGATGCCGATACGGCGGTGCAGCACCTGTTTGAGGTAGCTATGGGCCTCGATGCTCAGGTAGTTGGCGACCTGCAGATCAGCAACCAAGTGAAGCAGGCCTACCAGTGGGCCGCCGACGAAGACGCTGCCGGTCCGTTTCTGCACCGCCTGCTGCACACCGTGTTCTTCACCAACAAGCGCGTACAGCAGGAAACCAGCTTCCGCGACGGCGCTGCTTCCACCTCCTACGCCGCTCTGGAGCTGGTAGAGGAGCTGACCGCCGACGTCGCCAACCCGCGCGTGCTGGTGGTAGGCCTGGGCGAAATCGGGGCGGATGTGTGCCGCCACTTCGGCGACAGCAAGCAGTTTCAGGACGTGACCATCTGCAACCGCACCCGCTCCAAGGCCGAAACGCTGGCCGAAGAATGCGGCCTGAAGGTACTGGACTTCGAGAACTTGGTGCAGGGCATGAAGGAAGCCGACATCATCGTGTCGTCGATTGCGGCAGCCACGCCCTTCTTCACCCGCGAGATGGTGCAGCACCTCGACGTGCTCAGCTACAAGTTCTTCATCGACCTGTCGGTGCCGCGCAGCATTGAGGCCGAGGTGGAAACCGTGCCGGGCGTGCTCGTCTACAACATCGACGCCATCCAGAGTAAGGCCTCGGCCGCGCTGGAGCGCCGCCTGGCCGCCGTGCCGCACGTGCGCGCCATCATTGCCGAAAGCATTGCCGGCCTCAACGACTGGAGCAAGGAAATGATGGTGTCGCCGACCATTCAGAAGCTGAAAAACGCGCTGGAGCAGATCCGGCAGGAAGAGATGGACCGCTTCCAGAAGAAGATGAGCCCTGAGGAAGCACGCCGCATGGACGAAGTCACGAAGTCGCTGATGCAGAAGATCCTCAAGCAGCCCGTCATCCATCTCAAAGCCGCCTGCAAGCGCGGCGAGGCCGACCAGCTGATTGACGTGCTTACCGACCTGTTTGATCTGGAACACCAGCCGACGGTAGCCTAAATCTCCTTCTCCTGTCATTGCGAGCATGTGGCGCATCAAGCCAGTGTCGAAGCAATTCATCCTCTCACAGCAGACAATTTCCTTACGACAAAGCCCTCCGGCATTAGGCTATGACCTACTGCCGGAGGGCTTTGCTGTTAAGAGGGCTTGTTTCAGACAGAAGATAGCTGGCTCCGCTTGCACTGTCTGATACCTGCCCCAAACGAAAAAAGACCGTCAACTGGCGGTCTTTTTCGATTAGGAAGAACGAAGTAAGCCGCGCTTACATCGTGTCGCAGCACTCTTCCAGCGAGTCGATAACATCGAGCAGCTTGGGAATGGACAGCGAGTAGTAGATTTTGGTACCCACCTTGAACGACGACAGAATGCCGCGGTCTTTGAGGGTAATCAGGTGCTGGGAAGCAATAGCCTGCGGCAGATCGAGCGAGCGGTAGATTTCCGTTACGGTCATCTTATCCTCTTTGCCCAGCAGGTCAACAATGGCTAAACGCTTCGGGTGCGCCAATACCTTAAGCATGGCAGCAGCCTTGTCTACTTTTTTAGATTCTACTCGTGACAGCAAAGGTTTCATAGGAGGGTACTACGGTGGCGAGGTGGAGGACGTTGTCGTCAGGAATATGCCTACTACGATATTTACGCCTTAAAGAGTTCCGGTAACAGAAATCGAACCAGAAAAACCAAGGCCATACTAGGCAGGCAGACAACCCTATTTGCTGCCCTAACGCAGTAAAGACCCCAATTCTTACGGGGGGCTGCTTACCTTTGGCCAACAAAATTACTGCCATCCTACCTACCCTTTTCTTCCCCGCCCATGAAAGACCTGCTGGCCAAATTCGAGAATAAGCGTCCTGAAATTGTCTTCGAGTGGAAAGACGCCGAAACGGAAGCCGAAGGCTGGGTGGTGATTAACTCGTTGCGCGGCGGCGCGGCCGGCGGCGGCACCCGCATGCGCAAGGGCCTGGACAAGCGCGAGGTGGAAAGCCTGGCCAAAACCATGGAAGTGAAGTTTACGGTGTCGGGCCCCGCCATCGGAGGTGCCAAGTCGGGCATCAACTTCGACCCGCAGGACCCACGCAAGCGCGGCGTGCTGGAGCGCTGGTACCGGGCCGTCATTCCGCTGCTAAAGAACTACTACGGCACCGGCGGCGACCTGAACGTGGACGAAATCCACGACGTCATTCCGATTACGGAGGACTACGGCCTCTGGCACCCGCAGGAAGGCATCGTGAACGGCCACTACCGCGCCACTGAGCCCCAGAAGATTCAGAAGCTGGGCCAGCTGCGCCAGGGCGTGGTGAAGGTGCTGGAAGATGCCGCCTTCACGCCCGACCTGAGCCGCAAATACACCGTGGCCGACCTGATTACGGGCTACGGCGTGGCCGAAGCCGTGCGCCACTACTACGAGCTGTGGGGCGACCGGAGCGTGGCCGGCAAGCGCGCCGTGGTGCAGGGCTGGGGCAACGTGGGCGCCGCGGCGGCTTACTACCTGGCCAGCCAGGGCGCGCGCATCACGGGCATCATCGACCGGGCCGGCGGCCTGATCAAGGAAGAGGGCTTCTCGCTGGAAGAAATCCGCACGCTGTTTCTGCAGCGCGAAGGCAACGCCCTCACCGCGCCGGATCTGCTGTCGTTTGACGAGGTGAACCAGCGCATCTGGAGCAGCGGAGCCGAAATCTTCATTCCGGCGGCGGCCTCGCGCCTCGTCACGCGCCAGCAGGTGGAGCAGCTGATTGCGGGCGGCCTGGAGGTGATTTCGTGCGGCGCCAACGTACCGTTCCAGGACCCGGAAATCTTCTTCGGCCCCACCGGCGAGTTTGCCGACCAGCACACCTCCGTCATTCCCGACTTCGTGGCCAACTGCGGCATGGCCCGCGTGTTTGCCTACCTGATGGAAACCAACGCCGAAATCACCGACCAGGCCATTTTCGGCGACACCTCGCGCATTATCCGCCGGGCCCTGGAGCGCACCCGCCAGCAAGGCGACGCGCGAACCGGCGTGGCCCAGAAGTCGTTTGAAATGGCCCTGCGCCAGTTGGTATAGCGTAGGGGCGCGTTGCACGCGCCCGCCGGCACCGCGTCCGTTCAACTGTACTCTACGCTGGTGCGGAACTGTTTTTCCGCTCACTTACCTACGCGTCTGCGTGGCTGGCCCAGGCCGGCGGGCGCGTACAACGCGCTCCTTCCATGACCCTTACCGAAATCCTGCACTACCGTTTTCTGGGCAACAATGTGGCCGCCTACCTGTGGTGCGTGGGCATTTTGCTGTTTGGCTACGCGTTCAAAACGCTGCTGTCGCGGCTGGTGTCGCGGGTGGTGTTCCGGTTTATTCGCCAGAAAACCGAGGGGGTCAGTGAAGCCCAGTTTCAGGCGCTGCTGATCCGACCGCTGTCCATCGTGGTATTTTTCGTGACGATTTACCTGGCGTTTCAGGTGCTCGACTACCCGGTGCGCAGCTCGGAGCTGGCCCACAACGAGCCTTGGCCGAAAGTGGCGCTGTTCCGGCTCTATCAGATCGGGATTATCTGGGGCGTGGCCTGGATTGCCCTGCGCCTCGTGGATTTTGCGGTGCTGGTATTTCAGCGGCGCACCAGTACTGGCGGAGGACTACAGGCCGAATTGGTGCCCTTTGCCAAGGATCTGATAAAAGTACTCATCATTGTGCTGGCGTTTCTGGGCGTGCTGGGCCGCGTGTTTGGGGTAGACGTTACGGCCCTGATTGGGGGGCTGGGCATCGGGGGCCTGGCCGTGGCCTTTGCTGCCAAGGAAAGCTTGGAAAACCTGATTGCCTCGTTCACCATCTTCCTCGACCGGCCCTTTGCCGTCGGCGACCTGGTGGAAGTGGGCGCCGTGGCGGGCACCGTAGAGAAGGTGGGTTTTCGCAGTACGCGCCTGCGCACGGCCGAGAAAAGCTACGTCACGGTTCCTAACAAGTCCATGATTGACAAGCCGTTGGACAACCTCTCGTTGCGCACGGCGCGGCGCGTGAGCTTCACGCTGGCCCTGAGCCACGCTACTTCCAGCCAGCAGCTGCACCGCATTGTGGAGGAAGGCAAGCGCCTGATCGGCGAAAACCCACTGGTGACCAAAGACATCCAGATGCAGTTTTCGGCCCTGACGCCGGCCGCCAAGGAAGTGACCGTGCAGTACTTTGTGGAAACCACCAACTACGACGAATACCTGCAGGTGAAGGAGGAGCTCAACTACCGCCTCGTGGAAGCCGTGGAGCAAGCCGGCGGCCTGTTTGCCAGTACCGGCAGCACCGTAGTGCAGCTAGCCGGCGGCGGCCGCCTCGACGGCCTCAATTCGGCCAGTACGCCGGTGGTGTAGTAGCGCGTGGCCGGCTACCGGAACTTCGGCGACTTGATGGTGGCGCGGTGCTGGATGATTTCCACTTCCTTGTCCTGCGGGTAGTCGACCTGGAAGCTGAAGCCCAGGCGCTGGCTGGTGCCGGGAGCCAGCGTCAGCACCCACGTGAGCCGGCCGGTGCGCTCGTCGAGCTGGGCTCCGCTGGTTTCCAGCGCTTTTACTTCGATTTCTTTTTCGCTGGCAACCGGAATCTGATCCTGTATCCGGATGCGGATGGGTTCGGCGTGGCGGTTGCGCACGTTCAGCTCGTAGGCCAGCTGCACGCGGCGCTTACCACTCAGGCCCGCCTTGCCACTGAAGTCTTTGAGCTTGGTACGGCTCACCACCACCTGCTCATCGTAGCCCAGCGTTACCTCCAGGGAATCGTTGTAGGCTCGCTCGTTCAGGTCGACCTGGCCCACGTAGCCGCCTTTGTGGTACACGGCCGCATCTTCAGGCAGATGCAGGCCTTCCCAGCCCGTGGCTTTGGCCGTCAGGTATACTTTGTCGGAGAGTTTGGGCAGGGCCAGGTATTCGGGGCGGGCCGACAGCCGCAGGGGCGGCAACGAGACGTCGCGCCGCCCGCCTACGGCCAGCGTAATGGGCTCGGGCACCTCGTAGCGGGTGCTTTGCGCCACGTTGGCGGGCTGGCCTTTGGCCGTGCCTTTCACCACAAACTCATCAATGCGGCCCTCACCGATATGGTCGCCGCCATTAAAGTCCAGCGCCCAGGGCTCCAGCTGCGGGCGCGACACATCTTCGGCCAGGGCGTAATTCATGATGGTGAGGCGCACCTGCTGCCACGCCAGCCCCGACTGATTGCGCAGCATCCCATGCGGATCAAAGCGCAACTCCCGCCCCGCTTCATCGGCCCGAATTTCCAGTTTGGGCTGCCACGGCATGCGGCTACCCACGTAATAGCGCACCGTGAGCGGCACGGGCCCGGCCTGTTTGGTGCGCACCAGCGCCACTACCCGGTCGCCAGGGTCGTTGGCCGTCCGGGGTTCAAGCAGCGTTGCCTGTTTCTTTAGCTCTGTCTGGCGCAGCTGCAGCCGCTGGGTTTCACGCAGTATGGCGGCCGTGCGGGTGCGCAGCAGGGTGGCGCCTTTCTGCACTTCCGCGCTCCAGTTGGCCTGGGTGCCGGCGGGCAGCGTGCGGTTGGCCTGCAAAAACACCTTCTCTTCTTCCAGCCCTTTCAGCTCGGCCTCCACTTGCTCTATTTCGTCGCGGGTGCGGCGCAGGCTGTCGAGGGCAGGCTGGTTGGCTGGCGAGGCGGGCAGCTCATCGGCGGCATCCAGCGACACCAGCTCGGCCGCCGGGCCCAGCTGCAGCTCCAATGATTCGGATTTGATTTTGGCTGACAAGTTATCGAATACCAGCCGGCTCAGGCCAGCCGGCAGCTGCACCTGCCCTTTGTGTTCCAGCGACGTCCCGTTCAGGTACACCACTACGCTGGTGAGGGGAGGCCTGGCCGGGACAAGCGGGGTAGAGGTTTGAGCGGCTGCGGCCCCGGGCAGAAGCAGCAGAAAGACACGTAAATATTGGCGCATAGCTTCCTGATTCAGAATTGGGCAGCCAAGGTGCGCAGATCCAACGGCAATAAAAAAGGCCGGCGGCTCCCTCAGGAAGCCACCGGCCTTTTTTTATGTTCCAGAAACTATAGCAGACGCCTAGCGGCCACCGCCGAGCAGGCCGCCGAGCAGACCGCCCATGCCACCGCTCATCAGGCCACTCAGACCGCCACCGCCGGCGCTGCGGGGCTGCGAGCCCGGCTGGCCGCCCAGGCCACCCAGAATCGACATCAGCGAACCAAGCCCGCCGCTGCCCACGTGCGAGCCCTGCTGCGGCATATCGCCGTAGGAGCCCTGCGCACCAGCCGAAGAGTTGCCGCCGCCGAGCACGCCGCTCAACAGGCCACCGCCGAGCAGACCACCGAGCAAACCGCCCATCGAGCTGCCGCCCATGGCACCGCCCATCAGGCCGCCCAGGGTGCCGCCGCCGGTCATGCCGCCCATCAGGCCGCCGCCGCTGCTTTGGCCACGGCCACCACCCATCACTTTCGACAGCACCATCGGGGCCACTACGCCAAGCAGGCCCGCCATCAGCGCGCCTTTCGGGATGCCGGCGCTTTCCAGCTTGTCGGTGATGCCACCGAAGAAGCCCTGCTTGGCCGGGTCGCTGGCATCGTGCGGCACGTGGGCCGCCTGGTCTACTACCTGGTTCAGCGTCTGGGTTTGCTGGGGCGTGATGCCCAGGTAAGCCGAAATCTTATTGATCATGGCTTCCTCGTCGTTGGCATACGCGCCATCGGCGCGGGCAAAGCTGATGAGGTCTGTCACGAGCGAGTAGCGCAGGTCGCTGTTGCGTAGCGCGTCGAGGTTGCTCTTGATGGTTTCGTTGCTGGCGTCGCGGGCAGCGCTTAATACCTGCTGCGTGGCACCGCCAGAGAGGCCGGCTTCGTGGGCCAGCTGTTGCAGAAACTCTATTTCAGTAGCGGAGGCTTCCCGGTCAGCCGAAGCGAGGCTGGCAATGACGCTCAGGTAAGCGGCTTTTTCCGAGTCGGAGTAGTTCTGGAGAAGTGGGGAATTGCTCATCTTCGTGTAGTTGGAAAGTAGTAGGGTGGGTTCTGCAGACCTTAACGCACATCCTTTAATTTGGTTAGCGCCTACTGCCGCCGCCGCCGCTACCCACTTTCCAGACAGGTCAGAATTCGAAATACTCGCCGGTCTGAGGCTGGGCGGGCTTCTTGGCGGGCGGCTTTTTCAGCTCGAAGGGTTTGCGCGGCTCCTGCGCCGGGCCAGCAGGCGCAGCAGGCTTCGGCAAGTCGGGGCGGCTGGCTGGCCGGGCGGTTTCCTGCGGCACCGTCGGCGCGCGGCCCGGCTGGGGCCGCCGGTCGTAGCTCACCCGGAAATTGTCTTCATCGCCCTGAATGGCCAGCAGCAGGCTGGGGCCGGTAGCCATGCCCACGGTGCGCTGCAGCAGCCCGGGCAGAATCGGGATATTGAGGTGGTAGTCCATCTGCTGGTCGAAGGTGTGGGTACCCGTGACGCGAATCAGGGAGGCGGCTCGCACGTTGGAGCGGATTTCCATTTCGGGCAGATACACCGTGCGGCTCTGGATGTAGACGGGCGTGGTGAGCTCGGCAAAGCGCAGGTGCCGCAGCCGCTCCCGGCCGGCTATCATGGAGAGCTTCTGCAGCGGCTCGAAATTGTTGAGTTCCCCGTTGCGTACCTGCAGGTTCAGCTCGGCCTCTAGGCGGTTAGTGAGCGGCGTAAGGCCCCCATCGAAGTACAGGTCCGACTCGGCGGTGGCCGTGAGGGCCCCGCGCAGGTGCCGCGCCGTGATGAACTGCTGCCCGAAATCCTCGAACGTGTAGAACAGACTATCCAGCGGCAGCTGCCGGCAGCTGATGGTGGAATGCAGGTGCAGCAGCAGCGGCTGGCGGGCATCGAGCGTGCCCCGAAAGCTGACCTGCCCGCCGGCGGCCCGCACCGTCAAGGAAGGCGCGCTCAGCACCTGCTGCTGCAGCCGGATGGTGCCGCGCAGCTGCCGCCCCCGAAACCGCCGAAACCGCAGCCGCTCCACCTGTGCCCGCACATTCAGGGCCAGCTGGGTGGGCAGCCGGAACTCGTAGCTGCCGGACCCGGGCGCGCCGGCGCCAGTGGCCGCAGCAGGGCCTGCGGGCGTAGTGAGACGCAGGAGCTGGTCGAAATCCAAGAGCCGCGACGTCAGGTCGGCGTCGAGCAGCAGCGTTTGGCCGGGCAGCAGGGCCCAGGCCAGGGCATTGCGCAGGCGGCCCTGCAACCGGAAATCCGACCCACCCACGCGCCCCGTGAAGCCCGCCACTTCCACCTCGCGGCCCAGCAGCCGGAAGCGGCCCGTGAGGGCCGTGAGCGGCTGGCTGAGGTCGCGCAGGCGCAGCTGCACGTTCTGTAGCACCAGGGTTCCGCTGGCCTGCACAGGAGCCGTAGCCGGCCGCGCCCGCAACTGGCGCAGGTTGCCGGCAAACGCCAGCGACAGCTGGGCAGTACCCCGGCCACTTGGCACGGCCGCCACCGGGTAGAACTGCAGCGCCTGCGCCACGTCCAGATCGGCGCGTACCTGCAGCTGCACGGTAGGATCCAGGAAATTGGCGTAGCGCAAACTGCCGCTGAAAGGCCGCCCGCGCAGCGTGCCGCGCACGTTCTGCAAGCTCAGCACCGAGGTGCGCGCCGCCTGGGCGGCGCCGTTGCTGAAGGTGCCCGCCAGAAACACGTGCTCCACGGCCTGCCGCAGCTCCGGATGGTAGAAGGAAGCGTCGCGGCAGCCGAACCGGGCCTCAATGCGCGGGCTGGCCTGCCCCGACACCTCGCCCCGTACCGTCCCGCCGAAGTACACCGCCCCGCGGCTGCGGTAGGCCCGCAGCGGCCGCGCCACCCGCGCCGGCAGCAGCGCCAGCACCGACTGCACGTCGGTGTTGCGGCCCGCCACCTGCAGATCCAGCTGCACGACCCGGCGGTAATCGATACGCCCGCCCACTTCATAGGATGCCGCTCCCACCCGTAGCTCGGAGGGCTGCAATGTCACGAGCCGGGCACCCCGATCCACGCGCAGACGGGTGTTTAGGGTCAGGTCTTTATTTTGGAAGTAGGCATCGAAACCCAGCTGCAGGGCCTCTACGCGGGCTTCGCCCTGGGCCGAAATGTCCACCAGCATGTCCTGCACATCCAGTTGGGCGCGCACGTCGTGGGCCTGCACGGTATAGCGCTGCCGGCGCTGGTCGTCGGCGTAGACGGTAGCCACGCGCTCCAGCCGGATGTTTTCGAGGGCGAAGGCCAACGGCTGACTGCTTGGCGCGGCGGTGGTATCAAAGCGTAGCACGTCGTAGTTAGGGCGGCCCTGCGCGTCGTGGCGCACCCACACCCGGCCGTCGGCCAGCGTCACGGCCCGGATGCGGTAGTGGCCGCGCAGCATGTCCCAGGCGTCGAAGGCGCAGTAGAGGCGGCGCGCCCGGGCCAGCGGCACGGTGTCCTGCGCCAGCGAGCCGCTCACGCGCAGCTCATGCAGCGTGATGGAAACGCGCGGAAACTGGTCCAGCACCGATACCTCCATGCGGCCCACCTGCACGGGCGTGGCCAGGTAGCGGTTGGCTTCCTGCACAAACAGCGCAATGATGCGCTCCTGCCCCAGCCACACGCCCCCAACCACCGCCGTCACCAGCAAAACCAGCCCGGTCAGAAAAAAAAATAGCACTCGCCGCAGCTTTCTCAATCTCCGAAAATTTCTGACTCTAAAAGAGTTGCCTGCAAAACCACCCGCCCTGCGAACATTTTTACGGGCTAAAGTTCGCACAAAGTGTTGCGTAATCAGAAACGACCTGCCATATTTGCATCCCCAACGGGATACGCCCAACGGGAGATTAGCTCAGCTGGTTCAGAGCATCTGCCTTACAAGCAGAGGGTCACTGGTTCGAACCCAGTATCTCCCACTTTTTTATTTTAGTACATTGCCCTATCGGGAGATTAGCTCAGCTGGTTCAGAGCATCTGCCTTACAAGCAGAGGGTCACTGGTTCGAACCCAGTATCTCCCACATCGAAAAGGACAGCCCTACCGGCTGTCCTTTTTTGTTTGCGGCCGGCCTGTTCGCAACCGGTTGCTTTTCAGCCTCTATTCTGCCTGCCATGCTCCTGCTCGAAGTTACAGATGCCGCCCGAGCCCGCCAGTTCCGCGACCTGCCCGTGCGCCTCTACCAAGGCCACCCCAACTGGATTCCGCCCCTCGACCACGAGCTGGAAGCGGTTTTCGACCCCAAAAAGAACCCCAACTTTGCGCAGGGCGAGGCCATCCGCTGGATTCTGACCACCGAGGCCGGGGAAGTAGTGGGTCGGGTGGCCGCCTTCGTGAACGGCAGCACGGCCCACACCGAGCCGGCACTGCCCACCGGCGGCATGGGCTTTTTTGAGTGCATCGACGATCAGGCCGCGGCCAGCCAGCTGTTTGAGGCCTGCCGGGCGTGGCTGGCGGCGCGCGGCATGGCGGCCATGGACGGGCCCATCAACTTTGGCGAGCGGGACCGGTTCTGGGGGCTGCTGACGGACGGCTTCACCGAGCCCAACTACGGCATGTTCTACCACCTGCCCTACTACCAGCAGCTGTTTGAAGCCCACGGCTTTCAGCTGTACTTCAAGCAGTATACCTGCTACCGCGAGGTGGCCGCGCCGCTGCACGCGCGCTTCTTTGAGGCCACCGAGCGCTACGCCGCCCAGTACCCGGAGTTCCAGTTCCGGCACGCCAGCAAGCGCGACCCGGAGCGCATGGCCCGCGACTTCCACCACGTATACAACCTGGCCTGGGCCAACCACAGCGGCATTGCGGCCATGACCCTGGACAAGGCCCGCGACCTGGTGCGCCAGATGAAGCCTGTGCTGGATGAGCGCCTGGTGTACTTCGCCTACCACCACGACGAGCCGATTGCCTTCTTCGTGAGTCTGCCCGAGCTGAACCAGCTGTTCAAGCACGTCAGCCGCAACTTCAACCTCTGGAACAAGCTGCGCTTTCTGTGGCTGAAGCGCCGCTACGAGCAGCGCTCCGACAAGAAGGGCTTCGGTGTGATTTTCGGGGTGGTGCCGGCGTGGCAGGGCAAGGGCTTGGAGCTGGCCCTGATGGTGCACGCCCGCGCCGAGATGATGCGCGCCGGCTACACCGAGTTTGAGATGAACTGGATCGGCGACTTCAACCCGCGGATGCTGGCCGTTATCCGCTCCATTGGGGCGCGTATCTACAAAACGCACATCACCTACCGCTACCTCTTCGACCGGGAGCGGCCGTTCGAGCGCAGCCCGATTATCCGGTAGTCGGCTGTCATTGCACGCCTGTCATTGCGAGCGAAGCGAAGCAATCCTTCCTCTCGTGGCAGTCACTTTCCTTACAGAAAAGCCCTCCGGCGTTAGTGTACTACACTACTGCCAGAGGGCTTTCTGCTGAGGGTCGTTTGTCTCATGGAGAGGAAGGATTGACGCCGCTTGATGCGCGGAATGTCGTGCCTCCTCGCAATGACAGCTAGCTGTTGAACTGCGCGTGTAGCTGGAGCACCTGCGGGATGAGCAGGTGCTCGTCGTCGTTGTACACGATGTGGTCGGCGCGCTGCATTTTTTCTTCTTCGCCGAGCTGCTTGCCGATGATGGCCAGGATGTCGTCGGGGGTGCGGTGCGGGTCGCGGCGCAACACGCGGGCTTGGCGCACTGGTAGCGGGGCAAACACGGTGATTATCTGGTCGAGGCCCTTGTAAGCTCCCGATTCGAAGAGCAGGGCGGCTTCCTTCAGCAGGTAGCGGTGGCCTTCCTGGGCGCGGGCGGCGCTCCAGGCGGCAAAGTCGCGGCCTACGGCGGGGTGTACCAGAGCATTGAGGCGGGCCAGCTCCGCCGCATCGGCAAAGGCGACGCGGCTCAGGTGCACGCGGTTCAGCTGGCCGGTGGCATCAAAGGTTTCGGGCCCGAAGGCAGCTACCAGCTCATCGCGCAGCTGCGCATCGTTGGCCATCACCCACTTGGCCCGGAAATCCGAATCATATACGGGCACACCCAATACCTGAAACAGCCGGCACACCACGCTCTTACCCGAGCCAATACCCCCCGTAATTCCAATCCGAAGCATAATTTATTTGGTGATGGGGTGATGGGGTGATGAGGTGACAGGTGACAGGTGACAGGTGACAGGTGACAAAATAAGAACGTCATTCCGAGCCTGCGAGGAATGACGTTCTTTTTCATCCTATTACCCCATTACTTCATCACTTCATCCCCCCGCTCACAGATACGCGCACGGTGGGGGTGATGACGCGGCGGCCCCGCACCAGAGCCGGCACCTGGGCCAGCACGGGCTGCAGGCTGGAATCGGGGCCGGCGAACTGGCCGTAGTGGAGCTGCACGCGCACCTGGCTGCGCTGCTGGCTGAGGCGGGCGCTATCCTCGGGGAAGCACTGCAGGCGCACCTGCACCGTAGCCGGCCACAACTGGTACTCGCGGCCCGCCGGAAACCCGGATAGCTCGGGCACTATGCGCATAAGCAAGCTCACGAGCGGGCGGGGCTGCAGGCGCACGCGCACCTCGGGCACACTGGTTTTCACCAGATCAGGCCCCCCGATGGGTACGCTCATGTCGCCATTGGTGCTGCTAGCCGGGGCGCGGGGCAGATGCACCGGGTAGGGGTTGGACAGCGCCAGCACCTGCCGCGCCGGCCCCCGAAACACCACCGAGGCAGGCGTGAACCGGGCCGCAAACGGCAGCGCCGAGCCATCGGCGGCGGGGCTCAGGGCCAGCGGCAGGCGGCGGCTCAGCAGCTGGTCGAACGCCACCCACAGCGTATCCGAAATCAGGTAGTTGAACTGCAGGCCTTCCATGGAAGCCTGCAGCGCCGGCCGCACCACACGGCCCGTCACGTAGCGCGTGGCGGGCAGGCCGGGCAGCGTAATTTCGGCGGGCTTCATGTCCAGCATCAGGTGCTTGCGCAGCAGCTTCCAGCCCCGGGTCGTCACGTTCACGGCTACCTCGGTGGGCAGCGGCTGCACCGGCACGTAGCGCGTAGCATCGTAGCGCCAGGCCAGCGGATAGGCAATGCGGGTGGTGTAGGTCTTGTTGAGGGCATTGAGCAGCCAGAACGTGCTGGCCGCCAGAAAGCACGCCGTTACGGCCCGCCAATAGCTCCGCTCCTGCCCGTAAAACGGGCTGAAAAACCAGCGCATCAACTGGGCAGAGCGGTTTAGTGGCATCGGGTACGGAGTAGGGTTTCGACTTCACAAGCCAGGACGAAGGCAACTCACTGTCGACGTTGCCCTTCGGCCCGGGTATAGCTTACGCTACAGTGTCTTTTACGCTGTCCTTGGCGGGCTTCACTTCGCGGGCAATGGCCGAACGGTCAAACTTGAGCTTGGTGCCGCGGTCCACTTCGATGATAATGGCTTCGTCGGTCAGGTCTACCACTTTGCCGTGCAGGCCGCCGATGGTTACTACGGTAGCGCCTTTGCCGATCGACTCGCGGAATTTCTTGGCTTCGGCGGCTTTGCGTTGCTGGGGCCGGATCATGAAGAAGTAGAGCACCACCGCAATGGCCACCGGAAACAGATACGACATAAAGCTCTCGTTGGTGGCAGCAGCCTGCAGCAAAAGGGTAGCAAACATGTAAAAAGGCGTGAGGAGGTGAAAAAGAATGAGGTGGCAAGGTACTGCCATCCGGGGTAACACGAAGGACCTTATGCCAGCGGAACCGCCGACGTTGTCGCGACGCGTTCCGCTGCCATAAGGTCCTTGGCGCAGCTCAGCCTGGCGGGTCCGCCACGCTCAGCAAGGAGGCACTACTGCCGAACCGGACCCTGCGCGCCGTCGGGCAGGATGTTGGCCTTGATGGCAATAACCGTGGTGCTGGGCGTGGTGTTGGCCTGCACCGAAATCTGCTTGTTCTGCATGCCCGACTTGCCTTGGCTGTCGAACTGCACGTCAATCGTGCCGGTGGCGCCGGGCGCAATAGGCTCTTTGGTCCAGTTGGGCGTGGTGCAGCCGCACGAAGCGGTGGCGTTGCCAATCAGCAGCGGCGTTTTGCCGCTGTTGGTGAACGTGAACGTGTGCTTCACCACCGCGCCGGGCTGGATGTCGCCGAAGTCGTGGTCCGACTCGGCGAAGGTCATTACCGGAGCGTTGGGGTTGGGCACCTCCGTTTCGTTGGTCACGTTGGGGTTGTCCACGGTGGGGTTGGCGGCAGCCTCGGTGGCGGCGGCATTCATGCCTTCGGCGCCCACTTCCGTGGTTTTGTCGGTGTTGCAGGCGCTGGTCAGCAGAGTGCCGGCCAGCAGGAAAAGGAACGTGCGTTTCATGGAATGAGAATTGGAATGTAGCAGAAGCTTTAGCTTGTGCCGGATAGCAGCACAACACGAAAGCGGCAGAAAACAGTCAAAATTTTTCGGCCCGCTGACGGCACAGGCTAAAGCCTATGCTACAGGATGTGCTACTGCAAATTAGCAATAATCGACTGGGTGAACTCGCTGGTAGAGGCCGTGCCGCCCAGGTCGCCAGTGCATTTTTCCTTGGTCTTGAGGGTGGCTTCCAGCGCCTTCTCAATCTGGTCGGCTTTAGCGTGCTCGCCGAGGTAATGCAGCATCATCAGGGCCGAGCGCAGCAGGGCCGTGGGGTTGGCTTTGCCCTGGCCGGCAATGTCCGGGGCCGAGCCGTGCACGGCTTCAAAGATGGCCATGTCGTCGCCGATGTTGGCGCCGGCTACCACGCCCAGGCCGCCCACGAGGCCGGCGCACAGGTCCGACAGGATGTCGCCGAACAGGTTGGTGGTTACCACCACGTCGAACTGCTCGGGCTTGCCCACCAGTTGCATGCACATGTTGTCGATGATCTTGTCTTCGAACACGATGTGCGGAAACTCGTTGCTGGCTTCCTTGCAGGCGTTCAGCATCAGGGTGCCGGCCATCTTCAGGATGTTGGCTTTGTGGGCCAGGGTCACCTTCTTGCGGCCGTGCTTGTCGGCGTAGGCGAAGGCGGCCCGGCAGATTTTGCGCGAACCTTCCTTGGTGATGCGGTTGAACGAGTCGGCAATGCCCAGGCGCTCATCGTACACTTCAAGGCCCGAGTACAGGCCCTCGGTGTTTTCGCGGAACAGCACCAGATCAATGCCCTCGTAGCGCGTTTTGATGCCGTCGGTGGTTTTAGACGGGCGCACGTTCTGGTAGAGGTCGTACTTCTGGCGCAGCGTCACGTTGATGCTGCGGAACCCCTTGCCCACCGGCGTCGTGATGGGGCCTTTCAGCGCCACGCGGTTTTTCTCCAGCGACGTCAGCAGCGCCTGCGGAATCAGCTCGCCCGACTGGTCGAAGGTGGTCTGGCCGGCGTTCTGCTCTTCCCATTGCACCGGCACCTGGGCCGCCGTGAAGATGTCCGTAACAGCTTTCGTGATTTCCGGGCCGATGCCGTCGCCGGGGATGAGGGTGATAAGGTGCATTGTATTGATTTACTGATTGTTTGATGTACTGATGTGCTGCGCAACGGCAGGCTGAGTGCCAAGCCTCCCGCAAAGGTACCCAAGCGCGACGGGTGCTGAAAATGAAAATGTGCCGACGTGCTGCCAACAGTTTCCTGTTTCTCAGCACATCAGCACATCATCCTGTCAGCACCTCATCTAAACCGTCTTGCGCGAGTTGATCTGGTTGATGAGCTGGTCCACGTCGCCGAGCAGCTGCTCGGCCTTGCTCTTGGCGTCCTGAATCACGCGCTGGCCTTCGCTCTTGGCCGAGCTGGGCCCCTGGTCGGCGCGGTTGGTCACCAGGTTTTCGGTGAGGTCGGCCAGGGTTTCGCGGTACTTCTCCAGCTGATAGCTCAGCCAGCTGCGGGTTTCGCGGCCTTTTTCAGGCGCATACAGGAGGCCAATGGCGGCGCCGGCCAGGGCTCCGCCCGCGAAGCACAGAATACCGGTAGTGGTTTTGCTACCCATTTTTTTAGTCTTGAGTATGAAGTAGGGAGTAAGGAGACAAACTTGATGAGCTTGAGTACGAAGTAACGCACAAACGAGATGCAACTTGCCCGGGGTCAGCAAAAACGGCGGCGCCTGCTCTGCTTGCCCGATACCAGGCTACCACCACGCCTTACTGGTTGTCGAGCAGGCCCCGGCCCGACTTGCGGATGGCGCCGCTGGCGGTCAGGTCCTGGGCCAATTTATCCAGAATCCCGTTCACAAACTGCTTGCTCTTGGGCGTGCTGTAGATTTTGCTGATTTCGATGTACTCGTTGATGGTCACTTTCACCGGAATACCGCGGAACAGGTGCATCTCACAGAGGGCCATCTTCAGCAAAATCTTGTCGGTGAGGGCCACGCGGTCCACGTCCCAGTTCTGCACCGATTCGGCAATCAGCTTCTCGTACTTGTCGTCGTCGGCCAGCGTCTGCTGGTAGAGGCTTTCGGCAAACTCCTTGTCCTCGGCCCAGTTCGCCGACAGCGCCATCAGCTCCAGCTCCTCGGTGGCGGGCTCGTCGAGCATCTTCACCGTCTTGAGCACCAGATTCTTCACGATGGACCGGTTTTCCTCCCAGTTCAGGTCGTCTTCCTCGATGTAGCGCGGCAGGCTCTCGCCCTTGAACACGTAGGTTTTGTAGAGGTGCTTGAGCATCTCTTGGTCCTCGGTGTAGTTGCCGGCCGGCGCGGCCAGGTAGCTGAGCAGCTCGGGGTCCTGGCGCATTTCGTTGCGCCAGGCCAGGCGCAGGGCCTCCAGCTCCTCCTCGCCGTGCCAGCGCTGGGCCCGCCGAATCGTGAGTGCCTGCAGCTGGGTGTTGCTGATGAGCTTCTGAATCACTTGGTTTTCTTCCAGGCGCGTGGTGTCCAGCAACGGCTCGGCCGAGGCAATATGCTTGCGGGCGGCGCGGGCCTTGTCTTCCTCAATCACCTGCAGCAGCACCTCCGGAATGTTGAGCAGGTGCAGATACTGGTCGTGAATGCTCTCGGCGGCGTGCACCATCTGCCCGCCGTAGAAGGTGCCGTCTTTAGCCACGGCCTTCTTGTAGAAGCTGATGGCATCCTGCACGGCCGAATGAATGTCGGCGTCGTCGCCCTTTTCGGGTTCTTCGCCGGTTTTGTGCCAGTCCTTGAACACCACCTCCGCCAGTTTGCGCTGGCCCTGGAGCTTGCGCCGGTCCTGCGGTTCGGGCGAAGTCAGATCGGGCGCGAAGGCATCCGCAATCCGGTCATTGGCCAACAAAAAATCGGACCCGACGGCCTGATGGTAGGCGTACAGGGCCTGCATGACCTTGATGCGGAGCGTGCGACGGTTGAGCATTGTACTTGGACTTGGGGATATTGAGGCTGAATGAACGTCATTCCGAGCGAAGGCGGAGCCGTAGCCGAGGAATCTCGCGTGCTGATGTTGCAATACTATTATTTACTACACTAGCGAGATTCCTCGGCTGCGGCTCCGCCTTCGCTCGGAATGACGTTCGTTCAGCCTCAAGTATTAAAAAGTGGATTTGACTTTGCCGAGCGAGGCAATGCGCTCCTCAGCCTGCCGGGTGGCGGCGGCTTGCGGGTGGCTTTGCTCCTGTTCGGCTTTGTTGAGAACCTGGGTGGTGATGTCGTAGATTTTCTCGGTTTGGGTGAGGGCCGACTGACGGCTGCCCCCAATAACTTCCGAATATACGTTGATCAGGCCACCGGCATTGATGAGAAAGTCGGGGGCGTACACGATGCCGCGCTCCACGAGGGCCGGGCCGTGCGTGTTTTCGTCCTTGAGCTGGTTGTTGGCGCAGCCGGCCACCACGCGGCACTTCAGCCTATCGATGGTGTCGTCGTTGAGGGTAGCACCCAGCGCGCACGGCGAGTAGATGTCCACGTCCTGGTCGTAGATTTCGTCGAGGCCCACGGCGCGGGCGCCAAAGCGGGCGGCTGCCTCCAGGGCGCGGTCTTCGTAGTAGTCGGTGAGCACCAGCTGGGCGCCTTCCTTCTGCAGATACTCCAGCAGGTAGGTGCCTACGTGGCCCACGCCCTGCACCGCAATGCGCTTGCCGGTCAGCGAGTCGGACCCGAACGCCTTTTTGGCGGCGGCCTTCATGCCCATGTAGGTGCCGTAGGCCGTCACCGGCGAGGGGTCGCCGGAGCCGCCCATGCTTTCGGGCAGGCCGGCCACGTGCTTGGTTTCCATCCGGATGTACTCCATGTCCTTGGTGGTCATGTTCACATCTTCGGCCGTGATGTACTTGCCGTTGAGGTTTTTCACGAAGCGACCAAACTTGCGCAGCAACGCCTCAGTCTTCATGGTCTGGTCGCCGATGATGACGGCCTTGCCACCGCCCAGGTTCAGGCCCGAAATGGCGGCCTTGTAGGTCATGCCGCGCGAGAGGCGCAGCACGTCGTTCAGGGCTTCGGCGTCGGAGGCGTAGTGCCACATGCGGGTGCCGCCCAGGGCCGGGCCCAGCACCGTGTTGTGGATGCCGATGATGGCGCGCAGACCGGTTTCGTGGTCGTGGCAGAACACTACCTGCTCGTGCTGGTGCTCGGCAATCTGACTGAAGACCGACGTGTCGGCCAATTGCTGGATTTCAACCATGGGATGAAGAAATGAGGGTGGGTGGGATGGGGAGGCAGAGGGAAGAGAGCGGGACGTGTAACTTTGGACTCGGTGGCGCGAGGTGGGTCTCTCTTTACGTTGAAGTTGAGCCGTTTGGTGCTGCCGGCTGTTTCGTACGTATAGAACCCTGCCACGTGGCACTGTCCTCAATTCGGGTGCAAAAGTAACCCTATTTCCGGTTCCGGCCATCGGTTGCGCTACCTTCGTGGCTGGCGGGCCGTAGAGTGGCCGGCTGCTATCCTCTTCTGCTGTGCGCGCACTTTCCGCTACCAACAAATACCTGTTTCGCTATAAATGGCACTTCCTGGGCGGAATGCTGTTTGTGGCCCTGAGCACGCTGCTGGCCATTTTCCCGGCCCAGATTGTGCGCTACGCCTTCGACCTGGTGAGTGAGGGCATCGACCTCTACCACCTGTTTGCGGGCACTTCGGCGCAGGGTGAGGTGTACTCGCTGTTCGGGCGCAACGTGCTGCTCTATGGCACGCTCATTATTGTGCTGGCGCTGTTGCGGGGCGTGTTTCTGTTCTTCATGCGCCAGACGCTCATCGTGATGAGCCGGCTGGTGGAAAACGACCAGAAAAACGAAATCTACCAGCACTACCAAAGCCTGCCGCTGGCCTTCTACCGCCGCCACAGCACCGGCGACCTGATGTCGCGCATTTCGGAGGACGTGGGGCGGGTGCGCATGTACATCGGGCCGGCCCTGATGTATTTCATGCAGCTCGTTATCCTGTTCATCCTCATCGTGCCGCTGATGCTGATGGTGAACGTGAAGCTGACGCTCTACACGCTGCTGCCACTGCCGGTGCTGAGCGTGAGCATTTTCTATGTGAACACGCTGATTGAGCGCAAGTCTGACGAAATCCAACGCTCTTTGGCCGCCATGACCACCTTCGTGCAGGAGGCGTTTTCGGGGATTCGGGTCTTGAAGTCGTTTGTGCGGGAGCAGGATTCGCACCGGCAGTTTGCCATTGCCTCGGAGCACTACAAGGACAAGTCGCTGAGCCTGAACTTCGTGAACTCGCTGTTTTTCCCGCTGATTCTGTTTCTGGTGGGCCTCAGCACAATCGTCACGGTGTGGCTGGGCGGGCAGGAGGTTATCCGGGGCACCATCACCACGGGCAGCATTGCTGAGTTCCTGATTTACGTGAACCTGCTCACCTGGCCCGTCACGGCGCTGGGCTGGACCAGCAGCCTGGTGCAGCGCGCCGAAGCCTCCCAGGCCCGCATCAACGAGTTCCTGTATCAGAAAACCGACATCGTGTCGCGCGAGGACGTGCAGCAGGAAATCCAGGGCGACATCGTCTTCGACAACGTCAGCTTCACCTACCCCGACACCGGCATTCAGGCCCTGCGCAACGTGAGCTTCCGCATCCGGCCGGGCCAGACGCTGGCCGTCATCGGCAACACCGGCTCGGGCAAAAGCACCGTGGCCGTGCTGCTCTGCCGCCTGTTCGACGTGAGCGAAGGCGCCATCAAAATCGACAGCGTGGACGTGCGCGACTACGCCCTGACCAGCCTGCGCGAGCAAATCGGCTACGTGCCCCAGGACGTATTCTTGTTCTCGGACAGCATCCGCAACAACATCAACTTCGGCCTCGACCAGCCCGACGAAGCCCGCATGCAGCAGGCCGCTAAAGACGCCAACGTCTACGACAACATCATGCACTTCCCCGAGGGCTTCGACACCAAAGTGGGCGAGCGGGGCATCACGCTGTCGGGCGGGCAGAAGCAGCGCGTGAGCATTGCGCGGGCTTTGGTGAAGGAGCCCAAAATCCTGATCCTCGACGACTCGCTGTCGGCCGTGGATACCAACACCGAAAACGCCATTCTGGGCGCCCTGCAGCGCATCATGCACAACCGCACCAGTCTCATCATCTCGCACCGCGTGAGCTCCGTGAAGCTGGCCGACGAAATCCTGGTGCTCGACGACGGCCAGATTGTGCAGCATGGCACCCACGAGGCCCTGATGCAGGACGAAAACGGCCTGTACCGGGCGCTATATGAGCGCCAGCTGCAAAGCGAGGACGCGGCGTAGCTAATCCAAGTTGCGGAAGAAGCTCCGGTCCGGCGGCTCTTTCAGCCGTCGGACCGGTCGCAGGGTGAACGAGGCGGCCGCGTCTGCCAAGACGTGCCAGATGTGCCAACAACGACCGGCTCGACGGCTGAAAGAAGCCTCCGGACCGGAGCCCTTGTCAATGGCCGCCGCATCGTCCGCACAACTTGGTTTAGCTGACCCACGTTGCGGAGCATCCGCGTAGCCCCGGAGGGGCGATATATAGGTAGAAGCCCCCCTAAACAATTCCGCAAGCCCCAGCGGGGCGACACCTTGGCCGCACAGTTCAGGTGTCGCCCCGCCGGGGCTCTGTTCTTATTAAAGACTATTGTGCTACCAACATACCGCCCCTCCGGGGCTACTCAGCTACCTGGGTTAACTACGCGCTGACCAGCATCTCGGCCGCCCGGCGGCCCACTCCGGCGCCCAGCGCCACGCCCATGCCGTTGCAGCGCAGTGCCCCGAACACGCCCGGCGCCAGGGGCCGCACAATCGGCTCCAGCTCAGCCCCGAAGGCCATCACGCCGCTCCAGCGGTAGTCGATGCGCACGGCGCGGCCGGGCAGGATTACCTCGCGCAGCAGCTCCTCCAGATACTGCTGCACCCGGGGCGTGAGACCGGGCTTGGTAGTGGCTTCGGCGGCGAAATCAAGGTTGCGGCCGCCGCCGAGCAGGATGCGGCCGTCGATCTGGCGGAAGTAGGTGTAGCCGCGGTCGTAGTGGAAGGTACCGGGCAGGTGCAGGCCGGCTATGGGCTCCGTGACCAGCACCTGCCCGCGGCCGGGCTGCGCGTCGAGCTCCGGAAAAAACTGCTGGCTGAAGGCATTGGTGGCCAGCAGCACCTGCGGCGCCTGAATTTCGCCCAGCAGCGTCCGCATACGGACCTGCGCCGGGCCCGGCTCCAACGCCAGAGCCGCGCAGCCATGCACCACCACCACGCCGGCCGCCCAGGCCTGCCGCAGCAGCACCTCCATCAGCCGGCCGGTGTGCAGCGCGCCTTCGGCCGTATTCTCCAGCATGACGCTGACGCCGGCAAAGCCGGTGGCGGGCACCTGCGCGGTGGCGTCGCGGAACACGTCGGGGCGGCCGATAATGGGAGCCAGCAGCTCGTTGTAATACGGCAGGGCGGCGCGGCAGCGGGCCGCCAGCTCGGCCTCAGCGGGCCGGAACAGCTCGTAGCCCCCTACTGGCTGATACTGCAGCGCCTCATCGCCGAGCAGGGCCCGCAGTTCGGCTAGGCCTTCCCAGCGGGCCTGCACCACGGCCAGCAATGCGGCCGTGCCGCCCCGCGCCTCCTGCTCCAGCAGCTCCGACACGCTGCCGAAGCAGGCGAAACCGGCGTTTTTGGTACTCGCGCCGTTGGGCAGCACGTCGCGCTCCAACACCAGCACGCGGGCCGCCGGGCGCAGGCGGCGCAGGTGCAGCGCGGCCGTAAGTCCCACCAAACCAGCCCCGATGACTACCACATCGAAGCCGTGCAGAAACGTCTGGTGCTCCCAGTAAGAAAGCGTCGGAATGCTCATGCCGGAAAAATAGGCAATCAGCCAGTAACGGCTGAATCGGGGTAACAGAAAAGCCCATCCGGCGCAAACCGAATGGGCTTTCCAATCATGAAGATCCTAATCTTAGCGGCCTACCATCACGCGCTTCATGCCCCGCCGCTCACCGGAAGTGCACTGCACCAGGTAGGCGCCGGCCGGCAGCTTGCTCACGTCGAGCGTAGCTACTTCGTTGCTGTTGAGCAAGTCGCGCGTGACCACCGGGCGGCCATCGGGGCCATTGATTTCCACGCGGGTAGGGTTGCTGGAGTTGGTACGCACCGTGAGGCGCTTGGTCACGGGGTTGGCTTCGGCGCGCACTTTCAGCGGGCCCGTGTTGGTGGGCTGCTGCACCATCTTGTCGGTGACCAGGGCCGGCGGGCCGGCGGGAGTTTCTTCCAGCTTGGGCTTGGCAGCTACTGTGGGCTTTTTGGCGGCCGGCACGGCGGGTTTCGCCACCGGTTTTGCCGCGGGCTTAGCCGCGCCTGGGCGGGCGGCCACCGGCTTTTTGGCGGTGGGCAAGGGCTTTTTGGTGGCCGGCTTGGGGGAGGGCTTGGTTTGGGCCTGAGCAGATATCGACAATGCCGTAGCAATTGCCAGGCAAACGAGAGTAACGAGTGTTTTCATACGCACGCCTAACGCGAAAAAGATGAGGGGTAGTATCCGGTAAAGATAGCCAATATTCACATCGGACTGCTACACTATTGGTAAAGTTCTCACCATCAGATTTTTCAATATTCCATCTCCCCAATATTTCATATCGCCACTCCCCGTACAATACACACTTCACCCCAAAGCCGCCAACCAGCCCAGACCGGTATTTTGTGGAGGAGCTAGCTGGTAGCCCGATAGTTAGCGACGAAGGTGTAAGCACGGAACCATGCTAACCACAAGAAACTGATTATCATAATTTTAAAATAAAAATTCTATGGTTAGATGCCTTGCTACAGGCAGGACCGGCACGAGCCGCAACGACAGGCAATGGCGGCTGCTAAGCAGAAAGTGAGTAAGTTCGAAGCCTCACAAATTCCATCTCCATCTTTCCTGCAATGGCTGCACAATCACTGACCGGGCTGCGTGCCGGCGTCCTGCACGGCGACGAAGTTCAATCCCTGTTCCAATATGCCAAGGCGAATTCGTTTGCGCTGCCGGCCGTCAACGTGACGGGCACCAATACGGTAAATGCCGTTTTGGAGGCCGCTCACGAAGCAAATTCGCCGGTTATCATTCAGTTTTCCAACGGCGGCGCCCAGTTCTTCGCGGGCAAATACCCTTCCAACGACGGCCAGCGCGCCAGCATTGCCGGTGCCATTTCCGGCGCGCAGCACGTGCACGCCATGGCTGAGCTCTACGATGTGCCCGTGATTCTGCACACCGACCACGCCGCCAAAAAGCTCCTACCCTGGATCGACGGCCTGCTGACGGCCGGCGAAAAGCACTTCGCCCAGTACGGCCAGCCGCTCTACAGCTCGCACATGCTCGACCTGTCGGAGGAGCCGATTGAGGAGAACATCGAAATCTGCAAGCGCTACCTGGAGCGCATGGCCAAAATCGGCATGACGCTGGAAATCGAGCTGGGCGTAACCGGCGGCGAGGAAGACGGCGTGGACAACTCCGACGTGGACAGCTCCAAGCTCTACACCCAGCCTTCGGAAGTGGCCTATGCCTACAAGGAGCTGAGCGAAGTAAGCCCGCGCTTCACAGTGGCCGCGGCCTTCGGCAACGTGCACGGCGTATACAAGCCCGGCAACGTGAAGCTGCAGCCCAAGATTCTGCACAACTCGCAGCTCTACGTGCAGGAGCACTTCAACACCGGCCCCCAGCCCGTTGATTTCGTGTTCCACGGCGGCTCGGGCTCCAGCCAGGAGGAAATCCGCGAGGCCATCAGCTACGGTGCCATCAAGATGAACATCGACACCGACCTGCAGTGGGCTTTCTGGGAAGGCATCAAGAACAACTACGTGAAGAACGAAGGCTTCCTGCAGGGCCAGATCGGCAACCCATCCGGCGCCGACTCGCCGAACAAGAAGTACTACGACCCGCGCGTATGGCTGCGCGAAGGCGAAAAAACCTTTGTAGCCCGCTTGAAGCAGGCTTTCGAAGATCTGAACGCCATCAACCGCCGTCCCTAGTCAGCGGTAGAATTGCACTGAAAAGCCGCCGCTTCTGCTTTGCAGACGCGGCGGCTTTTTTAATGAGCCGTTAGCTGTTTCAGAATATTTTTCAGCGTTTGCCGGAAGACAAGGTTGCGTCGCAAGCTGCAGAATATGAGGCATCTTTACGGTATTTGGCGAGCCAATGACGGGCTGAAAACCGGCTATCTGTGCTGCAGGCGCAATTTTCTTCGGCAGATATTGCGCAACTCTCACTTCTTCGCTTACCTTTGTGTCTCAATTCTATCGGGGTGTAGCGTAGCCTGGTATCGCGCCAGCATGGGGTGCTGGAGGTCGTAGGTTCGAATCCTGCCACTCCGACCGAAGAATTTCTTGTTCGAGAAGCCTCTGGGAACCCCACCCGGAGGCTTTTTTTGGCAAAACCGACTGAGTTGCCCGGTGCAGATCATCGTACCAACGGCACAGTTCGGGGTGTAGCGTAGCCCGGTATCGCGCCTGCTTTGGGAGCAGGAGGCCGCAGGTTCGAATCCTGCCACCCCGACTTCGTTTTAAAAAAAGGCCCTGCTGAACACATGTTCAGCAGGGCCTTTTTTATTTGCGTTTATAACGCACTGAAAGTCTGAGTAAGAGCCACCTGTCTATAGCGTCGAGCCTCCCCTACACATATCACTGGCTTAATACTTGCAGCGCCCGCCGCTGTACATTTTTATCCTTTTTTATATGAAAAAGCTCGCTACCAGCTTGCTATTACTTGGCGCGGCCACAGCGGCCCACGCGCAAACCTCTGCCGGAACCGTTTTGCTTGGCGGCAACGTCGGGTACAATTCCTCTAAGGAAAAGATCAGTTCCGGCTCTTACGCCTTCGAAAACAGCCAGCAAGCTTTTCGGATCGTACCGACAGTTGGCTATTTTATAACCGATAATCTGGCGCTAGGATTGGCGGGAGGCATTGAACGCGGCAAAGCTAAATCGTCCTACAAAAATGACGATCCATATGCTACCTCAAATCAGTATGAGCTTACTGGCAGGTCTTCATCTACCTATGTTGGTCCTTTTGTGCGTTACTACAAAATGGTAGGCGAGAAAGCAGCTTTTTATGGTCAACTGGATGCAAGCTACCGGAAAGGCAGTGCAGAAAACGAGCGCATTACTCCGAGCTCTGAAATTGAGGTTGTCAAGGATAATAATAGAGGATTCTCTAGTAACATCACGCCAGGTTTTGTCTTCTTTCCAACCAATAAGCTGGGGTTGGAACTGACGCTAGGATACCTTGGCTACTATCGTGCTAAAACAGTTCAAGAGAAAACGGATCAGATGCAGGAGTGGCGAAGGGAAAATTCCAGTTTCGGCGCCAGCTTTGGCTTGCAATATCTTAACATTGGCGCTTCATTTTACCTTGGCGGCAAGTAATTGCTAGCCGTTAACGAAACGGCCGCCTCAACCGATGGATGAGGCGGCCGTTGTATTTGCGGCTAACTATCAATTCTTACTTCACCACAGCCCACACTTCCACAGGGCCGGTGGTCGGGAACCGCTCTAGGTAGATGTTCTGCAGGGTGAGGTTGTTCTGGTTGGCGTAGTCTTTCACACCGGTGTAGAGCTTGTCGGGGGCCACGAGGTAGCTGGCTTCGATGCGGGCGTGCAGCACGCGCTGGCCGGCGGCAAAAACGCGGTGGCGGTAGCCCGGCGGCAGCGGCTGCGACACGGTATCGTCGAGGATCAGGCCCACGAAGACCTTGGCGTTGTCGCTGGCCTTGGCGGGGTCGTTGTAGAACAGGTTGCCGAAGGTGCCGCGCAGCTTGCCGGAAGTGCGCAGCTCGTAGGCTTCGCGGGTCAGGTCGCCGAACTGCTCGCTGTTGGCCGGGCCCTCGAAGTAGCGGCCCGCCAGGAATATGGGCTGGGCGGTGGTTTCCAGCGTCACGTCGGCTTTTTTCAGGCCACCCAGCATGTAGTAGGCCACGCCGGCGGCCACAATCAGCAGCAGGGAAAGCAGTAGGAAAATTCGGTTCATCTTGTGATAGAAGTGAGAAAGTAGAGGTAAGAAGTGAGAAGCAAGGAGGCAGAAGTGAGAGCAAACGCCTATGGGGTCAGCAAAGGTCTCACTTCTCGCCTCTACTTTCTCACTTCTACTGCGCCAGCACGTCTTTGTACTGCATCTGGTAGAGCTGGCGGTAGTAGCCGTCCTGGCGGAGCAGCTCCTCGTGGCGGCCCGATTCCTTGATTTCGCCGCGGTCAAGCACGATGATGCGGTCGGCTTTCTGGATGGTGCTCAGGCGATGTGCAATGACGAGGGCGGTGCGGCCCTGCATCAGCTTTTCGATGGCTTCCTGAATCAGCTCCTCGGTTTCGGAGTCGACGGACGACGTGGCTTCATCGAGAATGATGATGGCCGGCTGGTACACCATGGCCCGCACAAAGCTGATGAGCTGGCGCTGCCCCACCGACAGCGTGGCGCCGCGCTCCATCACGGGGTATCCAAGGCCTTCGGGCAGCCGCTCGATGAAGCGCCGGGCGCCTACTAGGTCGGCGGCTTCCCAAATCTGGGCATCGGTGATGTCTTCGTGGCCCAGCGTGATGTTGTCGCGGATGGTGCCTGCAAACAGGAACACATCCTGCAGCACCACCCCAATGTGGCGGCGCAGCACGCTCAGGTCGTAGGCGGGTAGATCCTGGCCGTCGATGCGGATGTGGCCCTTGTTGATGTCGTAGAAGCGGCTGAGCAGGTTGATGATGCTGGTTTTGCCGGCGCCGGTAGCGCCCACGAAGGCCACGGTCTGGCCGGGCTCTACCCGGAAGCTGATGTCGCGCAGCACCCACTCCTCGTCGTTGTAGGCAAACCAGACGTTTTCGAACTCCACTTCGCCGCGCAGCGTGGCCGGAGCCAGCGTACCGTTGTTGGGCACGAACTCCTGGCTGTCGAGCAGCTTGAGCAGGCGCTCGGTGCTCACGAGGCCTAGCTGCAGCGTGTTGAACCGGTCGGCAATCTGGCGAATGGGGCGGAAGAACAGGGCATTGTACATGATGAAGGCGATGAGCGCGCCCTTGGAAATGGTGCCCTCGATCTGACCTTGCGCAGCGTACCACACCAGCAGCCCCACCCCTACCGCCGCCAGCACTTCGGCCACCGGAAAGTAGATGCTGTAGTAGAGCACCGAGCGGATGTTGGCGCGGGTATGCTCCTGGTTGAGGGCCTGAAACTTGCGGTATTCGCGCTGCTCGTTGTTGAAAATCTGCACCACGTTCATGCCCGTCAGGTGCTCCTGCACGAAGGCGTTGAGCCCGGCCACGGCCGTGCGCACCTCCTGAAAAGAGCGTTTCACCTTCTCCTTGAACACGTAGGTGCTGAACAGCAGCGGCGGAATCACGGAGAGGCTCACCAGCGTCAGGCGCCAGTCGATGTAGAACATGAAGCCCATAATGAACACGATCTGCAGAATGTCGCCGATCATGGCCGCCAGCCCCTCGCTGAACACGTCGGACAGCGTCTCGACGTCGGAAATGTTGCGCGTGACGAGCACGCCGATGGGCGTGCGGTCGAAGAACTTCAGGCGCAGGTTGAGGATGTGCTTGTACAGATCCACGCGGATGTCGCGCACGATGTACTGGCCCAGCCAGCCGCCGAAATAAGTCTGGAGGTAGCTCACGAAGGCGTGCGCCACCAGCAGCACCAGCAAAATGCCAAAGCCCCGGTTCAACCCCACCCAGTCGCTCTGCTCAATGGTCACATCCACCATCTGCTGGATGAGAAAAGGCCGCAGCGTGCCCAGTACGGCCGTGGCCACGGTCAGGAACACCAGCAAATAGAAGATGCGCCGGTAGGGCCGCACATACACCATCAACCGGCGTAGCACCTGCCAGTCGAAGATATTGCCGGATTTGGCGGGGGTAGCAGTAGTCGGGTCCAAAGTAGCGGGTGGGGTGAAACGTAGTAACCGGGGCCGGCGGTGGGAAGTTGCAGGGTCAGCAGAACGATCTTAGTCGAACGTCATGGATAGAACGTCATTCCGAACGGAGTGAGGAATCTCGCCAGCGTAGTAACTGCTGAGAATACCACATCAGTCAGATTCCTCACTCCGTTCGGAATGACAATAGCCTCGGGCGAGATGCTTCGGCTGCGCCTCTGCATGATGTTCCTGCGCCGCTGCCTGACGTTCTTGCGCTGCCTAACTGGCTACCGGCCTACAAAGTACGGCAAACCGGGCGGCACCAAGTCGGCGGGCACCACATCGGGCGTGTATTCCACGCGGCTCAGGTAGAGGCCCTGGGCCGGGGCGGCGCCGCTGGCGTCTACGCGGCTCTGGGCCCACAGAATCTGCTGAAACTGGGCGGGCGTGATTTTGCCGCGGCCCACGCTCAGCAGCGTGCCCACCACCAGCCGCACCATGCCCCGCACAAAGCGGTTGGCCCGGATGCGGAACACCAGCCCGCCCGGCATTGGGTGCCAGCCGGCCTCATACACCACGCACACATAGTGGTTTTCACCGCCCTTCACCTTGGAAAAGGCCGTGAAGTCGCGCGAGCCGAGCAGGTGGGCGGCGGCTTCGTTCATGGCCGCCACGTCGGGGGCGAGGTCCACGTAGAGGGCACGCCCCACACTGAAAGGGTCGGGCACCTGGCGCACGTAGTACTCGTAGGTGCGGGCATCGGCCGAGAAGCGCGCGTGGGCCTGCGGCGGCACCGGGTGCAGCGCGTAGGCCGCAATGTCGGGTGGCAGGGCGCGGTTTAGGCGGTAGAGCAGGGTTTTGATGTCCAGCGTTTCCGGCACCTCGGCCTCGAAGTGCGCTACCTGATGGCTGGCGTGCACGCCGGTGTCGGTGCGGCCGCTGCCCAGGCAGAACACCGGCTGCCGCAGCACCTGCGACAGGCAGCGGTCCAGCTCCTGCTGCACAGTGAGGGTGTTGGGCTGCACCTGCCAGCCGTGGTAGCGGGTGCCGTCGTAGGCCAGATGAAGGAAGTAGCGCATAGAAGATCAGTGTAGCATAGGCTTTAGCCTGTGCCGTCCGTTAAATGGGTAATCAGCTTAATGGTTACGGGTTGAACGACGAGCTATTGAACAAGGCTATCATTCAATTGACGGCACAGGCTAAAGCCTATGCTACAGTTCACACCACCAGCGCGTAGAGGCGGGAGTCCAGCATCTGGCCGTCTTTCACCACGCTTTTGCGCATCGTGGCTTCCAGCGCAAAGCCAGCCTTTTCCAGCACCCGTGCCGAGGCGGCGTTGGGCTCAAACACCACAGCATACAGCCGGCAAACGTCGAAGTTCGCCAGCACATAGGCGGCCACGGTCTGTACGGCCGCCGTAGCCAGCCCGCGCCCCCAGTACGGCCGCGCCAGCCAGTAGCCGATTTCGGCCGAGCGGCGGCGCACGTCGCTCTTGAAGTGCACCCCGATACTGCCTACGGCCACCCCATCCACCGCAAAAGCCAGGTGCAGGTCGCGCTGGTTATCGGCTACCGATGCTAGGAAGAATTCCGCATCCTGGGTGGTGTAGGGGTGCGGAAACGTGTCGCGCAGGTTCTGCCAGATGCTCCGGTCGTTGGCGTAACCGGCCAGCGCCGGGGCATCGACAGACTGCCAGGGCCGCAGGCACGCGTCCGGCTGGGGCAATATGAGTGTAGGCGTGAGAAGCGGATTGGACATAGCTGTAATGCTAAGCTCCTGCTTGGCGAACGAGCGGAGCGAGTAATTCACATTGGTGTACTGCCGCCTATTCGCTTCGCTCGTTCGCCAAGCGGGAGCCTGGCGTTACATACGCTCGTAAATCACGGAAGCACCCTGCCCTACCCCTACGCACATGGTCACGAGGCCGTAGCGCACGTTTTCGCGGCGCTGCATTTCGTGCAGCAGCGTGGCCGTGATGCGCGAGCCAGCTGCGCCCAGCGGGTGCCCGATGGCAATGGAGCCGCCGTTCACGTTCACGATGTCCATGTTCAGGTCCAGGTCGCGGACGCAGGCAATGCTTTGGGCGGCAAACGCCTCATTCAGCTCAATCAGGCCGATATCCTGCAAGGTCAGGCCGGCGCGCTGCAGCACTTTCTGGGTGGCCGGCACCGGGCCCAGGCCCATAAACGCCGGATCGACACCCGCCACGGCCGACGCCACCACGCGGGCCATAGGCTTGAGGTTGAAGCGTTTCAACGCGTCTTCGCTCACCACCAGCACACCCGCGGCTCCGTCGTTGATGCCGGCCGAGTTACCGGCCGTAACGGTGCCATCGATGGGCTGAAACGCCGGGCGGATGGCGGCCAACTTCTCCATGGTGCTCAGGCGCGGCGGCTCGTCGGTGTCGAACAGCGCGGCAGCACCCTTGGGGTTGGCCACGAATACCGGCGCAATTTCCTTGCGGAAGCGCCCCTTCTCGGCGGCCCGGTGGTACTTGCGCTGCGAGTTGAAAGCAAACTCGTCCTGCTCAGTACGCGTGATGCCGTACTTGCGGGCCACGTTTTCGGCCGTTTCGCCCATGGCGAAAGGGTGGTGCATCTTGCTCAGCTTCGGGTTGGTGAAGCGCCAGCCCAGGGTGGTGTCGTGGGCCGTCAGCTCGCGCCCGAAGGCGGTTTCCGACTTGGCCATCACGAACGGGGCGCGGGTCATGCTTTCGGCCCCGCCGGCCAGGTACACGTCGCCCTCGCCGGCCATGATGGCGCGCGAGGCATCGGTGATGCTCTGCAGGCCGGAGGCGCACAGGCGATTCACGGTGCAGCCCGGTACCGTGATGGGCAGACCGGCCAGCAGCGCCGCCATACGGGCCACGTTGCGGTTGTCTTCGCCGGCCTGGTTGGCGGCGCCGATAATCACGTCTTCTACCGCGGTTTTGTCGAGGGAAGGGTTGCGACGCAGCAACTCACGCAGAATGTGGGCGGCCAAGTCGTCGGGACGGACGCTGCTCAGGGCTCCCCCAAAGCGGGCAATCGGAGTCCGGACGGCGTCAACTATGTAAGCGGTAGGCATTGGTAGGTTCGGATGCAGTTATTCCAGTCGTTGTTGGCTACTTTTGCCGGCCCGGCGGCACTGCCGACGGCCTAAACTGACAAAACACAAAGATGATACAAAGAATCCAAAGCGTATTCCTGCTGCTGCTGGCCCTGTGCATGATAGCCGTGCTGTTTCTGCCCCTCTGGCACAAAGCCGACCCCACCACCGGCCAGGAGCTGACCATGACGGCCCTCGGCTTCAGCTACAACAAACCTGGTGCGGGCCTCACGCCTCCGGGCGCGGTTTGGGTTATTGCGGCCCTCGCGGCGGCTTCGGCGGCAGTGGCGCTGTTCGAGATTTTCCAGTTCCGCAACCGGTTCCTGCAGCTCAAGCTGGGCATGCTCAACCTGCTGCTGATTCTGTGCACCATCGGGGCCGGCTTCTACTTCTCCACCCTGGGCGAGCAGGCCCTCAACGTGAAGATGCTGGGCTCCTACCAAGCCGGTTTCTACCTACCCACGCTGGCGCTGCTGCTGAACGTGCTGGCGGGCCGCTTCATCCGCCGCGACGAGCAGCTGGTGCGCAGCATGGACCGCCTGCGGTAGGCAACTGTCAGTCACGCGTTTTTTGAGCTTAACCAAAAAGAGGCTTCCACATGTGTGGAAGCCTCTTTTTGGTTAAGCTCTATACAGCCCAGTCGTCAGCTGCTTAGCGCGGCGCCTGTTGCGCCAGGTATTCCTGCAGCTCATTGGCCGAGTGCGAGAACGTGAAGCCTTCGTTGAGGCGGTACAGGTTCTGGCGGTCTACCACGCGGCTGGAGCCGTATTTGGCCAGCTCCATTTTCGAGTCCTCGAAGCTTAGCTCCTTCATCAGGCGGGTCAGGTCTTCGGCGCGCAGGCCGGTTTCGCTGAGGGCCAGGCGGGCCATGGGCAGCTTGTCCTTGTCGAACGACTGGCGGTGCACAGCCGCCACCAGGGCATCCACATCCTGCGGGGCCATCACGCGGTTGTAGCTCACGCTGCTACCGCCGTAGTAGCCACCGCCGTTGTTGTTGCCGCCATTGGGGTAGCTATTGCCGTTAGGATAGCCGCTGTTATTGCCGCCGTTGTTATTGGGGTAGCCACCGTTGCCGTAGCCGCCGGGCTGGCCGGGCGCAGGCTGGTTGCCATACGAATCGTCGTAGTCCTCATCAGCTCCCCGCGGGCTGCCACCCTGCACGCCGCCGTAGCCGCCGTTGGGGTAGCCACCATTATCGTAGCCGCCACGCACTGGCACAGCAGCCACTTTGCGCAGCTCGGGACCACGACCGGGGCGCGTCAGGAGCACGAAGCTGGTTTCCAGGCCGGGGTCCAGGAAAACGCGGGTGCGGTAGCTGACCGAGCGGCCATAGCCTACGGGTATCATAAACTCGGCCCAATGCACGCCCGGCGCAATCCGGTTGAGGTGTACCTGGCGGGCACCACCACGCGTTAGGGTGCGGCCATCAAAACGCAGGTTGAAGGGCACGCCGCGCTCCGAGGTGATGTTCATGTTGGCCGGAGCGGCCTGCAAGTGGGCGGCCGTCAGCAGCAACAGGCTGAGGCAGAAGAGTAGCGCCTTTTTCATGGCAGTAGGTAGTTGGGCGGAAGCAGCCCATCTGCCTCCGTATATATACCCAAGCCAAGGATTATGCCAGTTCGTGGAACTTTGCCGCGAAGCTGGTGGTTCGCGCGGCCATTTCCCTGAATTTGCAGCAGAGAGGCCGTATTTCTTTTCCTGCGCCGGCCTACAAAACGTAAAAAGCCCCCTCGCTTTGCAAACGAGGGGGCTTTTCCGGTAGTACGCAGCCGGTCTTATTCGGCGATTTTCGTCACTCGGAATTCCGTGCGGCGGTTGCGCTGGAACTGGTCTTCGGTTTTGGCATCCTTCACTTCCGGGCGGCTCTCGCCATAGCCTTTGGCCGTGATGCGCGCCTTGTCAACGCCCTTGGAAATGATGTAGTCCACGGCCGACTGCGCCCGCCGCTGCGACAGGGCCTGGTTGTAGGCGTCTTTGCCGCGCGAGTCGGTGTGGGAGCTCAGCTCAATGGTGATGTTGGGGTTGTCGTTGAGCGTTTCCACCAGCTTATCCAGCTCCAGCGCCGCATCCGGACGAATATCGGCCTTGTCATAGTCGTAGAGGATGTTCTCGACACGGATGGCTTTGTTTTTCACGATTTCCGTGAGCGTAAGCGCCACCGGAATCCGCACCTCCGTCATTTCGTTCACCAGCTGGTCCGGAGCCGGCTTGCGCCCAACGGTGCTCAGCGGCGCGCGGGCCGTGAAGAAACCGGGCCGGTCGGCCACCAGCGCATAGCTGGCCGCCGCCGAGTCCAGCTTCAGGCTAAACTTCCCTTCGGCATCAGCAGTCACGTCCTGGATTTTCTGACCATTGCGGCCGTACAGCGTCACGGTTTCGCCGCTGGCGGGGGCCATAGCGCCGGTTTTCTCGTTGCGGGTCATCACCGTGCCGTCGGCGTAGAAGGTCACGAGCCGCAGCGGCTTCTGCCGGAACATATAGAGGTCGTCGGAACCTTTACCGCCGGCGCGGTTGGAGGAGAATACGCCGCCGTCCTTGCTGGTGAAATAAGGGGCGAAGTCGTCGCCGGCGCTATTGATGGGAGTGCCTAGGTTCTTCACCGTGCCCTTCTCCACCATGAAGATGTCGAGCTTGCCCAGGCCCGGCTGCCCATCGGAGGAGAAATAGAGCGTGCCATCGGGGGCCACGGCCGGGAAGTTGTCGTTGCCGGCGGTATTCACCTGGTCGCCCAGGTTTTCGGCGGGCGAGAAGCGGCCGTTCGGGCCCAGCGTGGCTTTGTAGATGTCGTTACCACCGAGGCCGCCTTTGCGCCCGGAGGCGAAGTACAGCGTCTGGCCGTCGGCACTGAAGGCGGGCGCGAAGTCGTCGGCGGTACGGTCGTTGATATTGGCCAGCGCCGGCTCGCTCCAGGCGCCATTTTTGAAGTAGGAAATCCACAGGTCCACGCTCAGCAGCCCTTTTTTGGAGCTGTTGTTGGAGCGGGCAAACACCATCGTTTTGCCGTCGGGCGTGTAGGTGGCGCTGGCTTCGTGCTTGTCTTCGGTGTTGAAAAGGGCCTCCAGCTTGCGTACCGCGCCGCCAGTCATCTTCTCGGCATCATCAAATTTCACCGCGTATAAGTCGCTGAAATTCTCACCGTTGCCCAGATACTTCTTGCCCTCGCGGCCGGAAGCAAACACCAGCTCCTTAGTATCCGGCATCAGGGTCGAGCCAAATTCCGAGGCGGGCGTATTGATCTGGTCCAGCGCCATCACCTCATTATTGGAGCGCATGGCCATGATGGTGTTGGCCATCTTGGCGTTGCGGGACTCCATTTCGGCCCGGGGAGCCAGGGCCCGGCCGGCACTGGCCTGCGTGTAAGCGTCGAACTGCTGCGCCGCCTCATCAAACTTGCTGTTGGCTTTCAGCGCCTGGCCGTAGTAGAACACCACGTCGGGGGCCTTCACGCCACCGTCGATGGCGGCTTTGTAGTACGTTTCGGCCTGCTCTATGCGGTTGGAAAGCCGATACGCTTCTGCCACCCGGTAGTTGGCAGTGGCTACGTTTTTACCCTTGGCAACATCTGCTTTGTACAGCTCTATGGCAGTTTCATACTCGCCCTGAGCAAAGCGCTTATCGGCTTTGCTGGCGCTGCCGGAGGTAGCGCATCCGCTCAACAAGGCGGCAGAGCCGGCCGCAGCACAGACCAGTAGTAGCTTATTCATAGGTGGTGTACGATGGAGTGGATAACAAGCCAGCCGTCAAGTCGGCAAACCCGGACCTAATAATACTAAGTTTGTACAGTATAATAGCCGTAAAACCAAAATTAGCCGGCCGGCTCGAAGTAGCGGGACAGCCAGCTCTGGCCCGCCGGAGTCGGGAAGGAAGCCGCCAAAAGGCCCTTTTGCGCCAGTGTAGCATCAAAATAGGGAGTTTCCGCCGTGAGCTGGCCCGCGGCTACCGCCTCGCGGAGCTGCGGCCGGCTCAGTAGCTGCACCTGCCCAGCTACGAGAAAGGCCATGCGTGACTTTTCCAGCAGCGACACGCCCAGCTTGTCCTCTATGCTGCGCACAAATCTGACGGAAGCATCAATAGAGCAGCCGCTGGCATCGGCCACGGCCTCATCCAGCCCTACCACCAGAAACTGCTGATGCAGCACCTCCGCCGAAGCGGCCAACGAACGGCCGTGGCTGGTCCACTCCTCCGCAAAACGGCATAGCGTCGGCTGCATGTCTGCTATTTCTTCCGTCGTCAGCGGACGGCTGGCCTGATAAATCCAGATGCGGGCGGAAGCAGGAAGCTGATCGAAGGAAACGTACATGGCGTAGGGCTTGCGGGAGTTGAGGACTTGGGTATCGTCCCGTTCGGGATGGGGTGTTCTTACTACAAAGAAACAGCCCCGCCCGGAAGTTCCGGTGCGGGGCTGCTGTTTCGTTTATAGTTGTCGGTTGATAGTTGTCAGTTGTCAGCATTGTCCTGACAACTGACAACTATCAACCGACAACTATAAACGAACTACGCGTTGAGGCCTTCGGCGGAGGCAATCAGCTCGGCCAGGTCGAACACCTGCACGTCGGATTCGCGCTCTTTGTTCTTTACGCCGTCGGCCATCATGGTCATGCAGAACGGGCAGGCCACGGCAATGACGCTGCCGCCGCGGTTGGAGCCGGCGGGCAGTACAGGGGCGGTGCTTTCCACGCCCTGCAGGTTCAGCAGCACGTCGGCGTCGCCGTCGAGGGTAGCCAGGGCTTCCTCGGTTCTTTCAATATTGACTTCCTTTTTACCGGGTTCGGCATCCTTCCACATCTGGGCGCCGCCAGCCCCGCAGCAGAGGCCGTTGGTTTTGCAGCGCTTCATTTCCAGCAGGTCGGCGTCGAGCACCTCCAGCACCTCGCGGGGCGCTTCGTAGATGTTGTTGGCACGGCCCAGGTAACAGGAATCGTGGAAGGTAATGCGGCGGCCCTTGAACGACTCGCCGCCCTTAGCCGTCACCTTGCCTTCGTTGATGAGCTGCTGCAGGAAGGTGCTGTGGTGAATCACCTCAAACTCGCCACCCAAGGCGGGGTACTCGTTTTTGATGGTGTTGAAGCAGTGCGGGCAGGCCGTTACTACCTTCTTGATGCCATAGCCGTTGAGGGTGGCAATGTTGGTCATGGCCTGCATCTGAAACAGGAACTCGTTGCCGGCGCGCTTGGCCGGGTCGCCGGTGCAGGATTCCTCCATGCCCAGCACGGCGTAGCTCACGCCCACGTGCTCCAGAATGCGGACGAAGGCGCGGGTTACGCGCTTGTACCGGTCGTCGAAGGCCCCGGCGCAGCCCACCCAGAATAGGATTTCCGGCGACTCGCCCCGGGCGGCCAGGTCGGCCATCAACGGAACAGATACGGGACGCTTGGCAGTTTGCTCAGCCATTATATTGAGGTGGTTATTTTTTATGTTGTAAGAACGTCATGCTGAGTGAAGGCGCAGCCGCAGTCGAAGCATCTCTACCGCAGTAGTAATCAAATTACTTTGGCAACGAAGCGGTAGAGATGCTTCGACAAGCTCAGCATGACAGGGGTACTAATCCGACGAGATGCTTCGCTCTGCTCTGCATGACGTTCCAATGATTACTACGCCGTTACCGGCGTTTTTTCCGTCACGAACAGGTCGTCGGCCCAGTTGAACCGGTCGGAGGGCGAGAAGGCCCACGGCGCGCCGTTGTTTTCGATGTTGCTGAACATCACGTTCAGGGAGTTGGGCGCGGCCGACTCTTCCAGCACCAGGAAGCGGCGCATCTCGATGATGCTTTCCAGGGGGTTGATGTTCACGGGGCAGGCTTCCACGCAGGCGTTGCAGGTGGTGCAGGCCCACAGCTCCTCGGGCGTCACGTAGCCGCGCAGCAGGGTGTGGTTTTCCTTGTCGAGCTGCTCCTGGGGGTTGTGCTTGGCCTCCGCGCCGTACAGGCTGGGGTGGAAAATCAGCGGCGAGTTATACTTCTCCTCCACCCTATCCCGGGTGTCCATGATAATTTTGCGGGGCGAGAGGAGCTTGCCGGTCAGGTTAGCGGGGCACACCGAAGTACAACGGCCGCACTCGGTGCAGGAGTAGGCACTGAGCAGATTGGTCCAGGCCAAGTCGTCCACATCTTTGGCGCCGAAGGGCGTGGGCGCCAGCGCGGAGCCGTCAGGGTTGGTGGCCGGGGCAGGCACCGCGTAGCTGGGGTCCATCATGGCTTTCACCTCGTGGGTGATGCTGTCCACGTTCGAGAACTGCCCCTGCGGCACCAGCCGGGAGTAGAACACGTTCGGGAAGGCCATGATGATGTGGAAGTGCTTGCTGCTGGGCAGGTAGTTCAGGAACAGCAGAATGCCCACAATGTGCGCCCACCAGCCCACGCGCTCCAGCACGGCCAGGGCCGTGAGGTTGTCGGGAAACAGGCCCGTCAGCAGGCTGCTGACCGGAAACGCACCGGGCAAGTCCTTGCCTTCCAGCTGATGCAGCTTCAGGTCGGCGGCATTCATCGTGAACAGGGCCACCATCAACACTACCTCCACATACAGAATGATGTTGGCGTCGAGCTTAGGCCAAGCCCGCAGCTCCGGGCCGGTGAAGCGGCGCACCACGCTCGCATTGCGGCGCCACCAGAACGCCACCACGGCCAGCACCACCAGCGCGCCCAGCAGCTCGTTGGTACCGGTCAGGGCCGAGTACAGCGGGCCGAGGAACTGCAGAAACCGGTGGGTGCCAAACAGGCCGTCCACCATAATCTCAATCACCTCCACGTTGATAACAATGAAGCCAACGTAGACAATAAGGTGCAGGAAGGCCGGCGTGAGGCGCTTGAACATCTTCTGCTGCCCGAAGGCCACCAGCAGCGTCTTCCAGAGACGCTCATTGACGTGGCCGCTCATGTCCCGGTCGCGCCCGACGAGGATGTTGGCCCGGATCTTCCGCGCCTGCCAGGCAAACAGGCCGAAGCCCGCTACCGCCACCAGCAGGAAGAGGAGGTTTTGAAAGGAGAAATGCACAGGAAAGGGTAGGTTTGGGGTTGGATCCGAAATATACTCGGTATGCATAACAAATTACAGATTTTGCCAGCATAGTTTTCGGCCAGAAGATTTTTTTTAGGTTCAGGCTTGCAGGTTGAAAATGGTTTACTACTTTTGTGCTCCCCAACGGCGGTAACGCACTCGGGGGACCAAGAGCTGGTAATGTAGCTCAGTTGGTAGAGCACAGCACTGAAAATGCTGGTGTCGTTGGTTCGATTCCAATCATTACCACTAAAGCCCTCTTTGCAAAGCGCAGAGAGGGCTTTTTGTTTTACTCCTACTCGGCTGCGTGCCTTTGCGGCGCTGGCATCTGCTACCCGATGCCAGCGCTGTAAAGGCGCTTGCTACCGGCTCTTGAACTGGCGGATGGCGTCGCGGGTGAAGTCGGACAGCACGAGGCGGCCGCTGATGGCGGCTCGCTCCGGCAGCAGGGTGTCCCAGTGGTCGGTGCCCTGCCAGATGACGCGCTTGAGGTAGGTGAGGGCCTCGGGGTTGTAAGCGGCCAGCTTGCGGGCAAAGGTTAGCACGGCCGCGTCGAGGGCTTCCGGGGAGTCGTGCAGCTCGGCGTAGAGGCCTTTCTGCAAAGCCCACTCGGCGGGGCGGAACTCGCCGGCATCGAGGGCCAGCTGGGCGAAAGCCGCCGTGCCGATTTTGCGCTCCACGGCCGGGCCTACCACAAACGGACCGATGCCTACTACCAGCTCGCTCAACTTCACGCTGGCGTTACTGGTGGCAAAGCAGTAGTCGGTGGCGGCTGCCACGCCCACGCCGCCGCCAATGGCCTTGCCCTGCACCCGCCCGATGATGATTTTGGGCGAGGTGCGGCAGGCGTTAATCACTTTGGCGAAGCCGGAGAAAAACTCCAAGCCCTGGGCCGCATCCTCAATGGCAATCAGCTCATCGAAGCTGGCCCCGGCGCAGAAGGTCTTCTCGCCCTCGCTTTCCAGAATGATGACTTTGGTGGCTTCGTCCTGGGCAGTTTGGGTGATGGTGGCGGCCAGTTGGGTGAGCAGCGCGCCGGGCAGCGAGTTGTGGCTGGGGTGGAAGAAGCGGATGGTGCTGATGCCTTCCGGGGTGGTGTGGGTGGTAACGGTTCCTGTGGTCATGGGGGAATTGAGTTGTAAAAAGAACGTCATGCTGAGCTTGCCGAAGCATCTCTACCGCTTCGTTGGGCTAGCATTGCAACGAAGCGGTAGAGATGCTTCGGCAAGCTCAGCATGACAGTTAGCCTCTGGCGAGATGCTTCGGCTGCGCCTCTGCATGACGTTCTAAAGGCTACTCCTGGTCTTTCTTTTTCACCATCGTCAAAATGGTGGCTACGGCTACGGTTTCGCCGGTTTCGTCGGACACGTCTACCAACCAGCGCACGATGCCTTTGGCTACGTCGTCGTCGTCGCGCTTTTCCTGGGCTATTTTTTCCTTCACCGTGAGCTTCACGCCGATGGTCATGCCGGGGTACACGGGCTTGGTGAAGCGGCACTCATCGAGGCCGTAGTTGAGCAGCACGGGGCCTTTGCGCGGGTCCACGAACATGCCGGCGGCCTTGCTGAGCACGTAGTAGCCGTGGGCCACGCGGCCCGTAAACAGCGTGCCGTCCAGCGAAGTGGCATCCACGTGGGCGTAGAAGTTGTCGCCGGATACCTGCGCAAAGTTGGTGATGTCGGCCTCTGAAACGGTGTGGCGGTGGGTGGTGTACGTCTGCCCGATTTCCAGCTCCTCGAAGTAGTGCTGGAAGGGGTGCTTGTCCTTCTCAATCTGCTTGGCCTTGGGCTGATACACCTGAGTGATGGCCGTAATCATGCTGGGCGAGCCCTGGATGGCCACGCGTTGCATGAAGTGCTCCACGCCGCGCAGACCGCCCATTTCCTGGCCGCCACCGGCCCGACCGGGGCCGCCGTGCACCAGCAGCGGCAGTGGTGAGCCGTGCCCGGTGCTTTCCTTGGCTACCTCGCCGTTAAGCACCAGAATCCGGCCGTGGTGCGTGGCGGCACCCAGCACAAACTCGGTGGCGGTGGCGGGGCTGTTGGTGGCCACGGAGCACACCAGCGAGCCGCGTCCCAGGTTGGCCAGCTCGATGGCTTCGTCCACATTCTTGTAGGGCATCAGCGTGGCGACCGGCCCGAAGGCTTCCAGCTCGTGCGAGTCGGTGAACTTGAACGGCTCGGAGTTCAGCAGTACAATCGGCGACATGAACGCGCCGGTTTTGCAGTCGCCGCCGATAACCTGCACGTTGTCCAGGTCGCCGTACACGATGGGCGTGTTCTGGGCCAGGCGCTGCACCTGCTCGCGCACGCGCTTCACCTGGTCGAGGCCGGCCAGGGCGCCCATGCGCACGCCCTCAGCCTGCGGATGGCCCACGGTGGTTTGGGCCAGGGCTTTGCCCAGCGCAATCTGCACGTCTTCTACCAGGTTTTCGGGCACGATGATGCGGCGGATGGCGGTGCATTTCTGCCCGGCTTTGGCCGTCATTTCCTTGCGTACTTCCTTGATGAACAGGTCGAACTCCACGGTGCCGGGCACGGCGTCGGGGCCCAGCACGGCGGCATTCAGCGAGTCGGCCTCCATGTTGAACGGCACCGATTCAGCCAGAATGCGCGGGTGGCCCTTGAGCTTGCGGCCGGTTTCAGCCGAGCCCGTAAACGTCACCACATCCTGGTACGTGACGTGCTCGAGCAGACCGTGGCCGGTGCCCACCACCAACTGCAGCGCACCCTCCGGCAGAATCCCCGACCGGATGATTTCGCGCACCACGGCTTCGGTGAGGTAAGCCGAAGGCAGGGCCGGCTTCACGATGGCTGGCATCCCGGCCAGCAGGTTCACGGCAATCTTCTCCAGCATGCCCCAGATGGGGAAGTTGTAGGCGTTTATGTGCACGGCCACGCCCTCCTTGGGCACCATCAGGTGGTGGCCCATGAAGTTGCCGGCCTTGGACAGCGCAATAGGGTCCGACTCGGCATAGAACGGCGTATCGGGGAATTTGCGGCGCAAAGAGGCGTTGGCGAACAGGTTGCCGATGCCGCCTTCGATGTCAATCCAGGAGTCGGCGCGGGTGGCGCCGCTGCGGTAGCTGAGGGTGTAGAAGTCCTCCTTTTTGCTGTCGAGGTGCAGGGCCAGAGCCTTGAGCATGCGGCCCCGCTCGTGGAAGGTCATGCGGCGCAGCACGGGGTTGCCCACGCGGCGGCCGTAGTCGAGCATGGCCGCGAAGTCAAGCCCCTCACCGTCGGCAATGGCTACCACCTCGCCGGTGGAGGCGTCGTAGAGTTCGTGCTGGTCGCCGGAGCCCGCTGTCCAGCGGCCCAGGGCGTAGTTTTCGAGTAGTTGTGCCATTGGTGGGGTTTTCAGGATTCAGATAATTGCGCTCCGTTTTTAACTGAGCAATACGTTCGGCGCTAAGCTCGCTCAATAATAGCAGCGTAGCCCTGGCCCACGCCGATGCACATCGTGACAAGGGCGTAGCGCTTGTGCTGGCGGTGTAGCTCGCGGGCGGCGGCGTTGAGGATACGGGCGCCACTCATGCCCAGCGGGTGGCCCAGGGCAATAGCGCCGCCGTTGGGATTTACGCGTGGGTCGTTGTCGTCGAGGTGCAAAGCGCGCAGGCAGGCCAGGCTTTGGGCGGCGAAGGCCTCGTTCAGCTCGATTACGTCGATGTCGTTGAGCGTGAGGCCGGCGCGTTGCAGGGCCTGCTGGCTGGCTGGCACCGGCCCGATGCCCATAATGCGCGGCTCCACGCCGGCCACGCCCATGCTCACGATGCGGGCCAGCGGCGTGAGGTTGTGTTGCTTGATGCCGGCTTCCGAGGCCAGCAGCAGGGCTGCCGCGCCGTCGTTGAGGCCGGAGGCGTTACCGGCCGTGACGGTGCCGGTTTTGCGGAACGCGGGACGCAGCTTGCCGAGGCCTTCGAGGCTGGTATCGGGCTTCAGAAACTCATCTGCGGCGAAAAGCAGCAACTCGCCCTTGCGCTGCGGAATGGGCACCGGCGCAATTTCCTCGGCCAGGCGGCCGGCCTGCTGGGCGGCGGCGGCTTTCTGCTGCGAGTGGAGCGCAAACTGATCCTGGTCGTCGCGGCTGATGTGGTACTGGTCCACCAGGTTTTCGGCGGTTTCGCCCATGGCGTCGGTGCCGTAGAGGGCCTGCATCTGGGGGTTGATGAAGCGCCAGCCGAAGCTGGAGTCGTACATCTGCGAGTCAGTGCCGAAGCCTTTGCTGGGCTTAGATACCACCAGCGGGGCACGCGTCATGTTCTCCACCCCACCAGAAATAAACAGGTCGCCGTCGCCGCTGCGGATGGCGCGGGCGGCGGCAATGCTGGCCGAGAGGCCGGAGGCGCAGAGGCGATTTACGGTTTCGCCGGGCACGGTGGTGGGCATACCGGCCAGCAGTAGCGCCATACGGGCCACGTTGCGGTTGTCTTCGCCGGCCTGGTTGGCGCAGCCCAGCAGCACATCGGCCACGGCGGCGGGGTCGAGGCCAGGGTGGCGGCGCAGCAGTTCCCGGATGGCGTGAGCCGCCAGGTCGTCGGGCCGCACGGCCGCGAGCGTGCCGCCAAAGTTGCCGATGGGCGTCCGGATTCCGTCGATGAGGTAGGCTTGGGTCATGGGGTGGGTGGTGATAGGGAAAGGAAAAGAGGGAAGAACGTCATGCTCCATCTGGCGTCCGCTTGTCGAAGCATCTCGCGTGCTGAGGTTGCTTCACTAGCCCAGGGTTTAAACCCTGGGCTACGGAGCGGTTACCATCTGATTACTATAGCAACATCAGCACGCGAGATGCTTTGACAAGCTCAGCATGACGTGCTATTTGCTTTACAGCACCTCCTTACTCGTCCGGTAGGCGGTGCCTTTGAACAGGGCCAGCGGGATGCCGTGCTGGTTGGTGAGGCGCAGCTGGTACACCCCGATTTTGTGCTTGAGGCTTTCCTCGCGGGCTTCCACAGTGATAAGGTCGTCGGGGCGGCCGGCTTCGAGGTAGTCGATGGTGGCGTTGAGGGCCACGCTTTGGCGGCCATGGCTGTTGCAGGCGAAAGCAAAGGCCGAGTCGGCGGCGGCGAAGGCCACGCCGCCGTGCAGGATGCCGAAGCCGTTGAGCATCTCGGGCCGCACCCGAAACTGCAGACGGCAGTAGCCGGGACCCATTTCCTTCACTTCCAGCCCCAGCCAGTGGCTGAAGGCGTCGTGCTGTAGCATCTGGTCTTTCACAGCTTCGGCGCGAACCACGGCGGCGTTAGCGGGCGGCTGGCTCATGCTGGGCGAACGTGTGGCCGGTCCGGACCAGGCGGCGCAGCAGTGGGCTGGCGCGGTAGCGGTCCTCGTGGTAGTCGGCGTAGAGGTCGTCGAGGGTGGTCAGCACGTTCTGCAGGCCCAGCTCGTCGGCCCAGGCCAGCAGACCTTTGGGGTAGTTGACGCCCTTGGTCATGGCCAGTTCCAGGTCCTCTTTGGAAGCTACATTGAAGGCCAGCGCATCGGCGGCTTCATTGATGAGCATGGCTAGCACGCGCTGCACGATGTGGCGGCCCAGGGCTTCGTCGCGGGTGGGCTCGGGCGGGGTGGCGCCGTCGCGGTAGTCGTAGAAGCCGCGGCCCGATTTGCGGCCGTAGTAGCCGGCCTCGAACAGACGTTTCTGGGTGAAGCTGGGCTTGTAGCGCGGGTCGAAGAAGAACGAGGTAAACACCGACTCCGTGACGCGGTAGTTCACATCGTGGCCGATAAAGTCCATCAGCGCAAACGGCCCCATGCGGAAGCCACCCAGCTCGGTCAGGGCCCAGTCGATGGTCGCCATATCGGCCACGCCTTCTTCCAGCAGCCGGATGGCCTCGCCATAGAAGGGCCGCGCCACGCGGTTCACGATGAAGCCCGGCGTGTCTTTGCACAGCACCGGCAGCTTGCCCCAGCTCTGCACCAGCTGGCGGGTTTCCTCGGCCAGACCGGCGCGGGTCTGCACCGCCGGAATGATTTCCACCAGCTGCATCAGCGGGGCAGGGTTGAAGAAGTGGATGCCGATAAACCGCTCGGGCCGCTGGCAGGCCGCCGCAATGCTGGCAATCGACAGCGAGGACGTGTTGGAAGCCAGCACGCACTTCGGCGTCACCACCAGCTCCACTTCCCGGAACAGCTGCTGCTTTACGCCGAGGTCTTCCACAATGGCTTCCAGCACCAGCCCGCAGTCGGCAAACAGGTTGATGTCGGTGGTGGGCTGCACGCGGACCGCGGCGGCTTCGGCGGCCTCTGCCGTGATTTTGCCTTTCTCCGCGAGCTTCTGCAAGCCGCCGCGGATGCCGGCCACGGCCCGTTCCAGCGCGGCCGTGTTCTGGTCGAGCAGGCGCACCGGGTGGCCGGCCTGGGCCACCACCTGCGCAATCCCCGCCCCCATAGCCCCGCTCCCAATAATTCCGATGGTCATTGTACTGTGTTTTTATTCTGTCATCCTGAGCGGAGCGAAGGACCTTATCACGTTTGGGCGACTATCCAACGATGTCGTTCCTTAGTGACAAGATCCTTCGCTCCGCTCAGGATGACAGATATTTTTCAATTACTGCCCCGTAAACGTCGGCTGGCGCTTTTCCATGAAGGCTGAGACGCCCTCTTTGTAGTCGGCGGTGCTGCCGGCGCGGAGCTGGTAGTCGGCTTCGGCGCGCAGCTGCTGGGTGAGGGTGTTGGAGAAGGTGCCGTTGAGCAGCTGCTTGGTGTAAGCGAGGCCCTTGGTGGGCATGGCGGCCAGCTTGCGCACCAGCACGTCTACCTCAGCGTCGAACTGGTCGTCGGGGAAGGTCTTGTAGATCATGCCCATCTGCACGGCCTCCGGGGCCGATACTTTGTCGCCGGTCATCATCAAAGCCGTAGCACGCTGCAAACCCACAAGGCGAGGTAGGAAGTAGGTGCCGGCGCTGTCCGGAATCAGCCCGATTTTGCTGAAAGCCTGAATAAACGAGGCCGATTCGCGGGCCACCACAATGTCGCAGGCCAGGGCCAGGTTGGCGCCCGCGCCGGCAGCTACGCCGTTCACGGCCGCCACTACCGGCTTGTCCAGGGCCCGAATCAGCTCCACGATGGGGTTGTAGAGCTGCTCCACAATCTCGGCTACCTCGGGGCTGTCGGGGCCGGTGATTTCCGCCAGATCCTGGCCGGCGCAGAAGGCTTTGCCGGTGCCGGTGAGCAGCACGGCGCGCACTTCCGGGTTCTGCTGGCACTCGCGCAGCCGCTGCTGCAAGGCCAGCGCCACTTCCTTGTTGACGCTGTTGAACACCTGCGGCCGGTTGAAGCGGATGGTGGCCACGCCGGCTTCGAGGGAGAAGAGTAGGGAGGAAGTTTCGGACATAGTTCGGGAGTAGGGTGGGACAGGATGAAAAACGGCCGTCATGCTGAGCGAAGCCGGGGGCGAAGTCGAAGTATCTCGCGTGCTGACGTTGCCACAGCAATCCGACGTCAGCACGCGAGATGCTTCGGCAAGCTCAGCATGACGTTCTATACCAGTTGCATCACGCGTGGCACTTGAAGTAATCGAACGGTTCCAGGCAGTCGTCGCACTGGTAGTGGGCTTTGCAGGCAGTGGAGCCGAATTGGCTGACCAGGTGGGTGTGGGTGGACTTGCAGAGGGGGCAGCGCACGGCCGTATCGGCCCCGAACAGGTTGAGGACGTGGCCGGTGGCGGTGCCGTCCACGGGCGGGGCAATGCCGTAATCCTCCAGCTTCTGGCGGCCGGCCTGGCTCATCCAGTCGGTGGTCCAGGCGGGGCTGAGCTGGTTGTGGATGTGCACCTGCGTGAGGCCCTCGGCCAGCAGCCGCAGCCGAATTTCGGTGGCAATGGTGTTCATGGCCGGGCAGCCCGAGTAGGTGGGCGTGATGGTGACGTGCACCTGCTCGCCCTCCAGCCGCACCCCGCGCACAATGCCCAGATCCAGGATGCTGAGCACCGGCACCTCAGGGTCGGAAACCTCTTCCAGCAGCTGCCAGATCTGTGCTTCGGTGGGCATTACGTGGGGTTGGTGGGGCATAGGGGATGAAGTCAGAACGTCATGCTGAGCGCAGCCGGAGGCGAAGTCGAAGCATCTCTACCGCTTCGTTGCTACAGTAATCAGACATCAGCACGCGAGATGCTTCGACAAGCTCAGCATGACGGGCTATTTAGTCTACCACTGCATGCCCGGATACGTGCGCTGCATGTACTGCAGCTCGGCCAGCAGGTAGCCCAGGTGCTCGGAGTGGCGGCCGTCTTTGCCGCCTTGCTGGGCAAACACGTTTTCCGGCACGGGCAGGGTGGCTTCCTCAAACACGCGCGCAACGTGGGCATTTATCTGCTGCTGCAACGCGGTGTAGTCGGGCACGAGGCCGGCGATTTGCAGGGTTTGCTCGGTGGCGGTGGGCGTGGTCAGCTCGCCACCGAAGCGCCACAGGTTGCGGATGGCCTTCTCGATGCGCTGCCGGCTTTCGTCGGTGCCGTCGCCGAGGCGAATCACCCATTCCGAGCTCCACTTGATGTGGTAGGCCGCCTCCTTCACCGATTTCTCAGCAATGGCTGCCAGGTGAGCATCGGAGCCCTGCTGGAGCTGGAGCAGCAGATGGTAGTGGAAGGCATCGTACAGAAACTGTCGCACGATGGTGTGGGCGAAATCCTGGTTGGGCTGCTCCACCAGCAGCGGGTTGCGGTACTCCACGGCGGGCCGCAGGTAGGCCAGATCGTCCTCGGTGCGGCCCTGGCCTTCGAGCTCGGCGGCATACTGGTAGTAGCTGCGGGCCTCGCCCAGCAGATCCAGCGCAATGTTGGCCATGGCCAGATCCTGCTCCAGAATGGGGCCGTGCCCGCACCACTCGCTCAGGCGGTGGGCCAGAATCAGACTGGTATCGGCCAGCTGCAGCACGAAGGGCAGCATTTGACGCTGCGTTTCGGTGACAGTGGCCAGGGCCGGCGTGGGCGTGAAGTCGTCCGTCATCGGTTACATGTGCTTGATGGAATCCGGCACCTGGTAGAAGGTCGGATGGCGGTAGATTTTGTCGTTGGCAGGCTCGTAGAAAGCAGCCGCGTCGTCGGGGTTGGAGGCGTGCACGTGCGTGCTTTCCACCACCCAGATGCTCACGCCTTCGAGGCGGCGCGTGTACACGTCGCGGGCGTTCTGGATGGCCATGGTGGCATCGGCGGCGTGGAGGCTGCCCACGTGCTTATGGTCGAGGCCCTGCTTACTGCGGATAAAAACTTCCCACAGCGGCCATTCTTGTTGAGTCATGATGTAGTGCTTAGTAGAACGTCATGCTGAGCTTGTCGAAGCATCTCGCGTGCTGACGTCGGATTGCTATTGCAACGTCAGCACGCGAGATGCTTCGACAAGCTCAGCATGACGGGCTTGACAATTGGAGTTCAGACCTACGCCGCTGACTTGGCCAGCTCGCGGCCGGCGCGTTTGGCGGCGTGGGCCAGGGCAGCTTCGCGCACCCAGGCGCCTTGGTCCCAGGCATCTACGCGGGCCTGCAGGCGTTCCTGGTTGCAGAGGCCGTTGCCTTTCACCACGTTCCAGAACTCCTCCCAGTTCACCTCGCCGAAGTCGTAGGCCTGGCGGGCTTCGTTCCACTGCACCTTTTCGTCAGGAACGGTGAGGCCCAAGAACTCGGCCTGGGGCACCATCATGTCCACAAATTTCTGGCGCAGCTCATCGTTGGTGAAGCGCTTGATGCGCCACTTCATGCTCTGCTCGGTGTTGGGCGAGTCGGCATCGGCGGGGCCAAACATCATCAGCGTGGGCCACCACCAGCGGTTGAGGGCTTCCTGGGCCATGGCTTTCTGCTCGGGCGCGCCTTCGCACAGGGTCTGCATAATCTCGAAGCCCTGGCGCTGGTGGAAGCTTTCCTCCTTACACACGCGCACCATGGCGCGGGCGTAGGGGCCGTAGCTGGTGCGGCACAGCGGCACTTGGTTCAGAATGGCGGCGCCGTCTACCAGCCAGCCTACGCAGCCCATATCGGCCCAGCTCAGGGTGGGGTAGTTGAAGATGCTGCTGTACTTGGCTTTGCCCGAGTGCAGGTCAGCCAGCATCTGGTCGCGGGTGGTACCCAGGGTTTCGGCCGCCGAGTAGAGGTAGAGGCCGTGGCCGGCTTCGTCCTGCACCTTGGCCAGCAAGATGGATTTGCGCTTCAGCGAAGGGGCACGGGTAATCCAATTGCCTTCGGGCAGCATGCCCACCAGCTCGGAGTGCGCGTGCTGCGAAATCTGCCGGATCAGCGTCTTGCGGTACGCCTCGGGCATCCAGTCCTTGGGCTCGATGCGCACATCGGCATCAATGCGGGCCTGAAACTGTTCTTCCTGGGTGAGTTCTAGGGTTTCCATGCGCCTTCAACAAAGGTTAACTAACAATCGTTAGTTAAATGTAAGGAAAAATTTGGGCTGCTGCGCTGCAGCATCTTAAAAGAACGTCATGCTGAGCGAAGCTGAAAGCGTAGTCGAAGCATCTCGCATGCAGCAGTAATCAAATTAGTATTACAACGTCAGCACGCGAGATGCTTCGGCTGCGCTCAGCATGACGTTCTTTTACGAGGCCATCGATTACTGGTCGAAATCCACCACCACCCGCTCGGAGGTGGGGCGCGCCTGGCAACTGAGGACGTAGCCTTGGGCCACTTCTTTTTCGGAAAGCGAGTAGTTCACGTCCATTTCTACGGTGCCTTCGGTCACGCGGCAGCGGCAGGTGCTGCACATGCCGTTTTTGCACGAATACGGCGCGTCGGCCCCGGTTTCGAGCACCGCGTCCAGAATCGTGTCGCCGTAGTACGACATTTCCAGCACGCGCTTCGTGCCTTCCAGCTGCACCGTTACCTGGCTGTGCTTGTCGTCCTGGCCGGCGGGGCGCTGGGCCTGGCGGGCGGCGGCTTTCTGGGCCCCGGCGGCCGAGGCGAACAGCTCGAAGTGCACCTTCTCGGGCGCAACGCCGGCTTCCAGCAACACGCTTTTCACTTCCAGAATCATTTCCTCAGGCCCGCACAGAAACACCTCGTCGATTTTCTGGGCCGGGATGATTTTGTCGAGGAACACGCGGGCCTTGGCGCCGTCGATGCGGCCGAACAGCAGGTCGGTGTCGCCCTGCTCGCGGCTGAGCACGTGGTACACGCTCAGGCGCTGAAGGAAGCGGTTTTTCAGGCCCTCGATTTCCTCCTTGAAGATGATGGAGTTGCGGCCCCGGTTGCCATAGATGAGCGTTACGCGGCTATCAGGCTCCGCCAGTAGCACCGTTTTCAGGATGGACAGCACCGGCGTGATGCCTGAGCCGGCCGCGAACAGCACGTACTGCTTGGCCTGGTCGGCGTGCAGCTCGGTGGTGAAATGCCCCATCGGCGGCATTACCTCCAGCTCGTCGCCGACGCGCAGCTGCTGCACGGCGTGGGTGGAAAAGCGCCCCTCCGGCACCTGCTTGATGGCCACGCGCCACTCGTTTTCCAGCGGGCTGCTGCAGATGGAGTAGCTGCGGCGCACTTCCTCGCCGTTCAGGTGCCGCCGAAACGTGAGGTACTGGCCCTGCGTGAACCGGAAGGTGTCGCGCAGCTCGGCGGGCACGTCCAGGGCCACGCTCACGCAATCGGGCGTTTCGCGGGTGATGCTCTTGACTTTGAGGGAGTGGAAGCGGCTCATTCGTGTTAGTTGTCAGTTGCTGGTTGTCGGTTGTTAGTCACTGGGGTGTGGTTGTCAGACGTCCCTTCCGGCAAGTACTGACAACTGATACCCAGCAACTGACAACTCAACAACGCACTTACTTTTTCAGCCCCGACAGGAGCATGGTGATGATGTTTTCTTCGAGCTCTTCGGCCGTAACGCCGCGGCCCGGGCGGTACCACAGCTCCACCCAGCGCACCGCCGACAGAATGGTAAACAGCGCCACCGACACGTTGACGGGCTGCAGCTCGCCGGCCGCAATGCCCTGCTCGATGAGGGCGGCAAAGCCTTTTTCGTAGTCTTTGCGGGCTTTCTTGAACTCGGTTAGGCGCGGCTCGGACAGGTACTTCCAGTCGTTGTTGGCCACCGATACGGCCGCCCCATCCTCCACCATCAGGCGGATGTGCAGCCGGATCAGCGCCTTTATCTTCTCTACGTAAGAATCCTCGGTGCGCTCTATTTCGGCCAGCTGCGAGATATAGGTATCGGAAACGTGGAAGCAGATGTGGTCCAGCAGCTCATCCTTAGAACTGATGTGATTGTACATGCTGGCCGCCTCCATCCCTACCTGCGCACCCAGCTCCCGCATGGAGGCGCCGCTGAAGCCCCGGGCTTTAAACAGCTTGGCAGCTTCTTCCAGAATTATCTGGCGCTTATTGGACTTCGTTTTTTTGGCCATGGAGGTAAAACAGCATCGCCTGAAAGCAACGGCTTAAGCGCCTGACAACTGGTTGTTCGTTGCCGGACGAGGCGCAATCAGTTGCGCCGCAATGCCCTCAAAAGTACGGACCTCTAAGCCCCAAACAAACATTCGTTAGTTTAACCACTTATAAAATTCAGGCTTTTGAAAAAGGCCGTTTTTTGATTAAATTTCTACAAATCAACAACTTAAATATTATCAAGCAATAATAAGTGAGTGAATACTCACCTAAAAAGCAGCTACTCACCATGCCGGGCAGGATTCTTTGCTTAATATTGTTCCGGCTATCACACGGTGAATCCCCCCCGCCGGGTGTTAGCAAATTCCCACACCCTGATTGCCCGGACGTCCGCCCCACCCCGTCCGGTTCCTGTTCACCGAAAACCGCATTCCCTGCTTCGGTAGGTTGAGAGCCGGTTATCGAATTTCTACCCCGGCCGAAGCGGATTAATTTCCGCTTCGGCCGGGCTATTTTTGGGCGGTTTCGTTGGCTGAGGCGGCTGGAGTCTGGCCGCGGGCCAGCGCCGGGTGGTACAGCGCGTAGCCCGGCAGATTTTCGCACGTACCGGCCGGCCGGCTACCTTCGTGGCGCTCCTCTCCTACTGCCCCGCCCATGCCCACCGGAACCCTGCTGCTCATCGACGACGAAACCAGCCTGCGCCAGCTGCTCACGCGGGTGCTGGAGCTGGAGGGCTACACCCTGCTCCCGGCCCCCGATGCCCGCCGCGGCCTGGAGCTGCTGCGCCAGCACCACGACGAGGTACTGGTAGTGCTGTCGGATGTGAAGCTGCCCGACGGCTACGGCCTCGACCTGCTGCCGCGCTACAAGCAGGTCGCCCCGCTGGCCGAGGTCATCCTGATGACGGCCTACGGCACCATTCCCGACGGCGTGCGGGCCATGAAGGAAGGCGCCTTCGACTACCTCACCAAGGGCGACTCCGACGACCAGCTGCTGGTGGTAGTGGAGCGCGCCGCCGACAAGGCCCGCCTGCAGCGCCGCGTGGCCGACCTCGAAAAGAAAGTAGGCGCTCAATACAGCTTCGACAGCATGATTGGCCGCTCCGCCGCGCTGCTGCAGGCCCGGAAGCTGGCTGAGCGTGCGGCTCCTACCGATAGCACGGTTTTGCTGGAAGGGCCTACCGGCGCGGGCAAGGAGCTATTTGCCCAGGCCATTCACCAGGCCAGTCCGCGCCGCAGCAAGCCGTTCGTGGCCGTGAACTGCTCGGCCTTCCCTAAGGATTTGCTGGAATCGGAGCTGTTTGGCTATAAGAAGGGCGCGTTTACGGGCGCGCTGACCGACAAGAAGGGGCTGCTGGAGGAAGCCAACGGCGGCACGCTGTTTCTGGACGAAATCGGGGAGCTGGAGCTGAACGTGCAGGCCAAGTTCCTGCGGGTGCTGGAAACCCAGCAGTTCACCAAGCTCGGCGACACGAAGCCCACCAGCGTGAACGTGCGCATCGTGGCCGCCACCAACCGCAACCTCAAGCAGGAAGCCGAGGCCGGCCACTTTCGGCCCGATCTGTACTACCGCCTGGCCGTGTTTACGGTACCGGTGCCGGGCCTCAACGAGCGACGCGAGGATGTGCCGCTGCTGGCCGAGTATTTCCTGCAGTTCTTCGCCGGTAAGCTGCGCCGCCGCCTGCGCGGCTTGGAGCCCGAGGTGCTGGAGCAGCTGCGCCGCCACGACTGGCGCGGCAACGTGCGGGAACTGAAAAACGTGCTGGAACGCGCCGCCATCCTCGCCGACGGCGACACGCTCACCACCGACGACCTGCCCGCCGACTTCCACTACTTCACGGCCGCCCCCACCACTGACGAGGCCTCCGACAAAAGCCTACGCAATCTGGAGAAGCGCCAGATTCGGCAGGTGCTCCACGACACCGGCGGCAACAAGATGGAAGCCGCCCGCCAGCTCGGCATCGGCACCAAAACCCTCTACCGCAAGATTCAGGAATACGGGCTGTAGAGACGCAACATTTTGCGTCTCTCCGTTGAACGATGCCGCCTGCGTCCCAGGGCTGAAGCCCTGGGCTACGTAGCGCCCGCCCATACTCACTCACTAGCCCAGGGCTTCAGCCCTAGGACACGATGACCGGCACCCCACCAAACCGGGTTATTCTGACCAGCGCACCGGGTCAGAATGACCCGGTTTTTTTGTGCACGGTGAGCTGGGAAAGAGCAAGGTCAAAATATTTATATCTGATAATCAGGCAGATAAAATCAAAATAGAGCACAGCATCCGAATGTGGGCCCGGATTGGCAAGAAGCCGCCCGAGCCATTCGTCGATTCGGCAAACTGACCGAACCGGGGCCGGCCCTGGGCAGACTGACAACCAGCCCAGGGCCACGCCCCGACGACGCAGGCTCTTCACGGACCAGTTCCACTTTTTTTCATCGTTTCCGATGACTTCTTCCACCGAAACCGCCTCCCTGCTGCTGGAAAACTTTCCGGAGCTGGGTGCGGAGTTGCAGGCTCCGGCTACCCGCCAGAGTATTTACCGGCAGCTGAGCTGCTTTGCCACCTTCACCCGCGAAGCCGCCGAGGGCGGCCACCTGGCCCTGCTCAAGCGCTGCTTCGAGGTGGCCGACCGCCTGCTGCGCCAGGGCGACGCCTACCTGGCCCGCGCCATCGAAAACGTGTACCTGCACTGCCTGCACCTCGATGGCAGCACCTACGGCAACCAGCTGGCCCGCCAGCTCATGCCCGCCCGCCTCTACCAGACCTATCACTATCCATACACCACCATGCTGCCCTAGGGCCGCTGCTTTTCCGCTTTGCCAATGGCTCCGCTCCTGATGATTCCCGTGCTCACGGCCGCCGGCCTAGCCGGTTTCTGGCTCTTCTACAAGTCCGTCGATTTCTTCGACCAGATCTAACCCCGTCGCGCCATGATGCTCGTCCTGTTTTTCCTCTCCCTCGCCACGTTCGGCTACCTCTGCTACGTGCTGCTGCGCCCGGAGAAATTTTAACGTCAACCCCACCCCAACCCCTCCCCTCCGGGAGAGGGGTTGGGGTGGAGTTCAACTCACCAAAAATGAACAACGAACTACTCAGCATCGGCGGGATATACCTCGTTACGCTGGTGCTGGCCCTGCCGCTGGGCGCGTATCTGGCCCGGGTGTTCCGGGGCGAAAAGAACCTGCTCGACTTCATGCGGCCCGTCGAGAACGGCATCTACCGGCTGTCCGGCATTGATGCCCGCCGCGAGATGAGCTGGCAGCAGCACATGGTGGCGCTGCTCACCATCAACCTCGTGTGGTTTCTGCTGGCCATGCTGGTGCTCAGCACCCAGGGGAGCCTGCCGCTCAATCCCGACGGCAACCCCTCGATGGCCCCCGATCTGGCTTTCAACACGGCCATTTCCTTTTTGGTGAACTGCAACCTGCAGCACTACTCCGGCGAGTCGGGCCTGTCGTACCTCTCCCAAATCGTGGTGATTACCTTCCTGCAGTTTGTGAGTGCCGCGACCGGCATTGCGGCGGCCGTAGTGGTGTTCAACGCCCTCCAGACCCGCACTACCGAGAAGCTGGGCAACTTCTACGACTACTTTGTGAAGAGCCTCACGCGCCTGCTGCTGCCCGGTGCGCTGCTAGTAGCCCTTATCCTAGCCTTCAACGGCACGCCCATGACGCTGCAGGGCAAGCAGGAGCTCATCACGCTGCAGGGCGACTCGGTGGCCGTGAGCCGCGGGCCGGTGGCCGCCATGGTGGCCATCAAGGAGCTGGGCACCAATGGGGGCGGCTTCTACGGAGCCAACTCGGCCCACCCGCTCGAAAACCCCAACTTCATTACTAACGCCGTCGAGAACATTGCCCTGGTGATTATCCCCATTGCCATGGTGTTTGCGCTGGGTTTCTACCTGAAGCGCCGCAAGCTCTCCTACATGATTTTTGGGGTGATGACGGTAGGCTTCTTGGCCCTGCTGGCCCCCACGGTGTACTACGAAATGCACGGCAACCCCGCCATCAGCCAGATGGGCGTCGATCAGGCGCTGGGGGCTATGGAAGGCAAGGAAATCCGCTTCGGGGCCGCGGCTTCGGCCTACTGGAGCATCACCAACACCATCATCAGCTGCGGCTCCGTCAACTCCATGCACGATTCGTTTATGCCGATTTCGGGCATGAGCCAGATGCTGGGCATGATGACCAACGCCTTCTACGGCGGCTGCGGCGTGGGTCTGCTCAACTTCTTCGCCTACCTCATCATTGCCGTGTTCATTGCCGGCCTGATGGTGGGCCGCACGCCCGAGCTGCTGGGCAAGAAGATTGAGGCCCGCGAGATGAAAATCGCCATCCTCGTGACGCTGCTGCACCCGCTGCTGATTCTGGCAGGCACGGCCCTCACGGCTCACCTGTACGTGGGCAACCCCACCGAGTATGCTGGCTGGCTGGCCAACCCCGGCTACCACGGCTTCTCCGAGATGCTGTATGAGTTCACCTCCGCCTCGGCCAACAACGGCTCCGGCTTCGAGGGCCTCGGCGACAACACGCCCTGGTGGAACATCAGCACTGGCGTAGTGCTGCTGCTGGCCCGCTTCCTGCCCATCATCGGCCCGGTAGCCATTGCCGGCCTGCTGGCCCGCAAGAAGTACGTGCCCGAAAGCGCCGGCACCCTGCCCGCCGACACGGCCACCTTCGGGGTGATGGTGCTGGCCGTCATCGTCATCATCGCCGCGCTGGCCTTCTTCCCGGCCTTGGCCCTGGGGCCGCTGGCCGAGCATTTCTCGCTGTACTAGGCGGAGCCAATATCCGAGACTGTCATGCTGACGAAGGAAGCATCCTATCACGACTGCCTTCATCAGAACTAGTAATCAATGTAGCGCAGGCGTGATAAGGTCCTTCGCTACTCTCAGGATGACAATTACCCATGTCTACCAAATCTCAATCTCTCTTTCAACCCGCGCTGGTGTCGGAGGCCATCAAACAGGCGTTCGTGAAGCTCGACCCGCGCATCATGTTCCGCAACCCGGTGATGTTCACCGTGGAAATCGGGACGGTGGTGATGCTGCTCGTGACGCTGGGGCTGCTGGTGAAGCCGGACGCCGCCCAGGGCTCGTTCGGCTACAACTTCACCGTGTTTGTGGTGCTGTTCCTGACGCTGCTGTTCGCCAACTTCGCCGAGGCTATTGCCGAGGCCCGCGGCAAGGCCCAGGCCGAAAGCCTGCGCAAAACCCGCGAGGAAACGCCCGCCCGCGTGCTTGATGCCAACGGACAGGAGTCGTCGGTTTCCTCCTCCCAGCTCCAGAAGGGCCAGATTTTCCTGGTGGAAGCCGGCGAAATCATTCCTACCGACGGGGAGATTATAGAGGGACTGGCCACCATTGACGAGTCGGCCATTACGGGCGAGTCGGCTCCGGTGATTCGGGAGGCCGGCGGGGATAAGTCCAGCGTAACGGGCGGGACCAAGGTGCTGTCGGACCGCATTAAAGTGGTGGTGACGACGGCCCCCGGCGAGTCGTTTCTGGACAAGATGATTGCCCTGGTGGAAGGCGCTTCGCGGCAGAAAACGCCCAACGAAATTGCCCTCACCATTCTGCTGGCCGGGTTTACGCTGGTGTTCGTGCTGGTGTGCGTTACGCTGGCCCCGTTTGCCGAATACTCCAACACGCCCATTGCCATTTCGGCCTTCATTGCGCTGTTCGTGTGTCTGATTCCGACTACCATCGGCGGGCTGCTCTCGGCCATCGGCATTGCGGGCATGGACCGCGCGCTGCGGGCCAACGTCATCACCAAAAGCGGCAAAGCCGTGGAAACGGCCGGCGACATCGACGTGCTGCTGCTGGATAAAACCGGCACCATCACCATCGGCAACCGCAAAGCCACCCACTTCTGGCCCGCTCCCGGCATTGAGGCGCGGCAGTTTATCGAACTGGCCACCCTCTCCTCACTCACCGACGAAACGCCCGAGGGCAAGAGCATTGTGGAGCTTGCCCGGGAGCAGCAGGTAGATCCGCAGCTGCTGCAAAGCCGTTTGCAGGGCGCCGAGCTGATCAAGTTCACGGCCGAAACCCGCAGCTCCGGCGTGACCCTCGCCGACGGTCAGCGCATCCGCAAGGGCGCTTCTGATGCCATTCGCCAGTTAGCGGTAAAAGCCGGCCAGCCCTTCCCGCAGGAGACATCGGAGCGGGTTGATGCCATTGCCAATAACGGCGGCACGCCGCTTGTGCTGAGCGAAAACGACCGAGTGCTGGGCGTGGTAGAGCTGCAGGACATCATCAAGCCCGGCATTCAGGAGCGGTTTGAGCGCCTGCGCAAAATGGGCATCAAGACGGTGATGGTAACCGGCGACAACCCGCTCACGGCCAAGTTCATTGCCGAAAAGGCCGGCGTGGACGACTTCATTGCCGAGGCCAAGCCCGAGGACAAGATGCAATACATCCGCAACGAGCAGCAGCAGGGCCGCCTGGTGGCTATGATGGGCGACGGCACCAACGACGCCCCCGCCCTGGCCCAGGCCGACGTGGGAGTGGCCATGAACTCGGGCACCCAGGCCGCCAAAGAGGCCGGCAACATGGTGGACCTCGACAACGACCCCACCAAGCTCATCGAGGTGGTGGAAATCGGGAAGCAGCTGCTGATGACGCGCGGCACGCTCACCACGTTTTCGATTGCCAACGACGTGGCCAAGTACTTCGCCATTGTGCCCGCGCTGTTCATGGTGGCCATTCCGGCCCTGGGCGCGCTCAACATCATGGGCCTGAAGTCGCCGCAGTCGGCCATTCTTTCGGCCGTGATTTTCAACGCCATCATCATCCCGGCGCTGGTGCCGCTGGCGCTGCGCGGGGTGGCCTACAAACCCATCGGGGCCTCAGCGCTGCTGCGCCGCAACCTGCTAGTGTACGGCCTGGGCGGCGTCATCGTCCCCTTCATCGGCATCAAGGTCATTGACCTGCTGGTGGGGCTGTTTTTGTAAGAAAGCTGACGTTTGAACAGATAAAAAAGAACGTCATGCTGAGCGAAGCCGGAGGCGAAGTCGAAGCATCTCTACCGCAGTAGTAAATCAATACCGATTCAACAAGGCGGTAGAGATGCTTCGACAAGCTCAGCATGACAGACAACATAAAATCAACATGAACCAGAACCTGCTTCCCGCATTCCGCCTGACCCTTGTGCTACTAGTGGTCTGCTGCCTGATTTACCCCGTGATGGTGTGGGCCGGTGCCCAGCTGGCCCCCAACAGCGGCCAAGGCGAAACCATCAGCCACAACGGCCGCGTGGTGGGCTACGACAATGTCGGCCAGAACTTCACACGGCCCGAGTACTTCCAGGGCCGCCCCTCGGCCGTGGATTACAACGCCGCCGGCTCGGCTGGCTCCAACAAAGGCCCCAGCAACCCCGAGTACCTCGCCACCGTGCAGGCCCGCCTCGATACGTTTCTGGTGCAGAACCCCGGCGTAACCAAGGCCCAGGTGCCGGCTGAGCTGCTCACCGCTTCCGGCTCGGGCCTCGACCCGCACCTCTCACCGGCCGCCGCCGCCGTGCAGGTGGCCCGGGTGGCCAAAGCGCGCAACCTGGACGCTGCCAAAGTTCAGTCTCTGGTAACGGCCACCACCCAGCACAGCGCCTTCGGCCCCGACCGGGTGAACGTGCTACGCCTGAACGTGGCCCTCGACGCCCTGCAGAACCGCTAGCCCGTGGCTGCTCGTTAACGGCTCAGCTGGCGCGGGCGTCCCAGGGTTGAAATCCTGGGCTACGGAGTGGTTTAAACCGCCAACCAGACCGCTGACTAGCCCAGGGTTTCAACCCTGGGACGCCCGCGCCGCCTGAGCCATCTATTCCTACTTTCGCCTCTCCCTTCTCACTTTGCGCCCCTGCAACGGACGCTTCCCCCCCATGAAACCACTGGTTCTCCTTACCGCTACGGCACTGCTCACAGCTTCGGCCGCTATGGCGCAAACCACGCCCGATTCCACGGCAGCCCCGGCGGCTCCGGCCAATCCGCTGACCACCTACGGGTTCGTGGATGGCTATTACGGCTATGATTTCAAGCACGCGGCCACCAACCAGCGGCCCAGCTTCTTGTACTCGCACAACCGCCAGAACGAGTTTACGGTGAACAACGCCGTTATCGGCCTGCGCTACGACAACGGGCAGGTACGCGGGGCACTGGGCCTGCACGCGGGCTCCTACGTATCGGCCAACTACGCGGCCGAAGACCAGGTGCTCAAGCATCTCTACGAAGCCTACGCGGGCTTCCGGCCCTTCAAAAAGGCGTGGCTGGACGTGGGGATTTTCGGCTCGCACATCGGGTTTGAGTCGGCGCTGAGTAAAGACAACTGGACACTGACCCGCTCCCTGATGGCCGAAAACTCGCCCTATTACGAGGCCGGGGCGCGGCTGACCTACGAGGTGTCGCCGAAGCTCACGCTGACCGGGCTGGTGCTCAACGGCTGGCAGAATATCCGCGAAAACAACCAGGCCAAGGCCCTGGGTACCCAAATTCAGTGGAAGCCCACCGATAAGCTGCTCATCAACAGCAGCACCTTCTACGGCAACGAGCAGCCCCAGGACTCGGTGCGCCGCCGCCGTTACTTCCACGATTTCTACATGAGCTACGCCGCCACCGACCGCCTCAGCCTGGCCCTGGTGTTCGACGTGGGCAAGCAGGAGAATGAGCAGCGCGGCGGCAAGGCCGATACCTGGCACACCGGCGCGGCCTTCGTGCGCTACAAGCTGGCCGACAAGTGGACCGCCGCCGCCCGCGCCGAGTACTACAACGCCGACCGGGGCGTCATCATCAGCGCCATTTCGCCGGTGGCCGCCGCCACCGATTTCAAGGTGCAGGCGGCCTCGCTCAACCTCGACTACGCGCCCACCAGCAACGTGACGGTGCGGGTAGAGGGCCGAACCTTCCACGGCCGCCAGCCCTTCCTGACGGACCGCAACGGCAACCCTACGCGCAACTACGGCAACCTCACCAGCAGCATCGCGCTGTCGTTTTAGAGTGTGTTTGGGAATTTGAAAAGAACGTCATGCTGAGCTTGTCGAAGCATCTCTACCGCTTCGTTGCATGCTATCTGGCGAAGCGGTAGAGATGCTTCGACAAGCTCAGCATGACGTGCTGTTGATTACTTACGACTTTCTGAACAGCTTCATTTAGTAGCAGTGTTAATCATTTGTGAGACAGTGGTTTGTTAAAAAAAACAAATACCTGCTACTCAATACCAACTACTCAATACCCAGCCGTTCGGCGGCTTGGCAATGGTTTCACCTTCTAGCTGACCACGCATCATGGCCCGTACCATCAAAGCCCGCCTCACGCTGGGCCTGAGCTTTCTGTTCGTGATTATTCTGCTGCTGAGCGGGGTGGGGGCGTATTTCCTCTATCAACTCTCGCGCAGCTCGGCGGCCACTCTGCAGGACAACTACCGCTCGGTAGCTTACGCCCGGGCCATGTCCGATGCGTTGTCGGATTTGCGGGCGGCACAGCAGGCGGACCCAGTGGCTTCGGTCCGCGCCGAGGCCGCCTTCCGGCGCAGCCTGCGGGCCGAGCAGGGCAACATCACGGAGCCCGGCGAACAGGAGCTGGCCGATTCGCTGGCGGCCTCGTTTGGGAAGTACGCGGCGCAGGTGAAGGCCCCGGCCGGCCTCTACCAGCAGGTGCGCGGGCAGGTGGGCCGGGTGGCTACTCTGAATCTGCGAGCCATTGAGCAGCAGAGCGTGCGCACCCGCCGCATTGCCAACCGCACCATCGGTACGCTGGGACTGCTGGCCACCGTGGGTATTTTGGCCACGCTCTCGTTCATCTTCAGCTTCCCCGACTACCTGACCAAGCCGGTGCAGGAGCTGACGGCCGGCATCCGGCGGGTGGCCGAGGGCCACTACGACCAGCGCCTGCCCGTGCGCGCCCACGACGAGTTTGCGCCCGTGGCCCAGGCCTTCAACGACATGGCCCGCCGCCTCGAAGGCTACGAAACCGCCGACGGCACGCCCCGCATCGACTCCAGCGGCCCGCTGGACCTCATTACCCGCCACCACCGCCCCGGCACCGCTCCGGCCGCTCCAGCCGAGCTGTCGGACAGCCAACGCCATCTGGCCGAGCAGTTGCAACAGCAGGCCCGCCAGCTAGAGCGCACCGCCAAGACGCTGCTCCGCGGCCAGGGGTAGCGGGGCTATTCTGCCTGCCACCAACGCACACGTATTTCTCCCTAGTTTTCGGGCATGACGTCCTCCTCTTCTTCCGCGCTGCAGCGCGCTACCCCGGCCGGAATGCTGGTGGCTTTAGGCATTGTATATGGGGATATCGGCACCTCGCCGCTGTACACGGTGCGCGGCGTGTTTGCCGGCCGGCCCGTAACGGAGGATGTGGTGCTGGGCACTATTTCCTCAGTTATCTGGACGCTGACGTTGCTCACCACCGTGAAGTACGTGCTCATTGCCCTCCGCGCCGACAACCACGGCGAGGGGGGCATTCTGGCGTTGTATGCCCGGCTGCGGCGGCTGCCGGTGCGCTGGCTTTACCTGGTAGCCATTATCGGGGCGGCGGCGCTGCTGGCCGATGGCATCATCACGCCGCCCATTTCGGTGGCCTCGGCCATTGAAGGGCTGCGCATGGTCTGGCCCAATATCAACACAGTGCCCATCGTCATCGGGATTCTGGTGGCGCTGTTTGCGTTTCAGCAGTTCGGCACCCAGATTATCGGCAAGCTGTTCGGGCCAGTGATGACGGTGTTTTTCTCGATGCTGGCCGTGCTGGGCGTGTACCACCTCAGCCAGGATCTGAGCATCCTGCGCGCCTTCAACCCCTATTACGCCCTGCACATGGTCACGCAGGTGCCGGGTGCTTTCTGGTTGCTGGGCTCCATCTTCCTGTGCAGCACCGGCGCCGAGGCTCTGTACGCCGACATGGGCCACGTCGGCCGTAAGAACATCTACGGCTCCTGGACCTTCGTCAAGATTTGCCTGCTGCTCAATTACCTAGGCCAGGGGGCCTGGCTGCTGCAGCACCTGGGGCCGCCGCTGGGCGAGCAGAACCTGTTTTTCCTGCTGATTCCGCAGTGGGCTTTGCTGCCGGCCATCGGGCTGTGTACGCTGGCCACCATCATTGCCTCGCAGGCCCTCATTTCGGGCTCGTTCACGCTGGTGATTGAGGCATTGCGCCTGCATTTCTGGCCCAAAGTGAAGGTCGATTACCCCACCGAGCTGCGCGGACAGGCCTACGTGCCCTCGCTCAACTGGCTGCTGTGCACCGGCTGCGTGGGCGTGGTGCTGTACTTCCGCGAGTCGGGCAACATGGAGGCGGCGTTTGGGCTGGCCGTGACGGTGACGATGCTCATGACTACGGCCCTGCTGGCGTTCTACCTGCGCATGCGGCGCGTCAATCCGGTCTGGATTACGCTGCTGATTGGCACGTACGTACTGATTGAGGGGTCGTATCTGGTGGCCAATCTGGCCAAGTTCACCCACGGCGGCTGGCTCTCGGTGCTGCTGGGGGCCGTTATTCTGCTGGTGATGCTGAGCTGGATTGCAGGCCAGCGCATCCGCAACGACCTCACCGAATTCACGCCCCTGGCCGAGTACCTGCCGCTGCTGCAGGAGCTCAGCAACGACCAAACGGTGTCCAAATACGCCACCCACCTGGTGTACCTCACCAAGTCCGACGATGCCCGGCAGGTGGAAAACGGCATCATCCACAGCATCTTCAAGAAGCGCCCCAAGCGGGCCGATGTGTACTACCTCATCCACGTGCACACCACCGACGACCCCTACACCCGCCGCTACCACGTGACGCACGTGCTGCCCAACGAGCTGGTGCGCATTGATTTCTACCTGGGCTTCCGCGTCGACCATGCCCTCAACTACATGTTCCGGCAGGTGGTCACGGAGCTGGTGCAGAACGGGGAGGTGGACATTACCAGCCGCTACGAAAGCCTGCGCGGCCAGGACATGGCCGGCGACTTCCAGTTCGTGATTCTCAACAAAACCCTGCCCTACGAATACCTGCTGCGCGGCTGGCAGCGGCTGGCCCTGCGCCTGCACGGCTGGCTCAAGCGCCTGGGCGCCTCCGAAACCGAAAGCTTCGGCCTCGACAACAGCTCCTTCGTCATCGAAAACGTGCCCCTGCACATGCCCGCCCGGCCCGAGCTGCATTTGCAACGGGAGTAGCCAGGCAGAGGTGTAGAGACGCAACATCTTGCGTCTCGTCGTTGAACGATGCGGAACGGCACGATTGCAAACAACATCAGCAACGATGAGACTCCAACTATTGCGTCTCTACACCGATTCATTCACCCATTCCACCCCATGAGCAACGACGACCAACAGCGCGACCAATCAGCCGAGCGGTTTCTGCGGCTGGTGCAGCAGCGGCGGCGCGGCCGGTTGAAGGTGTACCTGGGGCTGGCCGCCGGCGTGGGCAAAACCTACCGCCTGCTGCAGGAAGCCCACGAGCTGCGCGCCCACGGCGTGGATGTGGTGCTGGGCTACGTGGAAACCCACGGCCGCCCCGGCACCGTGGCCCAGCTGCGCGACCTGCCCACGGTGCCGCGCAAGCACATCTTCTACAAGGGCCGCATGCTGGAGGAAATGGACGTGCAGGGCATTCTGCAGCGCCGCCCCTCGGTGGTGGTGGTGGATGAGCTGGCCCACACCAACGTACCCGGCTCCGAAAACGAGAAACGCTGGCAGGACGTGGAGCAGCTGGTGCGGGCCGGCATTTCGGTACTGACGGCCATCAACATCCAGCATCTCGAAAGCCTGCACGACCAGGTGCTGCGCATCACCGGCACCGACGTGACGGAGCGCGTGCCCGACCAGGTGCTGAAACTGGCCGACGAAGTGGTGAACGTGGACCTGACCGTGGGTGAGCTGCGCGGCCGGCTGGAGGAAGGCAAAATCTACGATGCAGCCAAGGTGCCCACGGCCCTGCAGAACTTCTTTCAGGCCGAAAACCTGCTGCAGCTGCGCCAGCTGGCCGTGCGCGAAACCGCCAACCTCATCAGCCGCCAGATTGAAACCGACGGGGGCGGGGCCGCGCCCGTGGCCCCCGAGCGCCGCAACCAGGACCGCCTGCTGGCCTGCATCAACGCCAACGCCCCCGCCGCCAAGGAAATCATCCGCAAAACCTCGCGCCTCGCCGACCGCCTCTCGGCCGCCGGCTGGTACGTGCTCTACGTGCAGACGCCCCGCGAATCGGCCGACCGCATCAACCTGGCCACCCAGCGCCACCTACTCAACAACCTGCAGCTCACCACCGAGCTGGGCGGACAGATTCTGCGCGTAAAAGCCCCCGAAGTAGTGCCCGAAATCCTGCGCATCGCCCAGGAAAAAGGCGTCACGCTGCTGATTTGCGGCGTAACGGGCGAGAAAAGCTGGTGGCAGCGCCTATTGCGCCGGGGCGTCACGGGCCGCCTCATCCGCGCCGTAGCCCGCTCCCCGCTGGACGTGGACGTGTTTCTGGTGAGTTATTAAAGTAGCCAACGCCCTATAGAACGTCATGCTGAGCGGAGGCGCAGCCGTAGCCGAAGCATCTCTACCTCTGGCTAATTAAATATCAGTGCAACGAAGCGGTAGAAATGCTTCGACTGCGGCTGCGCCTTCGCTCAGCATGACGGTCAATTAGAACACCACCCCGCCCATGAACCTCAAAACCAAAATCACCCTGGCCTTTATCACCATGCTGCTGCTGCTGCTGGGCGTGAGTGCCTTCACCCTGTTCTCGCTCAACCGGCTCGACCGTACGGCGCGCAACGTGCTGCAGGACAACTTCTACTCCGTGGAGTTGGGCCAACAGATGCTGCGCGCCCTCGACAGCATGCAGGCTGCACCGCCCGCCGGACTGGTCCGGTTCCGGACGGCCCTCACCCGCGAAGCCGGCAACGTGACCGAAACCGGCGAGCAGGCGGTGGTTGACAGCCTCACGGCCACGCTGGCCCGCTACGAGCGGCTGCCCCAGGCCGCCACCGCCGCCCGGCTCCGCGCCCAGACTTACCGCATGATTGACCTGAACACCCAGGCCCTCACCCGCAAAAACGAAGCCGCCAACCGCACCGCCACCCAGCAGCAGCGCTACGTGCTGGCCCTGCTCACCTTCGCGCTGCTGACCTCGTTGCTGTTTGTGCTGAGCGTGCCCGAGGCGGCTGTCAGTGGCCTGCGCAAGCTTACGGCCAGCATCGAAAACGCCACCAACCAGGATTACTCGGCCTCCATTCCGGTGGAGAGCCACGACGAGTTTGGCACCGTGGCGCGGGCCTTCAACCGCATGCTGGTGCAGCTTCAAGACTACCGCACCTCCACGCTGGCCCAACTGATGGCCGAGCGCAACCGCGCCGCCAGCATCGTGAACAACCTCGATGAGGGCCTGCTGCTGGTGGATGAAAACCGCCGGGTGCTGCTGGTAAACCCCGTAGCGGCTAACCTGCTGGCCCTACCGGCCGCCGAGCTGCTGGGCCAGCCGGCCGACGAGCTGGCCCGCCACAACGACCTGTTCCGGGAGCTGCTGCGCCACCTGGATACGCCCGCCGCCCAACGACCCCAGGAGGCCGCCCCGGTGCTCACGCTGGCCCAGAACGGCGAGGAAGTGTACTACCGCGTGGCCGTGAACGACGTCATCAGCTTCAACGAGGCGCTGGACAAGATGGAGTTCGTGGGCTCCATCCTCACCCTGCACAACGTGTCGGAGTACAAGAAGCTGGACCAGGCCAAATCGAATTTCCTGGCTACGGTGTCGCATGAGCTGAAAACGCCGCTGTCGAGCATCAACTTCAGCCTGAAGCTGCTGCAAAACGGCAAAGTGGGCTCCGTGAACGAGGAGCAGCAGCGGATTCTGGCCACCATCAAGCAGGAAAACCAGCGGCTGCTGAAGCTGGTGGGCGAGTTGATTGACGTGTCGCGGCTGGAATCGGGCAATATCCAGCTCAACTTCCAGCCCACCCAGGTGCGCGACATCGTGCAGTTTGCCGCCGATACCATCCAGCTTCAGCTCCAGCCCAAGCAGCTCACGCTGGATATTCAGGTGCCCGCCGAGTTGCCCGCCGTGCGCGCCGACATCGAGAAGACCACCTGGGTACTGCTCAACCTGCTGGCCAACGGTATCCGCTACTCGCCCGAGCAGGGGCAGCTGCACATTCGGGCGGCGCTGGCCCCGGGCGGGCAGCAGGTGGAGGTGCTGGTGCAGGACCACGGCCCCGGCATTGCGCCCCAGTACCAGGAAAAAATCTTCCAGCGCTTCGTACAGATTCCTGACAAAACCGGCTACCGGGGCGGCTCGGGGCTGGGTTTGAGCATTGCCCGCGAGTTCATCGGCAGCCAGGGCGGGCAGCTGTGGGTGGAAAGCGAGCTGGGCAGCGGCAGCACTTTCCGCTTCACGCTGCCGGTAGCGTAGCCGGGGCCGGGCAATAAGCCGCCGCCGCTTTCGGGCAGCAGCCCAGCGCCTTAGCGCAGCAGGGCATAGGCGTGATAAAATATTTTTCACATGTAATAAATCCAATCAGACACCAGCGGGCGTAAGTGCTTTCAAATCAACCACCCCCTTCTTCTCGCTTCTCTGATTATGAAAAAGACCCTTCTTTCTTTCGCTGTTATGGCCTTTATGGGCGCTGCTTCGGTTTCTTCGGCTCAGGCTCAGGCCAAAATGACGCCCGGCACCGTATCGGTAGGCGGCCAGGCCATGTACCCGAATAAGAACATTGTGGAAAACGCCGTCAACTCGGCCGACCACACCACGCTGGTAGCCGCCGTGAAAGCCGCGGGCCTCGTGGAAACGCTGCAGGGCAAAGGCCCCTTCACGGTATTCGCTCCTACCAATGCCGCCTTCAGCGCCCTGCCAGCCGGCACCGTTGAAACGCTGGTGAAGCCTGAGAGCAAGGCTACCCTCACCAAAATCCTGACCTACCACGTGGTAGCCGGCAACATGACCGCCGACAAGATTATGGCCGCCATCAAAGCCGGCAAAGGCACCGCCAGCCTCAAAACCGTAAGCGGCGGCACCCTGAAAGCCATGATGAACGGCCCCAAAAACGTGGTGCTGGTAGATGAGAAAGGCAACGTCTCGACCATCTCCACCTACGACGTGACCCAGAGCAACGGCGTGATTCACGTAATCGACAAAGTCCTGATGCCCTAACCCAACTGGTGTTTCTGCACCAACAAAAAGCGCCTTCCCGGCTGGGAAGGCGCTTTTTTTGATTGATATTGAGTAGTTGTCAGTTGCTCGTTGTCAGTACAGTTCTGACAACTGACAACGAGCAACTAAACTCAGGGGCAATTCTGGCGGCGGGCCTCGTCGGCGTAGGTGTAGCCGAGGCGCACGGCCCGCTCGAAAAACTCGCAGGCAGCCGGGGCGTTGCCTTCCTGCTGGGCCAGGCGCCCCAGCAGAAAGTGCACCTGCCCATTGTCCGGGTTGGTTTCGAGCACCTGGCGGTAGTCGGCGCGGGCCTGGGTCAGGTCCTGCATTTTGTAGTAGGCCAGGCCCCGGTAGGTCAGGTATTTGATGGGAAGCGGCCGGCCGGCCCGGGTGCGCAGGCGTAGGCCGGTGGTCAGGTCTTCGGCGGCCTGGGCAAAGGTCTGCTGCTCAAACAGGCGCACCTCACCCCGGGCCAGCCAGGCCGTGCTCTGCGTTGAATCCAGCGCCAACGACACGGTAAGGCTCTGCTCGGCGGCAGCGGCCTCGCCAAGACCCGCCAGGCATTGCCCCACCCGAAACAGCAGGTGGGCCCGCTCGGCGGCCGGCTCGGCATCCGTAAGGGCGGCCTCATAGTCGGCGCGGGCGGCGGCATAGTCGCGGTTTATCAGCTGCTCTATCTCGCCTCGCCGCCGCAGCGCGGCCCCGAACTCGGGCTTGAAGTGCAGCGCCTGCGTGAAGTAGGCGTGCGCCGTCGACCACCGGGCCCGGCGGTAAGCCTGCAGGCCGTCTTCGTAGTTGCTCACGGCCGTCACGTGGTCCATGATGAGCTTGCCGCCCAGTACAAACGCCAGGATAGTGGCCAGCAGCCCAAACGTGAGCAGGTAGTCGCGGCGCGTGAAGCGGCGCTGCTTAGGAATGGTGCGGTAGTGCCGCTCGCCGGCGCCGGCCGGCCGCCGGGTGCGCAGCGGCGCGGGCGGCGGCATGGGCACCCCGTACACGTGCTGGGTGGGGGCGCGGTACTGCTGCTGCCGTTGCTGCTCGGCGGCCCGTTGGGCACCCTGGCGCAGCTGCTGGTCGTAGGCGGCCCGGCGGTTGGGGTCGCCGAGCACGCCGTAGGCCACGGCCACGGCCTTAAACCGCTCCTCGTACAGGGCACTGCCGCCGTGCTTGTCGGGATGCAGCTCTACCGCCAGCCGCCGGTAGGCACGCTTCACATCGGCCGTTGTAGCGGTGGTGGCTATGCCTAATACGTGGTAATGATTCTGGCTCAAGATGCAGACACTTGCGGGTAAAAATACGCCGGGTTTCAGACACGCGCGCACTTTTCCCGTATGAATGGGCTATCTGAAAACCGGGCCACGCGCCCGGAGTTCAGCCCCTGCTTCCGAAACATGGTTTTCCGCAAATTATCTCCCGCTCATGGGCCTTTTCTCCGACGACGACGACGCTACTAAAACTCCCCGCACCGACAATATCATCGGGAATCTGAAGGGCTATCTGGACACCCGCATCGACCTGATGCGGCTGGAAGTGCAGCAGAAAGTGAAGGGCGCCATGGTAGGCACCATGCACGGCGCGGCTATGGCCGGCATCGGGCTGGTGTTTTTCCTGTTTCTGAACCTGTTTATCGCCCTGCTGCTCAATGAGCAGCTGGACAGCTCTTATTGGGGCTTCGGCATCGTGGCCGGCTTCTATCTGGTGCTGCTGATTGTGTTTGTGGTAGGCGTTGATAAGAAAGTATTCCAGGGAGTGGCTGACAAGCTCCTCGACAACACCATCTACAAATCCGACAAACGTCAAGCCTAATCCGACATGGCCGAACTGACCAACCCCTTGTTTGAAGACGAGAAAGAGTTTCTGGAACGCCAGAAGCTGGAATACGAGCGTGCTCTGATGGGCGACGTGGAGGAGATTAAAGAAAAAACCCAGCAGGCCAGCAAGTACGTGGCCATCGGGGCCGGCGTATTGGCCGGCGTCTGGCTGTTGTCGAAAGCCTTTGGCGGCAAGAAGGACAAAGTGCTGCGCGGCCGCCAGCAGCCACCGGCCGCATTGCCGGGCGGCCGGGCCGCCCGCACGCTGCGCAAGCACCGCTCTCCGGTGCCCAGCGCCGACGATGATCTGGGCTTCGGCACCAGCCACCAGGCCGACCGCGGCCAGCAGCCTTCCCACCATGAGCGCGCCCACCTTGCGCCCGAGGTGTATCACGCCACGCCCCTGGCTTCGTCCGATGACACTGCGCATGACCCTTTTCAGCCCATCGGGGCCGAGGTACAGTCGTATGCACCGGCCCGGCAGCCAGCTTATGAGCAGCAGCAGCAGCACGCGCCGCAGGCCGAGGCTTCTTCTATTGTAGCCGATACGTTCCGGGTATTCCTGCAGTCGGACACCGGCAAAATGCTGGTAGCACAGGCCACAGCCGTGCTGATGGCCGTAGTTGCCAAAAAACTGAACGAGTATTTGCCGATGCTCAAAAATCCCGACCTTGCAACCTCCCCAGCGGAGCCGGAAACCCGGGACATCGACTTTACTTATCACCACGACGACGCGAATGCGCCTCACCAGCCTCTATGATGGTCTTAGCAAGCGCCGTGCCCACGGCCGCAAATCGCTGGCCATCCTGCTCGACCCTGATAATCTGACTGAAGCAGGCTGCCGCCAGGTGCTGGCGCTAAGCGAGGCGCATCCCGTAGACTACTTTTTTGTGGGCGGCAGTCTGGTGATGAATTCCCACCAGACTGCCCTCATTCAACTGATTAAGCAGCATTCGGCGGTGCCGGTGCTGCTTTTTCCTAGTCATAGCCTGCACCTCGATCCACAGGCCGACGGCATTCTGCTGCTGAGTCTGATTTCGGGCCGCAACCCCGAGTTTCTGATTGGGCAGCACGTGGTTGCGGCCCCGCTGCTGCGCCAGAGCAACCTGCAGATTCTACCCACCGGCTACCTGCTCGTGGACACCGGCCGCCAGACCACTGCCAGCTACATGAGCGGCACCACGCCCCTCCCCTACGACAAGCCCACCATTGCGGCCTGCACCGCCATGGCCGGCGAGCAGCTGGGTCTGCGCCTGATGTACCTCGATGGGGGCAGCGGCGCTATGTACCCGGTGGCCGCAGCCACTATCCGGGCCGTGCGCCAAGCCGTGGAAGTGCCCATTATTGTAGGTGGCGGCATCAATACTGCCGACAAAGCCCAGGCCGCACTGGCCGCCGGTGCCGATGTCATCGTAATCGGCAACCAGGTGGAAAAGACGCCGGAGTTTCTGGCTGAAGTATCCCGCGTAGTACAATCGTTCAACACCGTTTCGGATGTAGCTTAGGGCTTCCGCGGTATCGCAAAGTACCAGTTGGCCCCAACGGCTTCCAGCCAAAAAAAGCCCCTTGCTACCAGTGTAGCAAGGGGCTTTTTTTGGTCGGCACATTGCCGGGAAAGCGTCTGGAAAGGCTTAGATGTTCATCGCCGACTCGCGGCGGCGCATCTTGCCGGCCGGAATCCCGAACATCATTTTAAAGCGACGGCAGAAGTAAGCCGTGTCTTTGTAGCCGACCTCTTTGCCGATGTCGCGGATGCTCTTTTTGGTGGTACGTAGCAGGAACACGGCGCGCTCCATGCGCTGGTACTCGATGTAGTCCTGGGGGTTGATGCCGGTGAGCATCTTGAAATACTGACCCACATAGTCCTCGCTCACGTTGGCCACGTTGCTGAGCACCTTGTTGCTCAGGTCACCGCCGATGTTTTCCTTGATGTAGTTGAACAGGTCGATGAGGCGCGGGTCCTTGAAGTAGGTGCTGTTGGTAGCTAGCTGCTCCACAAACATCTTGTTCTTGAGGATGTAGCGCACGATTTCCACCACGATGTTCTCGGTGTAAATCGTAATCAGCCGCTCCCGGCCCGGCAGCTCCTGCAGGCTTTCCTCTACCACTTTGATGATGAGGTTACCCAGCTTGGAGTTGTTGGAAATCAGGAACGCCGGCACGTCCAGCGAGGCGAAGAAGTTCACCGAGTCGAACACCTTGGCCTCGAAGCTCACAAACGAGTGGCTCTCCTCGGCGTCGCCAATCAGGTCGAGGTCGGAGTTGGAGTGGAAGAACTTGTCTTTGTTGCTGATCAGGTCGTCGTTGGTGATGACTTTGCCGGCCGATTCGCCGTAGTTCACCTTGGTGGCACGGCCGCCGGGGATGAAGAGCATCTCGCCTTCTTCCACCACTTGCTCTTCCTCACCGAACGTGATACGGCCTTTGTGGAGCAGAATAAGGTTGTTGCCGACGTCGTAAGAGTTGCGTACCGTGAAGGGCTGCTGCAACACCAGATTCTTCGCTTTTATGTAGCGTACGCCAAGCGACTCTATCACTTTATTGTAATCTTCCATCTTCGTAGGGCAGTTTGGGTACTGGGGTAAACCCGGTAAAAAGGGTGGCCGGACTTATGTAATGCAAATTAAGATATAAAAATTCACAAAAACGAAAAACCCAGTCGAAATTCGACTGGGTTTAATGCAATACTTCTGACTTTTAGGCAATTCGCTTCTTACTTCAGGATTTCCCGAGAGATTACAATTTTCTGAATCTCGGAAGTGCCTTCGTAAATCTGGGTGATTTTGGCGTCGCGCATCATGCGCTCCACGTGGTATTCCTTCACGAAGCCATAGCCGCCGTGGATCTGCACAGCCTCTACGGCCGTGTCCATGGCCACCTTGGAGGCAAACAGCTTGGCCATAGCGCCCGACTTGGCGTAGTCCTGGTGGGCATCCTTGTCGTGGGCCGACTGCAGGCACAGCAGGCGGGCGGCGTCGATGTTGGTGGCCATATCGGCCAGCTTGAACTGGATGGCTTGGTGCTGCGAAATCGGCACACCGAATGCCTTGCGCTCTTTCGAGTACTTCAACGACAGCTCGTACGCACCCGATGCAATGCCGAGTGCCTGCGCCGCAATACCGATCCGGCCGCCGGCCAGCACCTGCATAGCGAACTTGAAGCCGAAGCCATCCTCGCCGATGCGGTTTTCCTTGGGCACTTTCACGTCGGTGAACAGCAGCGAGCAAGTATCGGAGCCGCGGATACCGAGCTTGTTTTCCTTGGGAGCGGTCTGGAAGCCTTCCATGCCCTTCTCCACAATCAGCACGTTGATGCCGCGGTGCTTGAGCTCAGGGTTAGTCTGGGCTACTACGAGGTACACGGAGGCCGTGGTGCCGTTGGTAATCCAGTTTTTGGTGCCGTTGAGCAGGTAGTAGTCACCTTTGTCTTCGGCAGTGGTGCGCTGGCTGGTGGCGTCGGAACCAGCTTCCGGCTCGCTCAGGGCAAAAGCACCGATGATTTCGCCGGACGTCAGGCCGGGCAGGTACTTGCGCTTCTGCTCCTCGTTGCCATATTTCTCAAGGCCCCAGCACACCAGCGAGTTGTTCACGCTCATGATAACGGAGCAGGAAGCATCCACTTTGCTGATTTCCTCCATGGCCAGCACGTAGCTCACGGTGTCCATGCCGCCGCCGCCGTACTCGGGGCTCACCATCATGCCCATGAAGCCCAGCTCGCCCATCTTCTTGATCTGCTCGGCAGGAAACTTCTGGTGTTCGTCGCGCTCAATTACACCAGCCCAGAGTTCGTTCTGAGCAAAGTCACGGGCGGCCGCCTGCACGGCGAGTTGTTCTTCGGTGAGCTGGAAATCCATGCGGTAAAGGGAGGGGGTGGGATGGGGAAAACGTCAGAGCGTATTAGCTGCACAGCAGCCAAACTGTCCTCAAAATTAAAGCGCAGATTCGGCAGATTCGGTGGCTGGCCCGGATTTTTTACCGGAATCCAGCCTGAAAAGCTACAGACCCGCTATTTTGTTTGGTAGCGCCGCCGCTGCTAGCGGCGGCGGCCCATGAGCAAGGTGGCGTAGTAAAACAGCGTAGCCATAGAGCCCAGCGCCGCTACCACGTAGGTCATGGCCGCCCATTTCAGGGCGTCTTTGGCCATTACGTGCTCCTGCGGCGTCACGACGTTGCGCTTGTCCATCCAGGCCAGGGCCCGCTTGGAGGCGTCGAATTCCACCGGCAGCGTCACGAAGCTGAACAGCGTAGTGAGTGCGAAGAACGCCACCCCGATGCCCAAGGGAAGCGGCGTGGTGCGCAGCATAATCACGCCCACAAACAACAGAATGGGCATAAACTTGGACACGGCGCTCAGGGCCGGCACCATGGCCGAGCGGAACTGCAAGGCGCTGTAGGCGGTGGCGTGCTGCACGGCGTGGCCGCACTCGTGGGCCGCTACGGCGGCAGCAGCGGCACTGCGCTCCGCAAACACCGCTTCGCTCAGGTTCACGGTTTTGTCGGCGGGGTTGTAGTGGTCGGTCAGGCGACCCTCGGTGCTGATGACGCGCACGTCGGTGATGCCGTGGTCAGCCAGCATCAGCTCGGCAATCTGCCGGCCGGAAAGGCCATTGCGCAGGCCTACCTGCGAGTACTGCTCGAACTTGCTTTTCAGGCGGCGCTGAATCAGCCAGCTGGCCAGCATGGTGAGCAAAACGATGATATAGGCCGGATTCATACTGTACATCAAAATGAGGATGGTGGAAGGAAGTGAAAGACGGTAGCTGACTGCCATTCTGACGGTTGCAAGGCCTGCGCCTTCACCAAAATCCACCAGAACCCGGCCGCTAAGCCCCCGTCAGAATTCGCTCGACGATGCGCGAGGTGCTGTAGCCGGCCACCAGCGGCACGGTGAGCACCTGCCCGCCATGTTGCAACACCACTTCGTGGCCTACAATTCCACTGATGGGGTAGTCGTCGCCTTTCACCAGAATGTCGGGCAGCACGGCTTCAATCAGCGCCAGCGGGGTTTGCTCGTCGAAGAGCACTACGGCATCCACAAACAAAAGCGACGCCAGAATCCGGGCCCGTGCCATTTCGTCCTGCAGCGGCCGGCCCGGCTTGAGCCGGCTGACGGAAGCGTCGGTGTTGAGGCCGAGCACCAGCTTGTCGCCGAGGTGGCGCGCCTTCTCCAGGTAGTCCACGTGGCCCAGGTGCAGCAGGTCGAAGCAGCCATTGGTAAATACTACGCGCTGGCCTTCGGCTTTCCAGGCCGCCACTACCGGCAGCAGCTGGGCGCGGGTCAGGATTTTATCTTTGCTCCACATCAGCAGGTAGTTCAGTGGTTTCGAGAGGCAGCGCCACGCCACGGCGCGCCAGCTGCCCCGATTTCATCATGCTCAGCAGGAAGCTGATGCCGCCCATCAGCACCACCAGCAGCGTCTGGGCGCCGTGCACCACCAGCGCGTAGGCAATGCCGCCTTCCTTGCTGATGCCATACACCAGCAGCGTGCTCTGCACCAGCAGATGGAACACCCCGATGCCGCCCTGCACCGGCGCGGCCATCCCAAATGCTCCGAACGTCAGCACCGCCAGCGCGGCCCGCATGCCCAGGTCGTAGGTTTCGGGGAAGGCGAAAAAGGCCAGGTAATCCATCAGGTAGTACACCAGCCAGGTGAAGAAGGTGTGCAGCAGAAAGGTCCCCTTATTTTCCATGCGTACGATGCTGAACACACCGGCCAGCAGGCCTTTCACGAAGCCGAGCATCTTGTTGAATACAGTATTCTGGCGCAGGCGCTCCAGGTTGCGCCACAGCAGGTAGCCCGAAATCAGCAAAGCCAGCAGCGCTACCACGGCGGCAGCTACCAGCGCGTTGCGGTTGCGGGCCAGCGCATCGGCCTTGCCCTGCAGCAGGTAGGTATCGGCAAAACCCCAGAAGGTCTTGAAATCCAGGAGCAGCACCGTGGTCAGCAACCCCAGCAGCACCAGCACGTCGATGACCCGCTCGGTAATAACCGTGCCCAGCGAGACCTGCACCGGCACCTTGCTGGTGCGTTGCAGCAGCGAGCAGCGCACTACCTCGCCCACCCGCCCGGGCAGCACCATATTGGCCAGGTTGCCCACCATCATGGCGTGGTATACGTCCCAGAAAGCCGGTTTCGGGCCGGTTACGGTGGGGTCGAGCTGCATCTTCCAGCGGTAGGCCCGGCTCAGGTAGCCCAGCACCGACAGCACCATCGTGAGCATCAGCCACCAGTAGTTGGCGCCGCGCACCGTATCCACGATGCGGCTCAGGTCCTGGCCGCGCACGGCGTACCACATCAGCAGCCCCGAAACGGACAGTAGTAATGCGTATTTGAGGATGTTTAGAAGTTGCTTCACTAACTAAATGATTGAAGTGCTTAACGGCTAAATGGCGGGTCGTTCTAAAAGCCTCTAGAACGACCCGCCATTCAATACAGCAGCTTTTCAGCCGTTAAACCAGCCGGTTGTGCTGATCCGGGAAGATAATGGTGGGCTGGTGCGCCCGCGCTTCGGCGAAGTCGATGAGGCCGTAGGAGATGATGATGACGATGTCGCCCACGGCTACGCGGCGGGCCGCCGGGCCGTTCAGGCAGATCATGCCCGAGCCCCGCTCGCCCTTGATGGTGTACGTTTCGAACCGCTCGCCATTGTTGATATTGACAATGGTGACCTTCTCGTTTTCCACCATGTTGGCCGCATCCAACAGGTCTTCGTCGATGGTGATGCTGCCTACATAGTGCAGCTCGGCCTGCGTAACCTTAACGCGGTGAATCTTCGATTTGAGAACCTCGATGTGCATGAAAAAAAGCAATTGGCGAATAGGACCGCAAAGATACGCAGGAGTGCATCGTCTGGCATTCCTTCAGCTGCCTTACCGCACCACCACGTTGTCAATCAGGCGCACGCCTCCCAGGTGCGCGGCCAGGCACAGCACCACCGCGCGGCCGGGCTCCCGGGTTGCTACCGGCTGCAACGTCTGGGCATCGGCCACTTCAAAATACTCCAGTGTGAAGGCGGGCTCAGCCGCAATGTAGGCGGCGGCCTGCTGCTGCACCTGCGCCGGCGCTAGGCCACTCCGCACCGCGGCGGCCGCCTGCTCCAGCGCCTCATACAGGCGCGGCGCCACCGCCCGCGCCTCCGCCGACAGCCGCCGGTTGCGCGAGGACATAGCCAGCCCATCCGGCTCACGCACGGTCGGGAATGACACCAGCTCCAGATCAAATGACAGATCCTGCACCAGCTGCTGCACCACGGCCACCTGTTGCCAGTCTTTCTGGCCGAAGTAGGCCTGATGCGGCCGGCACATATGGAACAGCTTGCTCACCACCGTAGCCACGCCGTTGAAGTGGCCGGGCCGGTGCGCACCTTCCATCACCCGCTCCAGCGGCCCGAAGTCGAAGTGCAGCACCGAGGGCTGCGGGTACATTTCTTCCACCGAGGGCAGAAACAGTACTGTGCAGCCCGCCGGGCCCAGCAGGGCCGCATCGGCCTCGGGCAGGCGCGGGTAGAGCCGAAAGTCGTCAGGATTGTTGAACTGTGTGGGGTTCACAAAAATGCTGACTATCACCACGTCGCAGGCCTCGGCGGCAGCTTCCACCAGCTGCAGATGGCCGGCATGAAGCGCGCCCATAGTAGGCACCAGGGCCAGGCGTTGGCCGGCGCGCCGGCAATTTTCTGTGTACGCATGCAACGCGGCAGCCGTGTGCAGTATCTCCATAGATGTAGTAGCCTTGTTGGACAGGCTCCAGAGGGGTTTAGTTGAATTTTCGCCCAAATTTGTTTAATTTTGTGCTCCCCAACGTGTTGCCTTTCCCCAACTACCCTTTTCTGACTGATATGTCCAAGTTGAGAATCCTCTACGCGGCTACGGAGATTGATCCGTTTTTGCAGACCACCAAAGTAGCGGAATTTTTGCGGCGCCTGCCTCAGGGCATGCAGGAAATGGGGATGGAAATCCGCATTTTCGTTCCCCGCTTCGGCATCATCAACGAGCGGAAAAACCGGCTCCACGAAGTAGTACGCCTCTCAGGTATCAACATTGCTGTGGGCGAAGATGAGAAACCGCTGATTATCAAAGTAGCTTCCATTCCGAACGCCAAACTGCAGGTGTACTTCATTGATAATGAAGACTATTTCCACCGCAAGTCGGTATTGGTTGACAAGAACGACAAGTTCCACGCCGACAATGACGAGCGGGCTATTTTCTTCTGCAAAGGGGTGCTGGAAACGGTAAAAAAGTTAGGGTGGGCTCCCGACATCGTTCACTGCAACGACTGGATGACGGGTCTGATTCCGATGTACCTGAAAACGACCTACAAGAAGGACCCGATTTTCAAGGATGCCAAATCGGTGTTCACGATTTACAACAACGAATTCGACCACAAATTTGGCGGCGATATCATCGAAAAAGCTAAAATGCTGGATATCGATGATGACATGCTGGCGGGTTTGAAGACGGCGGACTTTGGTGGCTTCATCAAAATCGGCATGGAATACGCCGACTCCATCGTGAAATCGGATGAGAACTTCAGCGACAACCTGAACGCCATCTTCACCGAATACTCGCAGAACAAGAAGAACAAACAGATCGGGCAGGTAGGAGCCGACGAAAACCTACTGACCTCTTACTACGCACTTTATAATGAATTGGCCAACTAGTGCCTGCCGGCTTGCGTCGGTTTCCCTACTTTCCGCAACGCTGCTGTTTACGGCCGCCAGTTGCGAAGACGCCAACGATCTGGGCGTGGAACTACCTGGCACCGCCAACGCCGACACCCAATACCGCGACTTTCCCGTAACGGCTTCCACCGTGCTGCGCGACTCCACCGAAACCCAGAAAGCCGACCGGTTTCTGGTAGGCAGAGTGCGCGAAAACGTGCTGGGCTCTACGGCCGCCACGGCTTTCCTGAACCTGAAGCTGCGGCCTTTGGCCATAGACTCTCTTCCAACTGAGGTGAAGCGAACTGAAACGGTTGTTGCGCCGAACGCCATCCTGGACTCACTCGTGTTGGAGATGCCGTTTGACGAGGTGTATGGTTCGTCGGCTACTCCACTGCGGGTTAATATTTTTCAGTTGGCCCAGCCGCTGGATGACCGTACGGCCTACAATTCTACATCGTCGGTAGCATTCGGACCGGAAATAGCACGGGGCCTTTCGGCACGTCTGAATGGCACGCGCAAGGACTCGGCCGGCACAAAACCGAACCGGACCCAAGTGACTGTGCCCGACCGGACGGTACGCCTGAAGCTGCACGGCGGCAGCCAGACTTCTACGCTGGCAACCAGCGTATTTGACCGCCTCAAAGTGACTGGCTTCAACCAGGCGGCGCTGGATGCCATTTGGAAAGGCATTGCGTTTCAGCCGGTAGCAGACTTCAACACGGCCGTAGTAGGATTGCGGGCTACCGTGACGACGCGGGCTGTATTCTACTATCACTACACCAACAAGAAGAATACTGGCCAGCTCAGCGGCCGTTACAGCATCCCGTTCAGCAAAGGCAGCTGGACCCGTCTGACGACCAACGACGCACCCCGCTATTTCACCCAGATTACCAACGAACTGCCGACTGGCTCAGCCTTGAGCCGACTTGGTGGGCCAGGCGGCGCTACACAGTCGGTAGCGGCATCTGAAACAAATGGCTTGGTGTACATGCAGGGTGGCAACGGTTTCGGGGCCAAGCTGGAAATTCCGGGCTTGGAAATCCTGAAGGGCTTGGCGGCACCACAAGCTAACGGTAGCCCGGCCATTGCCATCAACCGGGCCGAACTGCTGATTCCGGTACGCCCGTATGCCAACCTGTTATTCTCGCTACCGGATAGCACCTTCCTGTACGAAGTAAATGCTAACAACCAATCGTTGTACCGCCCGTTGCTCAACACTCGGGTTGAACGGATTGTCCTGCGGGATGGAGTTCCACAGACAGGTGCTGGACTGTCGTCAATTGCTGATGATCTTACCAGCGGGCTTGGCTACTACCAGAATGCTGCCAATGGCCGCCTTTATACACTGTCGGACGCCAACCAGAACTTCAGCATGATTATGACGGGCTACGTACAGGCATATGTATATGATAAGCTAGGTGGCGTTTCACCGGCCGCTTTCGTATTGTCACCGTCGCTGCGCAACTCTTATGGCCTGGGCCTAGAGCGGGCCGTGCTGGACGGCAGCAATATCAAGCTCCGCGTATACTACTCGCAGCTGCGTTAACTTTGCTTTGTTTTTGTGCCTGCTGAGCCGCGGCATAGCATTTGCTATGCCGCGGCTCACTGCCATTTTTTCACGAAACCTACTTTTGCTTCCCTACTTATGTGCGGAATTGTTGCTTATATCGGTCACCGCGAAGCCTGCCCGATCATTCTTAAAGGCCTGCACCGTCTCGAATACCGGGGCTACGACTCGGCCGGCGTAGCGTTGTTGAACGGTTCGCTTGAAGTGTATAAGAAAAAAGGAAAGGTAGCCGAGTTGGAAGCCTTCCTGCAGGACAAAGACACTCAGGCGCAGATTGGCATGGGCCACACACGCTGGGCCACCCACGGCGAGCCCAATGACTCCAATGCGCACCCCCATTACTCTACCTCGGAGCGTATTGCCATCATCCACAACGGTATCATTGAGAACTATGCGGCGCTGAAAGAGCACTTGCAGCAGCAGGGCCACACGTTTCATTCGGATACCGACACGGAAGTGTTTGTCAACCTGATTGAGGAGATTCAGAAGCAGCAGAAATGTTCGTTGGAAGAGGCTGTCCGTCTGGCCTTGCATGAGGTGGTAGGTGCCTACGCCATTGTGGTGCTGAGCCGCGACGAGCCCAATCAGCTGATTGCGGCCCGCAAAGGCTCGCCGCTGGTTATCGGGGTTGGCAAGGATGAGTATTTCCTGGCGTCCGATGCCACGCCGATCATCGAGTACACCAACGAGGTGATCTATGTGAACGACTACGAAATTGCGGTCATTAAAAACGGCAACCTCGAAATCCGTTCCAAGGAAGACGTGCAGCAGACGCCCTACATCCAGAAGCTGGAGATGGCGCTTGAAAGCATCGAGAAAGGCGGGTACGAGCATTTCATGCTGAAGGAGATTTTCGAGCAGCCGCGCTCCATCCTCGATTCGATGCGCGGCCGTTTGGAACTGGAAGCTGGCCACCTGAACATGGGCGGCATCCGGGCCTACGAGCGGAAGTTCATGAATGCCGACCGCATCATCATCGTGGCCTGCGGTACCTCGTGGCACGCTGGCTTGGTGGCCGAGTATCTGCTCGAAGACCTGGCCCGCATTCCGGTGGAAGTGGAGTATGCGTCGGAATTCCGCTACCGCAACCCCATTATTACGGAGCGCGACATCGTAATTGCTATTTCGCAGAGCGGTGAGACGGCCGATACGCTGGCTGCAATTGAACTGGCCAAGAGCAAAGGCGCCACCATCTTCGGTATCTGCAACGTGGTTGGCAGCAGCATTGCTCGCGCTACCGATGCCGGTGCCTACACGCACGCCGGCCCGGAAATCGGGGTGGCTTCGACCAAGGCCTTCACGGCTCAGGTAACGGTGCTCACGCTACTGGCCATGATTGTGGGCCACAAGCGCGGCGCGCTGTCTGATACCCGTCTGCGCGAGCTGATGGTGGAGCTGACCAACATTCCGGCGAAAGTAGAAAAGGCGCTGCTGCTCAACGACGAAATCAAGGTGATTGCCGAGATGTTCAAGGACGTGCCGAACTTCCTGTATCTGGGCCGCGGCTACAACTTCCCGGTAGCCTTGGAAGGCGCGCTGAAGCTGAAGGAAATCAGCTACATCCACGCCGAAGGCTACCCGGCCGCCGAAATGAAGCACGGCCCAATTGCCCTCATCGACGAAAACATGCCGGTGGTGGTTATCGCCACCAAGGACAGCTCATACGAGAAAGTGGTGAGCAACATCCAGGAGGTGAAGGCCCGCAAAGGCCGCATCATTGCCGTCGTGACGGAAGGCGACACGGTTATCCCGGCCATGGCCGAGTTCGTGATTGAGGTGCCCCACACGTCGGAGGTGCTGGTGCCGCTGGTATCGGTGGTGCCGCTGCAGCTGCTGAGCTACCACATTGCCGTCCTGCGCGGCTGCAACGTGGATCAGCCCCGCAACCTGGCCAAATCGGTAACGGTGGAATAAGGCGCTTTTGCAGCCTGCTACTGACAGAAGTCCATCGGCTGCGGCCGGTGGACTTTTTTGTTTCCGGCCCGGGCACTTCCACTGATTATGCCTTCCGTTAACGCGCTGGGCCGATATTTTCCGCTTACTTTAGCGCTCCTTCAAACACCCATTCCTTCTTTTGCTATGCCCCATACCGTTGTGTATTCCGACCAAGCCCCCGCTCCTATCGGGCCCTATAGCCAGGCCATTCAGGCCGGCAATACCGTGTACGTTTCCGGCCAGATTGCCCTCGACTCTGTCACCGGCCAGGTGGTAGGTGACGGCGACGTGGCCCAGGAAACCCACCAAGTGATGCGCAACCTGCAGGCAGTGCTGCAAGCCGCCGGCCTCACGCTGCGCGACGTGGTGAAGTGCAGCATTTTCGTGAAGGACCTTGGCAACTTTAGTCTGATCAATGAAATCTACGGCAGCTACTTCACGCCCGACTACGCGCCGGCCCGCGAAACCGTGGAAGTAAGCCGCCTGCCCAAAGACGTGCAGGTGGAAATTTCGTGCGTAGCTGTGCAGGGCGGTCAGTAACCCATCGTCTTTTCAGCTATGAAAGAGCTTGGAATAGGGCTTTTCCTGGTGGGCCTGGTGGCGTTGGTGCTGCCTTTTCTGGGCATGAAATTCATGTTTCTGACCTGGATTGACCAATGGGGCGCTACCACGTCGCTGCTCATCCGGGGCGGTATTACGCTGCTGGGACTGCTACTGTGGCTGAGCTTCCGCAACCGCGACTGATGCGCCGGCCTGCCTCCAAAGCTCCGAAGGCGCTGACCAAACCAGCGTACTTCCCGCCCGAAAACGTGCTGGAACGAGCGTTGCCGCCGGCGTTGGCCGGGCAGCGCGAGTTCGAGGAGTACCGGTTTCGAAACATCGACTTCAGCGGGGCCAACCTGGCCGGCTTTCGGTTCAGCGACTGTCTGTTTGAGAACTGCAACCTGGCCGGCGCCAACCTCAGCCAGACGGCCCTCCAAAACGTGGCCTTTGAGGGCTGTAAGCTGCTGGGCCTGCCCTTCCACGCCTGCCGCGACATGCTGTTCGGCGTGCATTTCGACCGGTGCCAGCTGGATTACGCTTCTTTTATGGGCCGGGCCCTGCCCGCTACCCGTTTTGTGGGCTGCTCACTGCAGGAGGCCGATTTCTCGCAGGCTAACCTGACGGCGGCCGTCTTCGACGACTGCCAGCTCACCCGCGCTATCTTCCGCCAGAGCATTCTGGTCGGCACCGATTTTCGGACCGCGCACGAGGTGGAACTGGACCCGGAACAAAACGAGGTGCGGCAGGCCCGCTTTTCGCGCCACAGCCTGCCGGGCTTGCTCACCAAGTACGCCCTGGTAATAGAGTAGCTGAGTAGTGGAGTAGCTGAGCAGTGGTTCTGTTAGCCAGCACAATTACGCAGCTACTCCGCTACTCAGCTACTCTCTCGTATCTTTGCGGCGCGTTTTTCTATCCCGAAGACGCCGCGAACTGACTGACTTATGGAAAGAGAAGTACGGGTGCGCTTTGCGCCCAGCCCCACGGGGCCGCTGCACATCGGCGGCGTGCGCACTGCGCTGTATAACTACCTGCTGGCCCGCAAGCTGGGCGGCAAAATGCTGCTCCGCATCGAGGACACCGACCAGAACCGCTTTGTGCCCGGCGCCGAGCAGTACATCATGGACTCGCTGCGCTGGTGTGGCATTGTCATTGACGAGGGAATTGAGCAGGGCGGCCCCCACGCGCCCTACCGCCAGAGCGAGCGGAAGCCCATGTACCGCCAGTATGCCCAGCAGCTCATCGACAGCGGCCACGCCTACTACGCTTTCGATACGTCGGAAGACCTGGATGCCATGCGCGCCCGCCTGACGGCCGCCAAGGTGCCCAACCCGCAGTACAACAGCATCACGCGCGCCCAGATGCGCAACTCCCTGACGCTGCCCGCCGAAGAGGTGACGCAGCTGCTGGAGAGCGGCGCTCAATACGTCATTCGCCTAAAAGTGCCCCGCAAGGAGGAAATCCGCTTCAACGACCTTATCCGGGGTTGGGTGGTGGTGCATTCCTCAGCCGTGGATGACAAGGTGCTGATGAAGTCGGACGGCATGCCGACCTATCACCTGGCCAACATCGTGGATGACCATCTGATGGAAATTACGCACGTTATCCGGGGCGAAGAGTGGCTGCCCTCGGCGCCTTTGCACGTGCTGCTGTACCGCTACCTGGGCTGGGAAGCCACTATGCCGCAGTTTGCCCACCTGCCCCTGCTGCTCAAGCCCGACGGCACCGGCAAGCTCAGCAAGCGCGACGGCGACAAGCTCGGCTTCCCGGTATTCCCGCTGGAATTCCACGGCACCGATGCCGACGGCCAGCCAACCGTGAGCAGCGGCTACCGCGAAGCCGGCTACCTGCCCGAGGCGTTCATCAACTTCCTGGCGTTCCTGGGCTGGAACCCCGGCACCACACAGGAGCTGTTCACGATGGACGAGCTGATTGAGAACTTCTCGATTGAGCGGGTAAGCAAGTCGCCAGCCCGCTTCGACCAGAACAAAGTGCGCTGGTACAACGAGCAGTATCTGCGCGCCAAGCCCGACGCCGAGCTGGCCCAGTTCCTGCTGCATGACCTGCAAGCCCAGGGCCTGGACGTTTCGGCCGACAAAGCCGAGCAGATTGCGGCCCTCGTGAAGGAGCGCGCCACCTTCCCCGCCGATCTGGCCAAGGAAGCCCAGCTGTTCTTCCAGCGCCCTTCCGCCTACGACGAGCAGGTGATCAGCAAGAAGTGGAACGCTCAGGTAGCCGGCGCCCTCGCCGAGTTTGCCCGCCAGCTGCCCACCGCCCCCGACACCACGCCCGACGGCATCAAAGCCCTGCTCACGCAGGTAGTGGAAGGCCAGGGCCTGAAGCAGGGCCAGGTGCTGCAGGCGTTGCGCGTGGCCGTCACGGGTGCCGCCGCCGGCCCCGACCTGATGGCTATTATGAGCATTCTGGGCACGCAGGAAACCGCCGAACGCATTGAAGCCGCCGTGGCGGCGCTACCGGCCTAATATAGCCGGGTCATAAAGTTTAGGGCACGTTTGGTATCCGCCGGCGGGGCCGCTTCGTAGTGTGATGCTAGGAAGCGGCCCCGCTGTGTGTCAGGGGCGGCCGGCTTGCCGCTCTACGCCTTACGTCTGCTTATCATGGCCAAGAAACCCGTCAGCCCGAAGAAGAAAAAGAACGACCCCGAGAAAAAAGCCCGCGTGCACAAAGAGCTGGAGGGGTTTGAAATCAAAGTCAATCCGCTCGGCGAAATCACCTCCAACTATTCCATCGAAGACATCAACCAGTTCCTGAACCGCCACGTGCGCGACAAGAAGCTGGTGAACCGCGACGGCCAGTTTGGCGAGAAGCCCGAGGACGACGAAGAGTTTCCGCTGGAAGATGCCGCCGCCATCGAGCCGGAGGAGTCGGAAGAGGACTTCATGCGCCGCACTAGCCGCGAGAGCCGCAAGAAAGGCCCCAAAGCCGACCCTGACGCCGCCGCCGAAGCCGCTGACACCCGCGCAGAGCTGCCGGAGGAATGAAATGTAGCATAGGCTTCAGCCTGTGCCGTCCGTTGCCTGATACCATCTTAGATAGCCCCCCACAAAAAGCCCTGTCCTCAGGAGGTTCGTAGCCTGCTGCCGGCAGGGCTCTTTTTGTAAGGGTGGCTATTTAGGCGCTACCACCTGGGCAACCGACGGCACCAGCTGAAGCCTATGCTACAAGCCCTGCGTTTTCGCTATACTTGAGGCACCTTTTCACCTCACTCATATCCTCATGGCGATGAACTCGCACGACGTAGATTACCAGATTCTGGGCAACGATATTCAGGTGCTGGAAGTGGAGCTGGACCCTAACGAAACCGTCATTGCTGAGGCGGGCGCCATGGTGTACATGGAGGAAGCCATTGCGTTTGAAACCAAGATGGGCGACGGCTCGGAGCCCGACCAGGGCCTGATGGGCAAGCTGTTTTCGGCCGGCACGCGCCTGGTTACGGGCGAGTCGCTGTTTATGACGCACTTCACGCACCGCGGCAGCCACGGCAAGAGCAAAGTGGCTTTTTCAGCCCCGTACCCGGGCACTATCATCCCGCTGGACCTGGGCACGCTGCCGCAGGGCCTGGTGGTGCAGAAAGATGGCTTCCTGGCCGCGGCACGTGGCACGCGCATCAGCATCCATTTCAACCAGAAGCTGGGCGCCGGCCTGTTCGGCGGTGAAGGCTTCATTCTGCAGAAGCTCACCGGCGACGGCAAGGCCTTCATTCACGCGGGCGGCACCGTCATCGAGAAGCGCCTCAATAGTGAGCTATTGCGGGTAGACACGGGCTGTGTGGTCGCCTTCGAGCCCGGCATCGACTTCAGCATTGCCCGCGCCGGGGGCCTCAAATCCATGATCTTTGGGGGAGAGGGCCTGATGCTGGCCACGCTGCGCGGCACCGGCCGCGTATGGCTGCAGTCGATGCCCGTGAAGAAGCTGATTCAGGCCTTGGCGCCGGCCGGCGGCAACGCCCAGAAGGAAAGCGGCGGTATCCTGGGCAACCTCATGGGCGCCTTCGACCAATAGGCAGGATTCGGTATTATACCAGCCGGCTACTGGCTCACCGCTTTGGTGGCCGGGGCCGCGCTGTACTGCTGGTCCGTCGTCTCAATTTCGGGGTTAGCCATCTGCACAGCAATGATGCCCAAACTGATCATCAGGCCCAGCACCAGCAGGCCGAGCAGCCCTAACATGGAGCGGTTGCTGAGCAACGGAACTTCTTCGGAGAGACGGCGGCGTTTCCGGCGGGAAACGTAGGGGCGGTGGGAGGAATCGGAAGCGGGCACGGTGGGAGCAGTGAGCTATAACGAATCCCCTAATATATAGCTTTTTCTGAACGGAGCGCCATGCCTTGAGCTGCTGCACGCAGTGGGACCTATCGTGCTGGTTTAGTTGGGCAAGCGGCCCCGGTCGGCGGCTTTTGTTGCGGGACTTTCGAGGCCAGATGCTACTTCGGGCGGAGCACCGGCGGCGTGGCCGCGGGGCGCACGCTCACCAGCTTGCCGGTCTCGTAGTGCTCCAGCTTTTCGGCCTTACCGGCAGCGGAGTACACGGGCCAGTCGCCGAACCAGTAGAAGTGGGAACCGTCGGGCTCGGCTACGATGCGGGCCTGCCCGGTGCGCCAGATGCGGCCGTTGGGGTGGTAGTACGTGATGCGCATGAGGCCATCAACAGCACGAACGTACACCTCCTTGCGTTCCAGCACACCATTGGCGCCGTAGAAGCGGGAGGTGCCCACGATACGACCGTGCCGAAACCGTTCCCGCGAAGCCATTTGCCGGGCTGGCTCGGGATAGTAGCCGCGCCAGGGGCCATGGGGCCGCAGGTCACGGTCGTGGCGGTGCTCCGACCAGAAGCCGATGGGTCCTTTGGCGTTCAGCCGCTGGCAGCTGCTGCAGGCCAGCAGCAGCAAGAGGGCAAACAGAACATAGCGCATAGCAAACAGGGAATCAAGCATAGTATATCACCGCAGGCCGGCGCAGTAGCACTACGCCAGTCTGCGGTGAATATAGCCTTTGCGGGGCGGCCATGCCAGCACCGGGCGGCGGGCCTACTCGCTTTCGCGCAGAATCTCCTCCAGCAGGTCGCGGGAGTTGCTCAGGCGGGGCACTTTGTGCTGGCCGCCCAGCTTGCCCCGGCGGGCCAGCCACCGCTCAAACTGCCCTGGCGCGGCTACCGTGAGCTTGGGGGCCACCAGCGCTAGGTCGCGGTGGCGCTTGGCGTCGTAGTCGGAGTTGAGCTGGCGTAGGGTCTGGTCAAGGACGGCGGCGAAGTGGGCGGCATCGTGGGGCGGCGCCAGGAACTCTACCAGCCACTGGTGCCCTCCGCGGGAGCCATCGGCGGCACCGGCGAAGTAGATGGGGGCGGCCGTGAAGTCGCGCACGGTGGCGGCCGTGGCCTGGCAGGCAGCGGCCACGGCGGCTTCGGCGTTTTCCACCACCACTTCTTCGCCAAAGGCATTCAGGAAGTGCTTGGTGCGGCCCGTGATGCGGATGCGGTAGGGCTGCAAACTCGTGAAGCGCACCGTATCCCCGATTTTGTAGCGCCACAGGCCCGCATTCGTGCTGATGATCAGGGCGTAGCTTTTGCCCAGCTCTACGGCCTCCAGCGGCACGGTTTGTGGCTCAACGGCTTCCCACTGGTCGGCGGGCAGAAACTCATAGTAGATGCCGTGGTTGAGCAGCAGCAGCAGATCCTCGGAGTCGGGCTCGTCCTGCAGGGCCAGGTAGCCTTCGGAGGCGTTGTAGACCTCCAGATAGTGCATCTGCAGGCCCGGAATCAGCTGCCGAAACAGCTGGCGGTACGGCCCGAACGCCACGGCGCCGTGCAGAAACAGGCGCAGGTTGGGCCACACCTCTGTGATGTTGGCGGCGCCGGCCAGCTCGGTCACGCGGCGCAGCAGCACGATCATCCAGGTGGGCACGCCGGCCAGCGCCCGCACGTCCTGGTGCTGCACGTGGCGCGCAATCCGCTCGATCTTCTCTTCCCATTCATCCAGCAGCGCCATCTCCAGCGGCGGCGTGCGGATGTGCTCGGCCCAGGCGGGCAGGTTCTGCATGATGATGGCCGACACGTCGCCGGCGCGGGAGGCGGGGTCGTGGGGGCGCAGCGGGTTGGGGGTGTGCGTGCCACCCAGCGAGAGGGTTTTGCCGCCCAGCAGCTGCGCCTCGGGGTAGTGCAGGGTGGAAAGCGCCACCATGTCGCGGCCGGCGCGGTAGTGGCACTCATGCAGCGCCTCGCGCGTAACCGGGATGTACTTGCTGCGGGCGTTAGTGGTGCCGCTGCTCTTGGCAAACCACTGCACGCGGCCGGGCCACAGCACATCGGCTTCGCCGCGCATCACCCGCTCCAGATCAGGCACCAGCTCCTCGTAGCTGCTTACGGGCACGCGCTGAGCAAACTCGCCGGCCGACGGGCCGTCGGTGAAGCCGTGGCGGCGGCCCCACTCCGTGGCGCGGGCCTTGTGCAGCAGCTCTTTCAGCACGCCCTGCTGCACCTCGTACGGGTTGTCGCGGAAGTGGCGGATGCTGGCCAAGCGGCGCTGCACGGCCCAACTCAGAATACCGTTAATCACGGGCGATAAAAATAGACAGAACGGAATATAGAACGGACTTCCATACCTCTCTGAAGCCGATAAGGTTGTGGGTGCCGGCCCGGGCCAGGCTGCAGCTATAGCTTGCGTTTGAGCTCGAAATTTTTGCCCAGGTACACGCGGCGTACGGTTTCGTCGGCAGCCAGCTCTTCGGCGGTGCCGGCTTTCAGCAGCTTGCCTTCGAAGAGCAGATAGGCCCGGTCCACGATACTGAGCGTGGAATTAACGTCGTGGTCGGTAATCAGGATGCCGATATTCTTGTGTTTGAGCCGGGCCACAATGCTCTGAATTTCTTCGGTGGCAATCGGGTCGACGCCGGCAAAGGGCTCATCGAGCAGCACGAATTTGGGGTCGACGGCCAGGGCGCGGGCTATTTCGGTACGCCGCCGCTCGCCGCCGCTCAGCACCTTGCCCAGGTTTTTGCGCACGTGGGTCAGGCTGAACTCGTTGAGCAAGGATTCCACCTTGTCGAGCTGCTCCTGCTTGGGCATCTTGGTCATCTGCAGCACGGCCAGGATGTTTTCCTCCACGCTCAGGTCGCGGAACACGCTGGCTTCCTGAGCCAGGTAGCCGATGCCGAGGCGGGCGCGCTGGTAGATAGGCATCTTCGTGATTTCCTGGTCGTCCAGAAACACGCGCCCGCCGTCAGGCTTCACCATGCCCACGGTCATGTAGAACGAGGTGGTTTTGCCGGCCCCATTCGGCCCCAGCAGCCCCACAATTTCGCCCTGCTCCACGTGCAGCGACATGTCGTTGACAACCGTGCGGGACTTGTACTTCTTAACCAGGTGTTCAGCTCTGAGAATCATCGTGCGGCAAAGGTAACGAAGCGGCGCGGCCTGACGCCGCCCGGCCCTACAACGCAAAAAACCAGTTGATGAATGCGTATTGCCAAGCCTTTCAGCCGCCACCTATTCCGGCGCGTATCTTGTGGGCAACTCTTTCGCCTGCCATGCCTGGTTTTCGCCGCTTCAACCGCTTTCTGCTGGCCTTCCTGTTCGTGGGAGCTGGCATCACCCATTTTGTGGCGCCGGCCTCTTTTGTGCGCATCGTGCCGCCGTATCTGCCGGCGCCGCTGCTGCTGGTATACCTGAGCGGGGCCGCCGAAATTGCCGGCGGCCTGGGGCTGCTGCTGCCGGCTACCCGCCGCTGGGCGGTCTGGGGCCTGATATTGCTGTTGATAGCCGTGTTTCCGGCCAACGTGTACATGCTGCAAAGCCACGGCGCGGGCCTGGCGGTGCCGCAGTGGGCGCTGTGGCTGCGGCTGCCACTGCAGGCGGTGCTGGTGGCCTGGGTGTGGTGGGTGCGGAAGTAGTGCCCGGCACCTGCTTCCGCGTACGAGTGAGGCGAGTTTTTATTCGTTAGCGCAAGTGGCGCGGCGCCGGATACTCGCTGTGCTCGTTCACCAAGCAGGAGCTTGGTGTTACTTTACTCCCAGCGAATGTCCTTCACGCGGAGCTGCAGGGTTTTCACGCCGCGGTACTCGTTGATTTCCACCGTGTAGCACACGCTGAACGGCTGGCCCTGCTGAATCTGGGGCAGGTGCTCGGCCAGGCCAAACCCGATGGCGTCTATCACATGGTGGCCGTCCTGGGTGAGGGCCAGCTTGAGGTGCGAATTGCCGACGACGCGCGCCGAATCGGGGGCGGCGTATACGTCGCGGGCCATGAAGGTGGGGTTGCTGTTGCCGGGCCCGAAGGGCTCCATCTGGCACAGCAGCTTGTGGAAATTGCGCGTCACCTCGTGCAGCGGCAGCTCGGCGTCAATGTCCACGGGCGGAATCATCTGCTCCGGCCGGATGCGGCCCGCCACTATCCGCTCGAACTTCTCACGGAACGCGGGCACGTTTTCCACGGGTAGCGTGAGGCCGGCCGCGTACATGTGGCCACCGTACTGGTCGAGCAAATCGGCGCACTCCTCAATGGCTTGGTGCACATCAAACCCCGCCACCGAGCGCGCCGAGCCAGTGGCTTTGCCGTTGCTTTCGGTGAGGATGATGGTGGGCCGGTAGTACTTGTCGAGGCAGCGCGAGGCCACGATTCCCACCACGCCCTTGTGCCAGTCCTGCTTGAAAAGCACGGTGGTGTGGGCGTCATGGAACAGCGCATCGGCTTCAATCATGTCCAGCGCCTCCTTGGTGATGCTGGTATCGAAGCCGCGGCGCTCCTGGTTGGTTTTATCCACCACGGCGGCCTTGTCGAAGGCTTCCTGCTTGCTGCCGGCCAGCAGCATGGCCACCGAGCGTTTGGCGTCGCCCATGCGGCCGGCGGCATTTATGCGGGGCGCGAAGCCAAATACCAGGCTGCTGATGTTCAGCTCGCTGGTTTGCAGACCGGCCAGCTCGCGCAGGGCGTCGAGGCCGGCGCGCTGGGGGCGCTGGGGGTCGTTGAGCAGGCGCAGGCCGTGGTAGGCCAGCGTGCGGTTCTCGCCCACAATGGGCACGATATCCGCGGCAATACTAACGGCTACCAGATCGAGCAGGTCGTAGAGCGGGGCTTCGTCGAGGCCCTGTTCCTCGGCGAAGGCCTGCATCAGCTTGAAGCCCACGCCGCAGCCGCTCAGCTCCTTGAACGGGTAGGCGCAGTCGGCACGCTTGGGGTCGAGCACGGCCACGGCGGCCGGCAGCTCGGTGCCGGGCAGGTGATGGTCACAGATGATGAAATCCACACCCCGCTCGTTGGCGTAGGCCACCTTGTCCACGGATTTCACGCCGCAATCCAAGGCAATAATCAGCGAGTAGTCATTGGCGGCCGCGAAGTCGATACCGGCCTCCGACACGCCGTAGCCTTCCTTGTAGCGGTCCGGGATGTAGTAGTCGATGCGTTCCGGCCCGAAATACGGCAGCAGAAAGCTGTACACCAGCGCTACGGAGGTAGTACCGTCCACGTCGTAGTCGCCGAACACGAGTACCTTCTGGCCGGCGTGCAGGGCTTCGCGCAGGCGGGCCACGGCGCGGTCCATGTCGCGCATCAGTAGCGGGTCGGGCAAGGTGCTCAGGTCGGGCCGGAAGTAGGCACGGGCCTCTTCAAAACTGCTGATTTCGCGCTGGCAGAGCAGCGCTACAATGGCTTCCTTAACGCGCAGGGCGTCGGCCAGGTGCCGGACTTGTTCAGCGTCGGGGGCTGGCTTGCGAATCCATCGTTTTTCCATAACAATAAGGCGGCTCGGGTAGGCTGTATCTTCAAAAGTACAAAGAAAACCGCGCCCTGCCACCCCTACGTCGTACCTTTAAGCCATGTCCAGCTTCCGCGAGTTCTTCCGAAAATACGGCCAATACGTCCTCTCCGATGGGCTCATGTACCTGATTTTCATCGTGGCCCTGGGGCTGATGTTTTTGTTTTTCAGGTAGGGCGTAACGCGAAGCTCCAGCTTCTGCATACGAGCGAAGCGAGTAGCGCGCGTTAGCGCAAGTGGCGCGGTGCCGCATACTCACTTCGCTCGTATGCAGAAGCTGGAGCTTCGCGTTACAAACTGTCGCCGCGGAGCTTGCGGAAGTGCTTGCGGGCTTCGGCCACGTAGATGCTGCCGGGGTATTTCACCAGCAGTTGGTTGTAGAGAGTTTTGGCGGCTTCCTTGTCCTGCAGGTTGTCTTCCTGAATGGTGGCCAGCAGAAACAGCGCGTCGTCGCTGAGCACGTCGTACTTGGGGTTGGCCGTGATTTTCTCCAGCGTGCCCACGGCGCCTTTGTAGTCGCCGGTGCGGCGCTGCAGTTGGGCCTTCAGCAGCCAGGCCTCGTCCTGCAGGGCGTGGCCGGGGTACTTCTGCACCAGCGCATCGAGGCCGCGCAACGCTTCCGGCAGCTTGTTCTGGAACACCAGCTGCTCCACGGCCGCGTAGTCGCGCAGGGCCACGCCGGCGGTATCCATAGCGGTGTTGTCGGTGATGAGCAGCGAGAGCTGCATGGCGTCGTTGGCAATTTCGCGGGTGGTGGCTTCCTTCAGGATGTCGAGGTGGCTCTTGGCCAGCTTGAAGTCGCCGGCGAAATAGCTCAGGCGGGCGTTGCGGAGCTTGGCCTCGTAGCCCAGCGGCGAGTCTTTGTGCGACTTCTCCACCTGCGAATACAGCAGCGTGGCCTCCCAGGGCTCGGCGCGGAGCAGGTAGATGTCGGCCAGGTCAATCTTGGCCTGATCCACCACGTCAAGACTGGCGCGGGGCATGTCAATCACCTCCTGCAGCAGCTTGATGGCCGCGGGCTTCTCGTCGAGCTGGAAGGCGTGCAGCACGGCCATGCTGCGCAGTACCGGCGCCGTCTGGGGCGTGCGGCCCAGCTCCGTGAGCACCTGCTGGTACTCCCCGATCAGGCTGCGGATTTTGGCGGTTTCAATCGGGTACGTGTCGCGCACCTGGGCTTCACGGGTTTGCACCAGCCGCTGCCGGGCCATGGCGTAGAACGGGCCGCTACGGTACTCGCGCAGCACGTACTCGTAGCCGCTGATGGCGCTTTCGTAGTCTTTGTTTTGCTGGGCAATGGCGGCCAGCTCCATCACGCGGCTGCCCTCGGTGCGGCCGCGGCGGTCCAGGGCTTTGGCCTGCACCAGGGCGCCCGTGAAGTCGCGGCGCTGCACTTGCAGCCACAGCAGCAGCTCGCTGTACACGGTGCGCTCGGGGTACTTCTGCACGCTGCTCAACAGCTCGCGCTCCAGCGCCTCGAAGCCTTTCTCATCTTGCAGCGAGTTCTGCAGCATGTTGCGCACGAAGGGTAGCTGCTGCTCATCGTCCTGCACGAGGCGCAGGGTTTCGGCCATCAAACGTTCGGAGTTGCCGGTCTGAGTGTAGAGCTGGATGAGCTGCGGACCGTATTCGCTATCGTTTTTGGCCAGGGTGCGGCCGCGCAAGTAGGTTTTTTCGGCCCAGTCGGGCAGCTGGCGGCGCTGGAACTCGGCGGCTACGGGCAGCACCTGCTGGGCAGCCAGTTGGCTCAGTACCCGCTCATATTGCTTGGCGGCGGCGGCCGGGTCGCCGGCGGCAGCGTACACCGCGCCCAGCGTCACGCCGTAGGGCTCCTCGGGGTGCGCCTTCTGGGCTCGTTTCACCAGCTTCTCGGCGTCTTTGTGACGGCTGAGCTGCTGCAGGGTTTCCAGGTAGTCGGGCAGCACGTTGGAGGCTAGCTGAGCATCAGCCGGCAGCTTGGCGTATAGGAACGCCGCCTTTTCGTGCTCGCCCTTGCGGGTGTACTCTTTGGCCAGCGAGATATTGCCGCCCTCCTGCTGGGCCACCGCCGGCGCCGAGAGCAGCATCAGAAACAAAGCGAAACGGAAACGACGCATACAAACAGGGCTATTCAGCAGCAACGGCTACCGGGTCGGATTCATTTCAAGGTACGCAGGAAAATGCACTGTCATCCTGAGCCATCTGTCATCCTGAGCTTGCGAAGGATCCTATCACGGCTGGATTACTACCGAACGATTATTGTTCTAACATGAAAGGATCCTTCGCTCCGCTCAGGATGACAGATATGCTCAGGATGACAGAACAAAAAAAGCCGCTCCTTCGGGAGCGGCTTTCCTATCAAGCGGCAGCAGGGTCTAGAAGAACTTGTTGCGCTCGTCTTTGATGTTGGCGTTGGCTTTCACGGCTTCGTAGATAAGGCCGTCGGCGCGGTTCTGGCGCTGGGCCAGCAGCTGCTTCTTAATGGCGGCCACGTCGGCGGCGGCGGCAGGCTTCTGCACGCTCACCGGCTCCACAATCAGCACGCCCTGCTCACCCTGGATGGGGGTCGACTTCTGCCCGGCTTTCAGGCCAAACACCTTGCCCACGGCCAGCGGCTCGCCGCCCAGGCCCGGGATGGTGCCGGTGCCCAGCACCACGTTGTCGGCCGTTTTCACCTGCGCCTGCGCGCCATAGGTAGCGGCAATCTGCTCCAGCGTGCCGGTCTTACCCTGCAGCTTAGCCATGATCTGCTTGGCCTTTTCCTCGTTGCGCACGGCGGCCTGCAGCTCAGGCTTCAGGCTGGCCACGTCGGCGGTGCCTTTGCTCCGCTCGCCGGTCAGGACCGCAATAACGTATTGGTCGCCCATGTCGAATACTTCCGATACGTCGCCGATGGCGGTTTCCTTACCGGCCGTGCCGTAGGACCAGCGTACAATCTCGCGGGCGTTCTGCAGGTTGTTCACGGCCCGCTCGCCGCGGCCGAGGCCTTTGGCTTCCTGCTTCTGCAGGGTTTTGTCTTTGGCTACTGCCTTGCGGAACGACTCCAGATCGGTAATCTCGCCTTTCAGGGCTTGGGCCTTGGCGTAGGCGGCCTCGTTGGTGGCTTCCGAAGGCGTGATGCGCTTCTGCACCGCGGCCACCTGGTAGGTCTGGCTAGTTTTAGGAGCGGTGATTTTTACGATGTGGTAGCCGAACGACGTTTTCACGAGGCTGGGCAGCAAGCCGGCCGAGGTAGCGCCGAACACGGCCTTCTCGAACTCCGGTACCATGCGGCCCTGCTGGAACCAGCCCAGGTCGCCACCGGTGGCGGTGGTGCCGTCGGTGCCGAACTGGCGGGCCAGAGCGGCGAAGTCAGCGCCACCTTTGATTTTGTTGAGGATGTCGGTGGCTTTCACTTTGGCCGCGGCATCAGCCTCCGGCGTGGTGCCTTCGGGCTTGATGAGGATGTGGCTGGCGCGGGCGGCGGCTTGGGCGCCGGCTTTGGCACCCGTCACTTTGAAGAGGCTGGTGGTGCCGTTCTCCGAGAACGGACCGTATACCTTGCCTACTGCCAGCGGCAGCTGCTGGCGCAGCTTCTCGGGCATATCGGCCGGCGACACGTAAGCGGCGCTGTACGGCTGGTCGGAGTTGAGCTTCACGAACAGCGAGTCGTTCGGAGCCGAAGCAAACTGCGTGGTCAGCTGATCGACGGCCTGGCGGGCGGCGGTGCTGTCTTCCACCGAAGCCGTTACCGGAACGCTCACGTACTCGATGGTGCGGCCATCTTCCACTTTGTAGCGGCCCTTGTTCTTGTCGAGGTAGGCCTGCAGCTGGCTGTCCGTCACTTTCACCGCCGAATCGGAGATGGAGAAGTAGGGCACGAACAGGTAGCGCATGGAAGCGCGGGTGTTCTGGTCTTCGTCGAAGCGCTTGGCTTCGGCCGATGTTACGTAGGTGCTCAGCTTGAGCAAGTTGTTGTACTTCTGGCCTACCCGCTCAGGGCCGAGGTTGGCTTCGAAGTTGCGCCATGCAGCCTGCGCATCGGGCGGCAGCTTGTCGAGGCCCTGCAGGTACTGGATGATCTTGGCGCGGTCGAACTGGCCGGTCTGCTGATCGGTGAAGGCCTGGCGGATGCTGGGGTGGATGTTCTTGCCCTGCACCATGTCGGTCAGCTCGTCGTCGGACACCGACAGGCCGAGCTTATCGAACTCCTTCTGGAAGGCAATGCGGTAGATGGTCTGGTTCCAGGCCTGGTCGCGCAGGTAGCCCATCGTCTGCTCGTCGGGCTGGCGGCCCTGCTGCTGCACAAAGCTCTGCTTGGCCTGCTCCAGGCTGTTGTTGAAATCGGCCAGCTCCACTTTTTCGCCGGCTACTTCGCCCACCACGTTTTCGTTGCGGTTGAAAAGCCGGTTTTTACCCCCGACAAGGTCGCTGCCCACGATGAAGAAGAGCATGCCGATGGCGACAGTGCCCACGGCCCAGCCTGATTTTTCTCGAATCGTGTTAATTAATGCCATTTACTTGTAAAAAAGCGCAGGTTGAAAAAGCGGAAAGAGGTGCAAAATAACCAGAATCCGCGGGAGAATCAAAGGAGACGGGGCGATTGGGTAATCAGGTGAGTTAGTGAAGGCTAGGCTGTCATGCCAAAACAGCCTGTCATCCCGCGCAAGTGCAGGACAACAGGCTGTTTCAGGCGGCTACTATTTAGAGCTAGCCGCGCCGCTTGTTGCGGGGCACCGGCTTGGCGGGCGCCTGGGGCGGCTGCTTTACCGGCGTTTTCGGCTCGGGCTCCGGCTTGAGGTAGCGGTAGAGCATCACGCACGAAAACGACACCATGAATAGCCAGTAGTTGTCGCGCAGCGCGTTTTTGTCGTTGTAGCGGCTGACGGTTTCGTAGGTGCCGATGACGAACGACACCACGGCCAGCGAAAACAGGATGGTTCGCCCGAGGCCGGGACTCCAGAAGCGTTTCATGCGAACAGGTTATTTCGCCGGCTGCGTGGCAGCCTGGTCGATGGTGAACACGCCCTCCGGCTTGAGAATGGTGTAGCGCGAGAAGTCCTGGTTAGCCGTCAGGCCGTAGCCGGTCAGCACTTCGGTGGGCGTCTGGATGCGGACGAGCTGAGTGGTGTCGTTGTAGATCAGTTGCTTGTTCTGATCGAAGTACATCTCCTCGGTTTTCATCGACTGCTGCTTTTCCACATTGGCCACACGCACGTTGCCGCGGATGAAATACAGGTTTTTAGCCTTGTCGTAGCGGCCGTAGTTGCCACGCAGCGTGTTGAGCACCTTGGTGCCGCCTTCGGAGTAGAAGGTGACGTCGATGCCCTTGGGGTAGAGCTTGTCGCCGCTTTCAAACTGCTGCTCCAGCGGGGCCGTGTACTTGATCTGCAGCTTGGCCGAGTCGCTGTAGAGCGTCAGCACGTTGGTGGTTTCCAGCAGCGGGCCTTTGTACTCCACTTCCTTTTTGCTGGCCGCCGGGTCTTTTTTCTGGCAGCCGGCCACCGCCAAGCCGGCGGCCAGCAGTGCCAACAGCCCCAGCCGGCCAAAACTCCTGAACGAGTGCGCAGCCATGGGCAGCTTATTCAATGCGGCGCTTAATGAACCAGCGGTTGTTGAGCGAGATGCCCACCTGGGCGCGGATGTAGCTTTCCTGAATGTTGCGCTCGGTAGCGCCGCTGGCCAGCTGCTGCACGTCGGTGTTGCCGCGGCGGCCATAGGTGAAGCCCATGTTGAGAGTGGTAGCATCCAGCGGCGAGGCCGACACCGGGAACGAGAAGCCCCAGCTCACGGCCCGGTCGTAGAGCACCTGGCCGCCGGGGCGGTAAGGCATTTCGGCCACCGATACGCCGGCCCGGTAGGTTACGCGCCGGAAGTACTTGTCGACGGAAGTCGGGTCGGGGGCAAACTCGCCGCCCAGGGCCGCGCGCCACGTATTGCTCAGGGGCACGCCCACCGTGCCGCCGCGCTCATTGAATGCCCGGAACTTCGACCACTGCTGGTTGGCCGCATCCAGGCTCACCGACCAGTTTTTGTTGTTGTCGAGGCTGACCCCGAACTGGGCCAGCGCCGGCAGGTTGGCCGAGCCCTCGCCGCTTTCCAGCACGAGGCTTTCTACTTGGTTGCCGGCAAAGGCTTGGCGGTCCAGCGTCAGGCTCCGCTCCCCGTTCAGCTGGGCCTGGAAGCTATAAACGGCCCCCAGGTTGTAGTTGATGGTGCTGTTGAGCTTGCTGCGGTACTGGGCGCCGCCCCGGAACTTGAAGTCGGAGTAATGAATATGGTCGAGCAGGACGCTTCTTTCCAGCGCGTCGTTGGCCGTCACCACGTCGGGTACCACCTGCGTGGCAGTGCTGACATCGATGCTACCGAACACGTAGGAGGCTACCACGCCCACCGAAAGGCCCTTGGCCACGCGCACACCCTGCGCGAAGTACGCCTCCGACAGTTCGCCTTCGCCACGGTACTGCTTCACCACCTGCGCCAGCGTCGGGTCGCCGTTGACGCGCTGAGCCTCCACCGATTCGAAATCGACGGAGCTGAAGGGCTTGAGGCCCACGGCAGCACCCCAGCGGCTGGAAAGCGGTACGGCCAGCGCCAAATAATTCAGCTTGCCGGTACCCGTTTTCTGCGAGGTCTGGTTGTTCTCGATGGTTTTGTACTGCCCTATCGCCGTGAACTCCCACGTTGTGCGGTTCATGTAGTAGAGCAGGGCTGGGTTCAGCTCATTGATCTGGGTGCCATTGGGGGCCGAAACCCCGACGCCACCCATGCCCATCTGCCGGACACCGCCCGCGTTGAAGTAGGTGTCGCCCAGCCCGAGGCGGGAGTAAGGAGAATTGCCCAGGCCCTGGCCCTGGCCGCGTGTAGCGGCCCCGAGGCTCAGCAGCGTTAGGCCCAGCAGCCCGGCGTATTTAGAGTTCAACATTGTATGCCAATATACGGTGGAGCCCAATCAGCACGAGCTCCGGAATGCCAAAGATAGGGCCTTTCAGCCGGGGTTGGAAAAAAGCCGCATCGCCGCCGGCCAGCACCACGCTGAGCCCCGGATACTGCGCCTGGTAGCTGGCAATGAAGCCATTCACTTCGGCCACGGCCCCGTTGAGCACGCCGCTTTGGATGGCCGAGGTGGTATTGTCACCGGTGAGGGGTATCGGAGCGGCGCCGTCGGCCGGGATTTCCACCAGCGGCAGGCGTCCCGTAAACGTGTGCAGGGCCCGAAAACGCATGTGCAGGCCCGGCGCAATACTGCCTCCCCGAAACGTGTGCCCGCCTTCCACCAGGTCGCACTTGATGGCCGTGCCGGCATCCACAATCAGCGTGTGCTGGCCAGGCCGCAGCCAGGCCGCCCCTACCGCCGCCGCCAACCGGTCGGCACCCAGCGTGTGCGGGGTGGCGTAGGCGTTGCGCAGCGGTAGCGGCGTGGTGGCGGGGCTGAACTCCAGCACCGTGCCCGGCAGCCGCTGGCGCAGCGTCCGGGCCCAGTCGGCGGTGGGCTCGGCCACTGAGGCTACGATGGCGTGCTGCGGCTGCAGTCGCTCCACAGCGGCCATCACCTGCGCCGCCGTCTGGCCCGTGGCAGTTTCCAGCAGCACAGCGCCCTCGAAGCAGCCGTATTTCACGGCCGTATTCCCAATATCAAGGGCAAACGTGCGCAAACCCGATAAACGTGAAAGGTGAACAACAAAAAAGTGGCGGGACGATGCGCACCGTAGGAGGCGAGGCGGGCCGTTGGGCCGGGCAGCTAATGCCGGCAAAACAGCCTCCTCTCTCCTATCGTTCGCGCATCATCCCGCCACTAAGAGCCACACCGCTGGTCAGCGGTTGCGTATTACATGAAATACTTCAGGCGAATCACTTCCTTCTCGTTGAGGAAGCGCCACTTGCCGCGCGGCAGGTCCTTTTTGGTCAGGCCCGCGTACTGCACCCGGTCCAGCGACACCACGTCGTAGCCGAGGAACTCGAAGATGCGGCGTACAATCCGGTTGCGCCCGATGTGGATTTCGATGCCCACAAAGTGCGGGTTGCCGGCCACTACGGCCACGTCGTCCACTTCGGCCTTACCGTCTTCCAGCTCGATACCGGCCGCAATCATGCCCAGATGCTCCTCGGTGAGCGGCTTGTCGAGCTCAGCCTGGTAGATCTTTTTGTTGCGGTGCGAAGGGTGCGAGAGTTTCTGCGCCACCTCACCGTCGTTGGTGAACAGCAGCAGACCCGTGGTGTTGCGGTCAAGGCGGCCCACCGGGAAGATGCGCTCCTTCGACGACTCCTTCACCAGATCCATCACCGTGCGGCGGCCTTCGGGGTCTTCGGTGGTCGTGATGGTGTCTTTGGGCTTGTTGAGCAGCACGTACACCAGTTTCTCCCTGTTGAGGTTGGTTTTGCCGTACTGCACGGTGTCGGTGGGTTGCACTTTGTAGCCCATTTCCGTCACCACCTCGCCGTTCACCTTGATTTCGCCGGCCGCAATCAGCGAGTCAGCTTCGCGGCGCGAGCAAACGCCGGCGTTGGCGATGTAGCGGTTCAGGCGCAGCTCATCGCCTTTCACGTCTTGCTCTTCTTCGCGGCGGCGCTTGTTGCCGCGGCTTTTGTCGTCCTCGTAGTGCTTGAGGTTTTTGTAGTCGGGTGCCTGGCCTGCCACTTCGCCGCGCTTCAGCTTGTCGGCGCGGTTGGGCGTGGAGGCATCGTGGCCGAAGCGTTTGGGCGCTGCCCGTTCCGGACGCGTGCCATACGGGCGGGCGTCGCGGTTGGCGTCAGAAGCACCCCGGCTTGGCTCCCGGCGGTCAGCAGCATCCCGGTTACCGAAGCCACCTTCCTTGCGGTCGTTGAAGCTGCGGTTGCCGAAAGCCGGACGCTCGCCGGTGCTGCGGGGCTTGAAGCCCGACTCCCGACGGTCGCCGAATGCGCCGCGCGGCCGGTCGCCGAAGTCGGCGTCACGCTCGGGGCGCGGGCTTACCGGGCGCTCGTTGTCGAGGCCCTCGGGGCGGCTGCGGAAATCAAAGGCCCGGGCCGGCCGGATGGCGCGGTCAGGACCCTGGTCGTTGGCGTCATCGGTCCGGGGGGTAGGCTCCGAGGCAGCCGGGCGTGGCGTGTAGCCAGTGGGGGCTGCAGGCTGGTTGGGGTCAGCTTTCACAAACTTGCGGTTCCGCTCGCCGGCCGTACCACGGGGCACTGCCGCGCGGCCTTCCTGGCGGTAGGGCTGCCCGTCCCAGGTTTTGCGCGGCTCAAACGGCCGTACCGGGCGCTCGTCGTTGTCGCGGCGGGGCGGGGCATTAAAGCCACCGCGGCGGTCATCGTCGCGGCGGTTGCCGCCACCTCCGAAACCGCCACTGCGGCGGTCGTCGTTGTCGCGGCGCGGGCCACCGCCGAAGCCACCACTACGGCGGTCATCGTTACTGCCACGCGAAGCTCCGAAGCCACCGCTCCGATTGTCTTCCCGGCGCGAACCGCCACGGTCGAAGTCGCGGCCACCTGAAGGGCGGCTGCCGAAGGAGCGGCTGTCGCCACCATTCGTGTCGCGGGGGCGGGAGTTGACGCCGAAGCCGCCTTCGTTGCTGCGGCCAAAGCTGCCGCCGCCACTGCCAAATTTCTTGGGGCCACCAAAGCCGCTGCCGCCGGTGCGGTCAGCAGGGCCGCGCCCGAAGGAAGGGCGCGAGGAGGAGTCGCCGCGGGGCGCATCGCCGGAGCGGCCGCCGGAACGGTCCCGGTCGCCACCGAAGCGCGGTGGGCGGCTGTCGCCGGCCGAGCCACTGCCCGCGCCGCGCGGAGCGGAGAATTTCTGATAAAAGCCTGAGCCTCCAGCACTGCTGGAAGGACGGTCGGAGCGGCCGCGGCCGCCGGCTGGATTGCCGGAATTGTGCTTCTTGCCCATGGTTGCAAGGATGAGTGCCGTATCGCTACGGTACAGGTGAAAACAGATGTATCAGGAAGATAACCGATTGGGTCCCGATAACAACTAACCCAACCAGAAAACAGTGCCCGGGCTCACAGCCTGACTTCCTGCAGGAGGAAGGCCGGCCGAAAACCCGGGCGCTGGTAGTACAACCGTCGGAACTAGTCGCGACGGGCCATTTTAGCTTCAATCGAATGCTGGGTGTGCGGTACGGCGCGCAGCCGCTCCTTCGGAATCAGCTTGCCGGTGCCGATGCACACGCCATAGGTGCCGTTCTTGATGCGCACCAGCGCATTTTCGAGCTGCTGGATGAATTTCATCTGACGCGACGCCAGCTGGTTGAGGCTTTCCTTTTCGGCCGTATCAGCGCCATCTTCCAGCACCTTGCTGGACGAAGCCGTATTGTCGGTACCCGAATCGTTTTTGCGGCTCAGCGTTTCCTTAATGAAGGATACTTCTTTGCGGGCGGCGGTCAGCTTATCCTGAATGATCTGCTCGAATTCAGCCAAATCTTCTCTGGAATAGCGTATGGTTTCGTCACTCATGTCGGGGTCAGAAAAAGTAAACTAAAAATGGGAGAGAGAAGATGCGGCGATGAAAGCAGCGGGCCTCCGTCCAGATGCTTGCGCTAACAGCTGGCTACAGAAATTAGTTTATCACTAAGTCCAGGCTGTAGGCGGTATTTGCCGGAAAGCACTTGTGCCTGCCGCCTTTTTCGGGCGCAAAGCTACGCTTTTGTCTGACAATCACTTGGTGGCAGGTTGGTTTTCGAGCGCTCCCGCGCCCTGGCCTCAGAAGCTCAACATATGAATGGCGGCCACAGCGCCTTCCACTCCTTTGTTGCCATGCTTGCCACCGGCCCGGTCCCAGGCCTGCTCCAGCGTGTTGGTGGTCACCAGCCCGAAGATGACCGGCTTATTGAACTTGAGGCCCACGTTGGTGATGCCACTGGCCACGGCGTGGCAGATGTAGTCGTCGTGCTTGGTTTCGCCCTTGATGACCACGCCCAGGCAGATGACGGCGTCAATCTGCTCGTGCTGGGCCAGCAGCTGCGCGCCCAACGTCAGCTCGAAGCTGCCGGGCACCGTGTTGCGGAAGATATTCTCTTCCTTGGCGCCGTGCTTGATGAGCGTGTCGTAGGCGCCCTGCGCAAGGGTGTCTGTGATTTCGCGGTTCCACTCGGCCACTACCAACCCGAACCGTTTGTCGGAAATGTCGATGAAGTGGTCGGAGTTGTAGTCGCTCAGGTTTTTGAGGGCAGTTGCCATAAATCGCGGATGTTGCAGATTAAAGGGGATGACACAGATTTAAAGACGGGCTGGCTGATTGGCCTAGACTGGAACACGCAGAACGCAGAACAATCAGAGCCGCTCAGGAAACATTAAAAAGGAAAGGACGGTACCGGACCGTCCTTTCCTCTGCTAGCTGTGCAATCCGTTTACTCTGCAAAAGCTGCGATTCTACTTACCGCTCATGGCTTCCACGCGCGCCTTATACTGGCGGGCCTCGTTCACCTCAAACGCAGCCGGATACTCCGTGATGATGCGGTCGTAGGCTTTTAGGGCGCCTTCCGTGTCTTTGGCCAGCTCGCGGGCGGTGGCTTCCTTCAGCAGGTATACCGGCGTGAACTGCTCGTTGGCGTTGTGGTTGGCGGCTTTGCTGTAGAAGTCGGCGGCTTCCTGGGGCTTGTTCAGCTCCAGGTTGGCGTCGCCGAGCAGCGAGTAGGCGCGGGCCTGCACCAGCAGGTCGTCGGAAGAGAAGTCTTCGAGGTAGTCGGCAGCGGCTTTGTACTGGCCCTGCTTGAGGGCGGCCACACCGGCGTAGAAGTTGGCGAGGTTGCCGGCCTTAGTGCCGCCGTACTCGTTGGCTACCGTCTCCAGGCCCGGGTTCTGGCCGTCGCCTTTCATGGCCTTCTGCAGCGAGTCGGCTTCCCAGTAGTTCACGGCCTGGAACATCACGGCCTGCGCCTTGGTGTCCTGCGAAGCCCGCCAGGTGTAGAAGGCAAACGCCCCCACAATGGCCAGCACCACTACCGTCAGCAAGCCTAGCAGCACGTTCTTGTTGCGGCGCAGGAAATTCTCCGAGTCGGCCAGGCGCACGGCCAGCGCGTCCGGGTCTTCCAGCATCGGGTGCTCCGTGGCATAGGTTTCTTGTCCTAGCGGATCGGCCGATACGGGCTGCTGAGGCTGACGGGCGCCGGGTGTTTTACCCGTGTAAGGAATCTTCGACATGAGAAGTAACTGGAAAACGAGGGCCGAAACCTGGGGAGGCTCGCGGCAGAACTAGTCGCGGATGTAAGGATAATCCTGCTGCACGTACACGTCTTTGTAGAGCTCGTCGGCAGTAGGATAGGGAGACGTTTCGGCAAATTCCACCGACTTTAGCACCTGCGCCTTGATCTTCTCATCAATGGCCGTGAGGTCGTCCTCGGTAGCCATATTGTTGGTGAGGATGGTGTGGCGCACCGATTCGATGACGTCCCGCGAGCGGTAATCTTCCAGCTCGTCTTTGGTGCGGTACTTGGCCGGGTCACTCATCGAGTGGCCTTTGTAGCGGTAGGTTTTGAACTCCAGGAACGTGGGGCCTTCGCCGGCGCGGGCGCGCTCAGCGGCGCGGGCCACGGCGTCGTGCACGTCTTCCACGCTCATGCCGTTCACCGGCTCCGACGGCATATCGTAGCCGCGGCCGATGTGGTAGAGCTCCGTCACGTTGGAAGTGCGCTGCACCGAGGTGCCCATAGCGTAGCCGTTGTTTTCCACCACGAAGATGACGGGCAGTTTCCAGAGCATGGCCATGTTGAAGGCTTCATGCAGGGCGCCCTGGCGCACGGCACCGTCGCCCATGTAGCAGATGCACACGTTGCCGGTCTTGTTGTATTTCTCGGCGAAGGCAATGCCGGCACCCATCGGCACCTGCGCGCCCACGATGCCGTGGCCGCCGATGAAATTCACCTCCTTGTCGAAGATGTGCATCGAGCCGCCTTTGCCTTTGGAGCAGCCGGTGGCCTTGGCGTACAGTTCCGCCATGATGGCGTCGGGCGAGGTGCCCAGGGCCAACGGGTGGGCATGGTCGCGGTAAGCGGTAATCCACTTATCGGATTTGGTCAGGGCTGAAACGGCACCGGCGGCGCAGGCTTCCTGCCCGATGTAGAGGTGGCAGAAGCCTTTAATCTTCTGCTGCCCGTATAGCTGGCCGGCTTTCTCCTCAAACTTGCGCATGAGCTGCATTTGCTCGTACCAGCGCATGTAGATTTCCTTGGAAAACTTCGGCTTGGCTGAACCAGCGGCTTTCGCCGACTTGCCGCCTTTTTTCGTAGCGGCAGGAGCCGCGCCGTTAGCGGGCGGCAACACCGGATCAGGCTGGGTTACCGTTTTGGTAACCGCGTCGCTTTTGGCTACGGCTTTCTGGGTCGGCGTTTTCTTCACCGAGTTGGAAGCCTTGGGGGCAGCCTTTACTTTCGTCTCCGCCATCTTGCTTTCAGTTGTTCGCGTTTGGGATGCGAAAGTACGTAAAATGATTGCAATTCCGAACCCCGCGCATGATACTGGAAAGCCTGCAGCTTCTGTTCTTTAAAAACTACGACGAAGCGAATTTACGCCTGTCGCCCCGCATCAATTGCTTCATCGGCGACAATGGCAGCGGCAAGACTAACCTGCTCGACGCCATTCATTACCTCTCCCTGACAAAGAGCGCCTTCACCTCGGTTGATGCCCAGAGCATCAAGCAAGGTGAAGAATTCTTTGTGGTGAAGGGCCGCTTCCAGCCCACCGATGCGGCGACCCCGGCAACTGAGTCGGAGACCATTCAGGTGAGCTTGCGGGCCGGGCAGAAAAAGGCGGTGTCGCGCAATAAGCAACCCTACGACCGAATAGCCGACCACATCGGCCGCTACCCGGCCGTGCTCATTTCGCCTTACGACACCGACCTGATCCGGCAGGGCAGCGAGGAGAGGCGCAAGTATTTCGACAGCCTCATCTCGCAGCTAGACCACGCCTACTTAGAGCTGCTCATTTCTTACAACCATATTCTGCGGCAGCGCAACTCGCTGCTCAAGCTGGCTGCCGAGCGCCAGGGTGGTTACGACCGGGACTACCTGCTGGTGCTGGACGAGCAGCTGGTGCCGCTGGGCCTGCAGCTGGTAGCCGCCCGCCAGCAGTTTCTGTTGGACTTCGAGCCGCTCTTCCAGCGCCACTACCAGCTGCTGGCCGACGGCCGCGAACAGGTGTTGCTCACCTATAAGAGTGAGCTGCCCGAAACCGACTTCGCCAAACTGCTCCGGATTCAGGAGCGCAAAGACCTGGCGCTGCAGCGCACCACTGCCGGCCCGCATAAAGACGACTTCGTGTTTCTGATGGACGGGCTGCCGGTGAAGAGCTACGGCTCGCAGGGCCAGCAGAAGTCCTACGTCATTGCGCTGAAGCTAGCGCAGTTTGAAATCCTGGCGGCGCGCAACCAGCAGAAACCTCTGCTCCTGCTCGACGACATTTTCGATCGGCTGGACGAGAAGCGCATTGTGCGGCTCCTACAGCTGGTCGCCGACCATACCTTCGGACAGATCTTTCTGACCGACACTCACCTCGACCGCACCGATCTGGCGCTGGCCAGTATCACCGAGCAGATCAATCGGTTTCGGGTGGAAGGCGGTACAGTGCGGGCGGTGTAAGCCGCGCCAGGGCATCGTACCTTTGGGAGCTGCTTCGCTGCGCGCGGCAGTATCTTTCGCGCATCATTATACCGCACCGACGTGAAGAAACCTAGCAACTCCGAAAACTCACGTCGTGCCGATATTGTGTCTTTGAAAGACAGCATCCAGGCCTTGCTGAAGGCTTACCGCCTGCAGGGCAAGCTCAACGAAGTAACGGTAGTTGGCAGTTGGGAGAAGGTGATGGGAAAGGCCGTGGCCCTAAAGACGCAGGAAGTGTACGTAAGCAACGGCAAGCTCTTCGTGCGGCTTTCCTCGGCCCCGCTCAAGCATGAGCTGGTGATGGCCAAGACCCGCGTGATGCAGCTCATCAATGACGAGGTAGGCGAAGCCGTTATCAAAGAAGTTGTGTTCCTATAAGCACTTCGCATCCCGGCTGCGCACCTCTGCTTTATCAGGCTTCTCTCCGAGCGCGCGGCTTGTACCAGCATTTATTGAGCATATCATCCGACATCGCAGTGCGCAGCCTAGCTCACCTTGCCTACCAGCTTAGCTGAAACAAGCGGCGGATGATGCGGCGGCCACTGGCAAAGGCTCCAGTTTGGCGGCACCTTCAAGCCGTCGGACCGGTCGTCGCAGGCGTACATGGCCCGCCTTGACAGCCGCAGCCACCTCGTGCATTCCACCACCGAACCGACGGCTGAAAGAGTCATCAGACCGGAGCTTCTCCGCAACTTGGCTTTGCTACGGCTGTGCGGCTTGCCGGTTCCCGCTTTGGCCCGGCTGTTCCGCTACCTGAGGCTAGGCATAGCGGCAGGCATACCGCATTGTGTCCTGACCTAGCAAGCCCTCTTACCTTGCACAGGTCCGGCAATGCTACTGCCGGAATGTTTCTCCCTCCACTTGCTGTGCCTATGCTCCCCTACCCTCTTCCCGACTTTCGACCCGTGTCATATTCCCGGGTTACGCTCACCGAGCTCATGATTCCCTCGTACGCCAATTTCGGCGGCAAGATCCATGGCGGCATCCTGCTTTCGCTCATGGATAAGGTCGCCTACGCGGCGGCTTCCAAACACGCGGGCACTTACTGCGTCACGGTCAGTGTCGATGGGGTGAACTTCCTGCAACCGGTGGCCGTGGGAGAACTGGTGTCGTTGCTGGCCTCGGTAAACTACGTGGGTCGCACCTCGCTGCTGGTCGGCATCAAGGTCATTGCCGAAGACGTAAGAACCGGCACCGTGAAGCACACCAACACCTCTTACTTCACGATGGTGGCCAAGGACGACGAAGGCCGTCCGACTCCGGTACCGGGCCTGTTGCTCGAAACGCCGGACGACACCCGACGGTTCGTGGAAGCCATCAAGCGGCGGGAGTTCAACGCCCAATACCTCCGCCAATTCAACGATGCCCGAACCGGCATGCACGCCGACAGCCTCCTCCATATGCTGGAGAATGAGCGGTGCCAAATCAGCTATTAGCCCGCTCCTCTCTCACCATGCAGAGAACTAATAAAAGCAGCGGGGCGCAGCAGATTTACTCTGCTGCGCCCCGCTGCTTTTTGTGCTTCAGAGCCCTGCAGCCCCACCCATCTTCCCTCCTGCTTTCAGCTCTCCCACCTGTAGGCTTGAGGTTAAAATCCTACCGTAATACAGACAAAAATGTTTCACGTGGAACAATTTTGTCACCTAGGCCCATACACTTTCAACAGTAGTTCATTATAGGCTTCCAGCAGGGAAATGTACTTGGTCTGCAGAGCTAAAAGCTGTTTAGCGGTATCTGGCTCAGGTTGTGATACAGAAGCATCTCTATTTGTTACAATGGGCAAAGCTGTAACATCAGCCCGTTGTGTTACAAACGGCAAAGACACTTGCTGAACAACTGTAAAGTCGCTGGAAAAGTCGTGTCCGATAATATCTCCTACCTTCTTTACAAATCCGTAATCAAGTGTCTCTTCCTTGAATTTACGGTAGATGGTAGGCCGTGTAATACCCAGTCCATCCACAATACGTGTGATGGAAATACCGCTGTTTTTGATGGCCTCCTGGAGTATTTCGCCTTGATGTGGCATAGTAACGTTTCGTGTTTTGCTGGGTATGTAAATATGACAATTGTGTTTCATTTAACAATACTGACGAGACAAATACAGTTGCGTTACATGATACATGCTGATTGTACACTTGTTACATTATTGCACATTTTACACTTTACATATTATGCACTGTAACATCTTTACAGTGTTACAGTATTATTCCTGGCATTGCAGAAAAGTGCATTGTATGGGCGTTGAGAGGGTTATTACAAGCAAAAAGCACCTGTAACAAGTTGCTACAGGTGCTCTTTCTCCTTCACTACCAGATTCGGCTACGCCTGTGCCGTCCATAGGCACCTGTGGTTACTATGCCTGGGTATACAGCTGCAGTAATCGGTCGGGATAATCGGTGGTGATACCGGCTACACCGAGGGCTGTCAGGCGCCTCATATCGGCCGGATCATTCACTGTCCAGGGCACCAGTAGCAGGCCGTCCTGGGCGGCTTCGGTTACCAGTTGCGGCGTCACCAAGTCGTGGCACGGGCCATATACTTCCGGGACAAAACCGAGCTGCAGCAGGTGTTCGGTGAGGGGTACTTCGTCTTCCACGAGCAGGCACAGCGGCAGGCCCGGCAGTTGGCGCCGGGCCTCCTGCAGGATGCGTACGTCGAAGCACAGGAGCGTGGTGCGGCGCTCCAGATCCAGGCGGCACAGCTCGGCCAGGACCACCGCTACGTAGGCCGGCGGGGCCGGATGGAACAGGTTGTCGCCGGCCGGCTCGCTCTTCACTTCCAGGCTGAAACGGGGCGGTGCCTGGCCCAGCTCCCGGGCCAGCTGATCGGTGGCGGCCACTACTTCGCGGAGCAGCGGCTTGTGCGCCGGCAGGTTTTGCTGAGCCGGAAAAGCCGGGTGCTGCCGCCGCCCACAATCGTAGCGGCGGATCTGGGCGTAGGGCATTCGATAGAGATTGTGCTGCTGCTGGGTGGCCGCCGGGATAGGCTGGCCGGCGTGGTCGAGGCAGATGGCGGCGCTCATCCAGGGCTCGTGCGACACCACCACCTGCCCATCGGCCGACAGCACCACATCCAGTTCCAGCACGGTCACGCCCAGTCGCACGGCGTGCAGGAAAGCGGGCAGCGTATTCTCGGGAAAAAGGCCGCGGCAGCCCCGGTGGCCGTGTACCTCGGGGTGGGCTAAAGAAGCGTGGGAAGTAGGCATACGGGGCAGTACGCAGGGCCCGCCCGAATAGCTGCCGGCCGCCCGCATGCCGGGGCCGACCGTACCGCGAAAGACCAGCTGAATCCAGTATTTTCGCTGGTAACTTCTTCCCTCTTCTATGAAACGATTGATTCTTCTGGTCGTGTTGGCGGCGTTGGCCGTCGGCGGGTATCTCTATTATCAAAGCCTAAAGGCAAGCCCCAAATACGCGCTGATGCAGGCCGCCAATGCCGTGCGCACTCATGACATGGCCGACTTTGAGCGGTACGTAGACGTGAGCAGCGTGACGGGCAACCTCGTGGATCAGGTCACCAGCCAGGGCTCGGCGCTGGGGCTGCTGAACCCGGGCGGCATGATGTTTAAGGGCGCCCTACGGCTGCTGAAACCTCAGCTGGCCCAATCGGCGCGCCAGGAGCTGCAGCGCTACATCGAAACCGGTTCGGTGGAAGCGGCCGCCGCCGCCGCGCCCGACCGGCTGGTAAACGTGTCGGTGCTGGGGCTGGCAGGCAAAGTAGTAAGCTCCGACAGCCAGTTCAAGGACATTAAGTACGTGACCGAGCAGGGCGAGCAGGCGCTGGTAGGCCTGGAGTTCACGCAGCCCAAGTACGACACCACGCTGGTGGTGGAGCTGAAGATGCGTAACCAGGGCGACCATTGGCAGGTAAAGGAAATCACCAACACGGGAGAGCTGCTGAAGCACGTAGCCCGGCTGGAGAAGCAACGGCTCCTGAAAGGCTTGTAGTTAAACCGCAGCCCACCGCAAACAGAAAGCCCCGACACGAAACCGTGCCGGGGCTTTTCACTTACAAACGCTGCCTGAAACTAGCGACGACCTGAGAACAGGAAGTAGATGATGGAACCACCGAAGGGGAAGAACCAGATGATCAGGCCCCAGATGATCTTCTTGCCCGTCGACCAGTCCTGCTTGATCAGGCTCAGGAAAGCGGCTACGGCCAGAATGATGTAGAACACCCCGAAGATGGTGACGTTGCCATTGCTGCTGCGGCCGGCGCAGCTGCTGAGCAGCAGCGAGAAGGCCATGGCCAGGGAAAGCATCCCGACCGGCAGGCGGCGGGAAAGAGTTTTGAGTTTGTTCATGGGAGTAGAGAGTGTGTTTGAAGCCCGTTTACGGGTTGCCACTCAGAATAGATATACGTGGCAGAATATAAATTTTACAAGTCATTGATTTACAATATATTACTTAAATACAGTTGCACCTGCTGCCCAAAATTGAGGGCAGATGACGGTAGCAGAGCCAGCGTGACCAGCACACCATACAAAGCGCCATAAAAGTGAGCGTCGTGGTTGATGTTGTCGGCGCTGCGGCGGCTCATGTAGTAGGAATACGCCAGGTAGAGAAGTCCGAACACGAATGGCTGGATGGGAATCGGGAGCGGGAAGATGTAGATGCCGCCGCCGCCCGGTGCCACCGGAAACAGCAGCACGCTGGCAAACACCACCGACGATACCCCGCCCGAAGCCCCCAAGCTGTGGTAACCTGGGTTGTTGCGGTGGCGGAAAAACGTGGGCACCGACGACAGAATGATGCCGCCCAGGTACAGCAGCAGAAAGAACCCAATGCCCGCTCCCACTCCAAAGTTTACCACATATTGGCGCAGCACGATGGGGCTGAACGAATAGAAGGCAAACATATTAAACAGCAGGTGGGTCAGGTCGGCGTGCAGGAAACCGGAGGTGAGGAACCGGTACCACTGCTGCCGCTGCTGCATCAGGTAGGGGCTCAGAATCCAGCCATCGAGCAGCGCGCGGTTCGACCACGCGTACATCGAAATGCCGGCCGTGAGGGCTATCAGGATCAGAATGGGGTTGAGAAAGGACATGCGGGAGGAATAGAAGAGGAAATAAGCGCGTTTAAGGCGCGTCAGGCAACCGAAAGCCGCCTCTGGAACTTCCTAGCCCGGTAGAGCGCACGGAAGACGCTGAGGGGCCGGAAAAGCCGTGGTTTGTATGGCCGTGGCGTGGACTTCAGTCCGCAGACCATGTATACTGCGCCAATTGCCTACGCGGAGGGGCTGCGGACTGAAGTCCGCGCCACAAACCGATAGCCTAGCTTTCGCGCTCCAACAGCTGCAGGGCCAGATGGCGCAGGGGCTCCTTGCGGGCTGCTGGCACGCTCACGCGGTCCAGATGCTGCAAGGCATCCTCGAAGTAGTGGTTGATGCGGGCCTCGGTCTGGGGGCGGATAGCCAGCTCGTCGTAGAGGGCACGCACGGCCTGCACCTTGGCGTCGGCATTCGAGATGGGCTGGCCGATGTGGCGGGCCAGCTGGGCGCGCTGCGCGTCGTTGGCCTGGGTTTGGGCCGTGAGCAGCAGGAAGGTTTTCTTGTCGCTAAGGATGTCACCGCCCACACGCTTACCAAAGGTGGCGGCGTCGCCGTACACGTCGAGCAGGTCGTCGCGGAGCTGGAAGGCTATGCCGATGCCTTCGCCGAACAGGCGCAGGTGCTCAGCATCCTCCTCGGAAGCGCCACCGAGCCGGGCGCCCAGCTCCAGCGCGAAGCCCAGCAGAACGGCCGTTTTCAGCCGGATCATGTCAACGTACTGGTCGATGCTGACTTGGGTTTCCGTCTCGAAGTTCATGTCCCACTGCTGGCCTTCGCACACCTCGGCGGCCGTCTGGGAGAAGCGGCGCAGCATGGGCGCCAGCAGGGCGGGCGGCATGTCAAACAGCAGCTCGTAGGCCCGCACCAGCATCACGTCGCCGCTCAGGATGGCCACGTTGGGGTTCCACTTTTCGTGCACCGTGGGCTGGCCGCGGCGCAGCGGGGCCTGGTCCATGATGTCGTCGTGGAGCAGGGTGAAGTTGTGGAACACCTCCACGGCCAGGGCGGGCTTCAGGGCCACGTCCAGGGCATCGGTGTAGAGCTGGGCGCCCAGCAGCGTGAGCAGCGGCCGGATGCGCTTGCCACCAAGGGCCATGATGTAGCGGATGGGCTCGTAGAGGGCCGTGGGCTGGTCGCCGTAGTGCAGCTCGGCGAGGGCGGCCGTGAGTTTGTTGGAAAGGGCAGTCAGGTCCACAGAAACAGGTAAAGGTTCGGAGAGGAAAGGTACGGAAGAGTAGCTGAGTGGCTGAGTAGGCAGGCAACCATGAAAAACGCCTGTCATCCTGAGCAAAGCGAAGGACCTTATCACATCAGAACGGGCCGTTATGGCATCAACCGTTTCAACGTAATAAGGTCCTTCGCTTTGCTCAGGATGACAGGCGGCCCTGTGGCAGCACCCTCCTACCGGCGGCGCTTGCCTTTGTCGCCGCCGGGCCGACCTCCGCCGCCGCTGCTGCGCTCGGGGCGGTAACCGCGGGGCTTGCTGTTCTCGCGACGCTCCTGCAGCTCGCGCTGCTTCACGGCGTCGGGGCGGTTGTCCACCAGCTCGAAGTCGATGGTGCGGTCGAGCAGGTTAGCCGATTTCACGATAACCTGCAGCTCGTCGCCGAACTGAATGATGCGCTTGCTGCGCTGGCCCACGATGCGGTAGTTGTCGCGGTCCAGCTCGAAATGGTCGCCGGGAATCTCGCTCAGGCGCACCATGCCTTCGCACTTGTTCTCCTCGATTTCCACGTACATGCCGCGCTCCGTGAGGCCCGACACCACGCCGGTGAACGTCTCACCAATCACTTCGGACATGAACTCCACCTGCTTGTACTTAATGCTGGCGCGCTCGGCGGAGGCCGCCACTTTCTCACGCTCCGAGGAGTGCTTGCACTCTTCTTCCACGGGCTCCACGTCCACGTTCTTGCCGCCCTCTAGGTAGTGTTCCAGCAGGCGGTGCGCCATCATGTCGGGGTAGCGACGGATGGGTGAGGTGAAGTGCGAGTAGTGCTCGAAGGCCAGGCCGAAGTGGCCCAGCGGCTCGGTGGTATAGATGGCCTTGCTCATGGTGCGCACGGCCAGGGTCTGCAGGACGTTCTGCTCGGGCCGGCCCATCACCTCCATCGACAGGTCGTTGAGCTCAGTGCTGATCTTCTTGGGATTCGTCAGGTCGAGGCTGTGGCCGAATTTCTTGGCGAACAGCGCGAAGGTCTGCAGGCGGTCCGGGTCGGGGGCTTCGTGCACGCGGTACACCATCGTGAAGCGCGGCTTGCGGGCCTTGAGCTTGAACACGAACTCGGCCACCTTGCGGTTGGCAAGCAGCATAAACTCCTCAATCATCTTGTGCGCGTCCTTGCGCTCCTTCACGAACACGCCCAGCGGCTTGCCGTTCTCGTCGAGCCGGAACTTCACTTCCTGCGTCTCGAAGCTGATGGCGCCCTGCTTGAAGCGTTGCGCGCACAGCTTCTTGGCGATGCTGTTCATGAGCTGCACCTCGGCGGTGTAGTCCGACTCCAGCCCTTCGATGCGCTCCTGCGCATCTTCGTAAGCGAAGCGGCGGTCGGAGTGAATGATGGTTTTGCCGAACCACGACTCGTAGAGCTTGCCGTTTTCATCGAGCTCAAACACGGCCGAAAAGGTCAGCTTGTCCTCGTTGGGGCGCAGCGAGCAGAGGCCATTGGAGAGGCGCTCGGGCAGCATCGGAATCACGCGGTCCACGAGGTACACCGAGGTGGCGCGGTGCTTGGCCTCCTCTTCCAGCGCCGTGCCGGGCCGCACGTAGTGGGTCACGTCGGCGATGTGCACCCCGATTTCCCAGTGGCCGTTTTCCAGCTTCTGGATGCTCAGGGCATCGTCGAAGTCCTTGGCGTCGGCGGGGTCGATGGTGAAGGTGGTGATGTGGCGGAAGTCGCGGCGGCGCTCAATCTCGGAAGCCGGAATGGCTTCGGAAATGGACTCCGACTCTTCTTCCACTTCGGCCGAAAATTCAAACGGCAGACCGAACTCGGCCATGATGGCGTTTATCTCAGCCTCATTGGCGCCGGCCTGGCCGAAGCTGCGTACCACCTCGCCCATGGGCGAGCGGCTGGCATCCTCCGGAAACTCCGTGACGCGCACCAGCACCTTCTCGCCATCCACGGCGCCGTTCAGGTTCTCGAAGGGCACGAACACGTCGAAGTACATCTTGCGGTTGTCGGGCTTCACGAAGCCGATGCCGCCGCGCACCTGCAGGCGGCCCACCACCTCGGGGCGCACGCGCTGGAGCACTTCCACCACGTCGCCGACGGGGCGGCCGTCGCGGGAGCCGCGCAGGCGCAGGCGCACCGTGTCGCCCTGCATGGCAAAGCGCAGGCGGTCCGTGAACACGCGCACGTCGCTCTCACTTTCCTCGGAAATCACGAAGGCAAACTTGTCGGTGGCCAGCGCCACCTTGCCCACAATGGTATCGGCGTGGGAGTCGTGGCGGCGGCGCGAGTCGGTGGCATTATCGGCGTCGGGGAAGTCGAAGCCGGCCTCGCGGCGGCGGTGCACCAGCGGGTCCTGGCCAAACTCGGCCTCGGGGGAGCGGGCACTGCGGCGGGCGGGCGCGGCCTCGTTTCGGCGCGGGTTGCGGCCGGCGGCGGCGGTAGCCACGGGCGCAGCACCGGGGTCGGTGAGGCGGTACTCGTCGTTCTGCACCAGCGTCAGCAGGCCGGCTTTCTTCAGCGCCTTGAGGTGGCCGAATACTTCGTCGCGCTGCTCACGGGTCGTGACGCCCAGGCGGCGGGAAATCTGGCGGTAGGCCAGCACCTTCTCGGGATTATCGCGGAAGATGCGGAAGACCAGGTCCTGGGAAATGAGGGCAGCATCAGGGCTGCCGGGGGCTGCCTTCGCGCGGTCGGCGCGGGGGGCGGCGGAGTCGTCTTTTCTTTTCATTTAGAAAATGGGCGCCGCCAGTGGTTGTCGTTTTCGCAGGCGGCGGGGGTTGATAGCGGAAAACCCGTTGGGTTCTGAGTTGTCCTGGTTGAAGGTTTGGAAGCCTGGGTCAGGCTTCGAAAAGATGATACGGAATATATCAGGGAATAACTATTACGGGCGGGAAGTTGTAGCGTCATCTACCTGTCATCCTGAGCTTGCGGAGGATCCTATCAGGTTGGAACGGGTCGTTGGTATGGCTACTGTTTTAGCGTGATAAGGTCCTTCGCAAGCTCAGGATGACAAATAGATAACCGGCAGAAGCTAGGCTTACCCCCGGCTGGCCACGGCGGCGCGGATGTCGGCGGGGGTGTCTTTGGGGATGGCGGCCAGCAGCTGTTTGGTGTATTCGTGCTGGGGGTTGGCGTAGATGTCGGCGGCGGGTCCGCTTTCCACAATCCGGCCCTGACGCATCACCAGCAGCCGGTCGGACATGAAGCGGGCCACCGAGAGGTCGTGGGTAATGAACAGGTAGGTGATGCCGAACTCGCGCTTGAGGTCGTTGAGCAGGTTGAGCACCTGCGCCTGCACCGATACGTCGAGGGCCGACACGGATTCGTCGCAGATGATACACTTGGGCTGCAGGGCCAGGGCGCGCGCAATGCAGATGCGCTGGCGCTGGCCGCCGCTGAACTCGTGCGGGTAGCGCTGATACTGGGCTTCGGTGAGGCCCACGGTGCGCAGCAGCTCCAGCACCTGGGCCTTCTGCTCCTGGCGCGTGCCGCCCACGTTGTGCACACGCATGGGCTCCAGAATGGCTTCGCCCACGGTCATCATCGGGTTGAGGGCGGCGTAGGGGTCCTGAAACACCATCTGAAACTCGCGGCGGCGGCGGCGCAGCTGCTCGGCCGGCAGCTGTGCCAGGTCGATACCTTCGAACAGGATACTGCCCGAGGTTGGTTCCACCAGCCGCAGCAGCGCCCGGCCCAGCGTGGTCTTGCCGCAGCCCGACTCCCCCACCAGGCCCACCGTCTCGCCCGGATAGATGTCGAAGCTCACGCCATCCACGGCCCGCACAAACTCGGGCTTGCGGTTGAAGAAGCCCTTACGAATCGGGAAGTGCACGTTCAGGTTTTCGACCTGCAGCAAGGGAGCTGTGGTGCCACGTGTTGCCGAAGGCCTCGTGGTACCACTATCGTTGAACGAGGCAGCGGAGTTAGTGGCGGTGTCGTTCAACGGTAGTGGTACTACGAACCCCTCCGGGGAATTCGTAGCACCACTGGTGGCGCCACTGCTGGTCAGCAAGGGCTGGCCGGATTCCAGGCCAGGGGCCGTTTCCAGGCCAAATTCAGGGGTTTCGGGGCGTGAAACGCTATGTTCCACGGGGAACGTTTTGGTGGTTTCAACGCTGTTGTGAGAGGTTGAATCGGGGGCTTCACCTGCAAGACCATCAACTACTTGCACAATGTCAGTTTCAGTGCTGATAAAGCCTCCTTCGGCCGTTTCACGCATGAAATCAGCCACTACGGGAAGTTTTTTTCGCCCGACGGAAAGTTTTGGGCGGCAGGCCAGCAGGCCTTTGGTGTAGGGATGCTGCGGATTGGTGAAGATGTCGAGCACCGGGCCCTGCTCCACCACGCGGCCGCGGTACATCACCAGAATCCGGTCGGCAATTTCGGCCACCACACCCAGGTCGTGGGTGATGAAGATGACGGCGGTGTTGTGCTGGCGGCGCAGGTCGTCGATGAGGCGGAGCATGCGGGCCTGCACCGTCACGTCGAGGGCGGTGGTGGGCTCGTCGGCAATGAGGATGGCGGGGTTACAGGCCATAGCCATGGCAATCATCACGCGCTGCTTCTGGCCGCCACTGATTTCGTGGGGGTAGCTGGCGAAGATTTTCTCGGGGCGCGGCAGCTGAGCCATCGTGAACAGCTCCACGGTGCGGGCCTCGGCTTCTTTCTCGCTGAGCGAGGTATGCAGGCGCAGGGCTTCCACCACCTGGCTGCCGCAGGTATAGACCGGGTTCAGCGAGGTCATCGGCTCCTGAAAAATCATTCCGATGTCGTTGCCGCGCACCTGCTGCAGCTGCTTGTCCGTGAGCTGCAGCAAGTCCACCTCCCCCAGCGCCTCGCTCTGGAACCGCGCTTCGCCGCTCACAATCCGGCCGGGCGGCAGCGGAATCAGCCCCATCAGCGCTAGCGACGTCACCGACTTGCCCGAGCCCGACTCGCCCACGATGGCCAGCGTCTCGCCCCGGTGCAGGTCAAAGGAAACGTCCTGCACGGCCCGCGTGTTGCCGCGGTGGCTGTTGAAGTCGATGGTCAGGTTGCGAACGGAAAGGATGGGCTGGGGCATAGCAGATAGGCAGGCAAGTCGGTAAAGATACACAGCGCTTCATCTGTCATCCTGAGCTTGCGAAGGACCTTATCACGTCTGGATTACTATTGAACAACTTGCTCAGACGTGATAGGATCCTTCGCAAGCTCAGGATGACAGGCGGCGTATAAAACGGAAACGGCCCGCCGGAACAATTCCGGCGGGCCGCTTTCAGCCAATTAAAGGCAAAACCTACACCACTTCCGAGGCTTCGGCGTCGTGGCGGGCCTGGGCGGCGGCGGGGTCGTTGGCGGCCAAGGGGTGCGCTTTTTCGTCTTCGGTGCTGTAGAAACGGTTCTGGAACAGCAGAATCAGCACCACGCCCACGAAGATACTGGAGTCGGCGATGTTGAAGATGGGGAAGTCCGGAATCATCTGGCCACCGACCAGCGGCCACGAGGCGGGGAAGAAACCGTCGGGGAAATCCACGAAAATCATGTCAATCACCTGCCCGTGCAGCCAGGGCGTGGGGGCGCCGTACACCGTGAGGGCGGGGCCGTAGACAATGCCGTAGAAGATGGAATCGACGAGGTTGCCGATGGCACCGCCCAGAATCAGGGCGATGCAGAACATGAGGCCCTGGGGCGCGCGCTGCTGCCACAGCCGCCGGATGTAGTAGGCAATGCCCGTCACGGCCACCAGCCGGAACAGCGTGAGCAGCACCTTGCCGTAGGGCGCGGGCAGCTCCACTCCGAAGGCCATGCCCGGATTGGTGGTGTAGTGCAGCTTCAGCCAGTCGCCGAGCAGCGGTACTTCGCCAGGCATGCCGAGGGGCATGTAGCGGTGCACGGCCCACTTGGAGAGCTGATCAATGACGATGACCAGCACGGCCACCAGATAGTATTTCCAGTACTTCATTAGGGAGAAGTGAGAGGTTAGAAGTGAGAAGTGAGACGCCGCCCTGACGCTGTGTCAGGCCGGCAACCTCTCCCCTCTCGCAGCACAAAGTGACGCAGAATTTTAGACTTAGGCCTCGGAGCCGAAAGCCGGGCCGTTGCGCCGTTGGTATGTGTTTCGAGTGGCAGTTTATGCCGTTTTGAGCCAGATTCGGCAGCAGATTCCGGGCTTTGTGCGCCGGTGTGCCAACCGCCGTTTGGGAGGCGGCGGTTGGCACCTGAGGCTTAGGCAGTTGCTACGTTCAGCAGCACAGGCACGGAAAACTCGTCGAATTCCAGCACCGCGCCGCCGCTGATTTCCGGGGCGAAATCCAGGCTCAGGGCCTGCACTTCCTCCCGGATGTAGCCGCCGAACGACTGCACGGCGGCTTCCAGCTCGGGCTGCTGGCCCAGCGTCACGCGGATTTTGTCCTGCACTTCCAGGCCGCTGTCTTTGCGCAGGTTCTGGAGGCGGTTCACCAGCTCGCGGGCCACGCCTTCCTGGCGCAGCTCGTCGGTGAGGGTCACGTCGAGGGCCACGGTGAGCGGGCCGTCGGTGGCTACCAGCCAGCCGGGCAGGTCCTGGGTGCGGATTTCCACGTCGTCGGGGGCCAGGGTGTAGGCTTCGCCGTCGATTTCCACGGCCAGCTGGCCGGTTTTTTCGAGGGTGCTGATTTCCTTGGCGCTCATCTGCTGGATGCGGGCGCCCACGGCTTTCAGCTTGGCGCCGTACTGCTGGCCCAGGCGCTTGAAGTTGGGCTTCACCGATTTCACCAGCACGCCGCTGGCATCATCGAGGAACTCCACATGCTTCACGTTCACCTCGGCGCAGATCAGATCTTCCACCAGCGCCACCTGAGCGCGGGTCGAGTCGTTGAATACCGGCACCAGAATGCGCTGGAGCGGCTGGCGCACCTTCAGCACCGATTTCTTGCGGAGTGAGTGAGTGAGCGAAGAAATGCGCTGAGCCAGCTCCATGCGCTCCTCCAGGTCCTTATCGATACGGGCCTCATCGGCCTCTACCAGCAGGGTCAAATGCACCGATTCGGCGGCCAGCGGGGTCTTGCGCTCGATGGCTTCGGCGCGCATGCCGTTGGTCATGTTCTGGTAGAGCCACTCGGCGAAGAAGGGCGCAATCGGGGCCATGAGCTGCGACACTACCACCAGGCATTCCTGCAGGGTTTCGTAGGCGGCGCGCTTGTCGGCGGTCAGCTCGCCCTTCCAGAAGCGGCGGCGCGAAAGGCGCACGTGCCAGTTGGAGAGCTGGTCCGTCACGAAATCCTGGATGGCGCGGGCGGCCTTCGTAGGGTCGTAGCTGTCGTAGTGGCCGCGCACTTCGAGGATCAGCGACTGGAGTTTGCTGAGAATCCAGCGGTCCAGCTCGCTCAGCTCGGCGTGCGGCGTGCGGTCGAATTCGCGGGCCTGGAAGCCGTCGAGGTTGGCGTAGAGGGCGTAGAACGAGTAGGTGTTGAAGAGCGTGCCGAAGAAGCGGCGCTGCACCTCCGTGATACCGGCCACGTCGAATTTGAGGTTGTCCCAGGGCTGGGCGTTGGCAATCATGTACCAGCGCGTGGCATCGGGGCCGTACTGGCTGATGGTGGCAAACGGATCCACGGCGTTGCCGAGGCGCTTGCTCATCTTGTTGCCGTTCTTGTCGAGCACCAAGCCGTTGGCCATCACGTTTTTGTAGGCCACCGAGTCCTCCAGCATCACGGCCAGCGCGTGCAGCGTGAAGAACCAACCGCGGGTCTGGTCCACGCCTTCGGCAATGAAATCGGCCGGGAAGTTCTGCTTGAATTTCTCGCCGTTTTCCAGCGGGTAGTGCCACTGGGCGTAGGGCATGGCGCCGCTATCAAACCACACGTCGATGAGGTCGGTTTCGCGGTACATGGGCTGGCCCGAGGGCGACACCAGGAAGATGTCGTCCACGTAGGGCCGGTGCAGGTCGATTTTAGTGGTTTGGTCCGTAGAGCCGTTGGCCATTACCCAGTTGCCATCCACCAGCTGGTAGGGGTTGTGGGTCATGACTTCGGCGGCGACGGCCTTGTCGATTTCGGCGTTCAGCTGCTCGATGCTGCCGATGCAGATTTCCTCGGTGCCGTCCTGGGTGCGCCAGATGGGCAGGGGCGTGCCCCAGTAGCGCGAGCGGCTCAGGTTCCAGTCGACCAGGTTTTCCAGCCAGTTGCCGAAGCGGCCGGTGCCGGTGCTGGCAGGCTGCCAGTTGATGGTTTTGTTGAGCTCGATGAGCCGGTCTTTCACCGCCGTGGTCTTGATAAACCAGGAGTCGAGCGGGTAGTAGAGCACAGGCTTGTCGGTGCGCCAGCAGTGCGGGTAGGTATGCTCGTACTTCTCCACCTTGAAGGCCGTGCCGTCGCCTTTCATGCGGATGGCAATGCTTTCGTCGAGAGTTTTGTAGTCGGCTCCCGACTCGTCGTGGCCGTCGTAGTTCTTCACCCAGCGGCCGCCAAATTCGCCCATCTGGGCCACGTAGCGGCCCGTCCGGTCCACGATGGGGCCGAGCTTGCCTTCGTCGTCGGCTACCATCAGGGCGGGGACGCCGGCCAGCTGGGCTACCCGGAAGTCGTCGGCGCCAAACGTGGGCGAAATGTGCACGATGCCGGTGCCGTCCTCGGTGGTCACGAAGTCGCCGGGAATCACGCGGAAGGCGTTTTCCTCGTTTTCAAACGCCGGAAAGCCTTTGTCGTGGCCGAACAGCCGCTCGTAATTGATGCCCACGAGGTCGGCACCTTTGAAGGTGTTTTCGATGCGCCAGGGCAGCACTTTGTCGCCGGGCTTGAAGTCCTCAAACGAGGCCTCTTTGCCTTTCTCCGAGAAGTATTTGCCCACCAGCGCCTCCGCCAGCACCACCCGGATGGGCGCGTAGGTGTAGGGGTTGAAGGTGCTCACCAGCACGTACGGGATGTTCTTGCCCACGGCCAGCCCGGTGTTGGCGGGCAGGGTCCAGGGCGTCGTCGTCCAGGCCAGGATGAACACCTCGGGCTCTGATTCATTGTCGCCGTATAAAGCAGCCAGTGGCACTTCGTCGAGCTGCACATTGGCAAATAGCTTCTCCGACTTCTCATCCCGCTTCACCTTGAACTGCGCCACCACGGTGGTGTCTTTCACGTCCCGGTAGGTGCCCGGCTGGTTCAGCTCGTGCGAGGAAAGGCCGGTGCCGGCCGCCGGCGAGTAGGGCTGGATGGTGTAGCCTTTGTAGAGAAGGCCTTTGTCGTAGAGCTTCTTGAGCAGGGCCCAGCAGCTCTCAATGTACTCGGGCTCGAAGGTGATGTAGGGGTCGTCGAGGTCCACCCAATAGCCCATTTTCTCGGTGAGGTCGTCCCACTGGGCCTTGAAGCGCATCACGGTTTCGCGGCAGCGCTGGTTGTACTCCTCAATGCTGATTTTCTTACCGATATCCTCCTTCGTGATGCCCAGCTCCTTTTCTACCTGCAACTCGATGGGCAGGCCGTGGGTGTCCCAGCCGCCTTTGCGGTGCACCTGCTTGCCCAGCAGCGTCTGGTAGCGGCAGAAGATGTCCTTCACCGTCCGGGCCATTACGTGGTGAATGCCGGGGGCGCCGTTGGCCGAGGGCGGGCCCTCATAAAACACGAATGTGGGCTGCCCTTCGCGGGTGCTCACGCTCTTCTCAAAGATGCCGTTCTGCTTCCACCACGCCAGGATATCGGTGCCGACCTGGCCGTAGTTGAGCGGCTGCTTGAATTCGGGGTAGTTCATGTTGTCGGTGGGTGCTTTTCTAGCTCTAGTCGCCTCACCCCCTAGCCCCCTCTCCAAAGGGAGAGGGGGAACTAGAGCTAGAAGTAACTGGCTAGTGGAACTGATTTTTAGATTTTTAGGCTAGTTCCCCCTCTCCTTTTCGGAGAGGGGGTTAGGGGGTGAGGCGACTACGTGAGGCTTTTCGGCTGCACCTGCATCCTACTCAGGTTGAGTTCCAGGTCGTCGTCTTCCTCGTGGTAGTTGTCGTCGTAGTGCTTGATGCCCGACTGGTCGATGGTTTCCTCATCCACACCGTGCTCGAAGGTAACCAGCAGGCAGGGCAGCAGAATCAGGTTGGAGAAGTTGGTGATCAGGAGGCTGGCCGACATCAGCAAACCCAGGGCTTTGGTGCCGCCAAACTCCGAGAAGGCAAACACCGAAAAGCCCAGAAACAGCACAATGCTGGTGTAAATCATGCTGGTGCCAGCCTCCGAAAGCGTGGTGCTGATAGCGGCCTTCACCCGGCGCCCGTTCACGGCCATTTCCTGCCGGAACTTGGCTAGCAAGTGAATCGAGTTGTCGCCATCAATACCCAGCGCAATGCTGAAAATGAGGGCCGTGCTGGGCTTGAGCGGGATGCCGAAGTAGCCCATAATGCCGCCCGTGAGCAGCAGCGTGAAGAAGTTGGGCAGCAGCGTGAAGAACACCGCCCGGATGCTGCGGAACAGAATCAGCACCACCAGCCCTACCAGCGCAAACGCAATCAGCAGGCTTTCCTTGAGTGTGCCAATTAGGTATTCGTTGCCTTTGGTGAAGATGATGGTGGTGCCGGTCAGCTTCACGCTCATGCCGGTGCCGTTGAAAATCTTGTTGATTTCGGGCCGGATCTGGTTGTTGAGCAGCGTATCGAGGTTGTGGGAGCCGATATCGGCAATCTTCAGCGAGATACGGGCCTCGCGCATGGTGCTGTCGGTGAAGGAGCGCAGCAGCTTGCCAGTGAGCTGCCCATCCGAGCCCTCAGTGCTCTGCGAGCGGGCCAAGTAGCTGAACACGTAGTTCTTCTCCGAGTTGTCGGGCAGGCGGTAGAAATCGGGACTGCCGTTGTAGAACGCCTGGGTGGAAGCCTTCAGAAAGGTCACCACGCTCACGGGCGTAGTCAGCACGGGCTGGGTGCGCAGGTAGTTTTCCAGCCGGTCTATCTTCTCCAGGTTTTTGAGCTTGAGCAGGCCTTTGGGCTTGCCGGTGTCCACCACCATTTCCAGCGGCATCACGCCGTTGAAGTGCTGCTCGAAGAACTTGAGGTCGGAGTTCACCGACGAATCCTTGGGCAGATCATCGACCATGTAGCTCACCGAGCGCACCTTGCTCACGCCAAAACCAGCCAGCACCGCAAACACCAGCGCCGCAATGTAGACCGTGCGCCGGCGCTCCAGCACCAGATAGTCGAAGAACTCGAGCAGCTTCATCAGCGGCTTGGCTTCCAGGTGCTCCAGCTGCTTGGGCGTGGGCGGCGGCAGAATGGTGAACACAATGGGCATCAGAATAAACGATACCGCAAACGCCACGAAGATATTGATGGTGGCCACCGCCCCAAACTGGAACAGAATAGCAATGTTGGTGAAGCAGAACACCACGAAGCCGATGGCCGTGGTAGTGTTGTTCATCAAGGTAACCAGCCCGATTTTGCGCACCACCCGGGCCATGGCCAGCACCTGGTTGCCCGATTTGCGGTAGTCGTAGTGGTAGCGGCTGAGCAGGTAGGTGCAGTTTGGGATGCCGATAACGATGATGATGCTCGGAATCAGGCCCGTGAGCAGGTTGATTTTGTAGCCCATCAGCACCATCGAGCCGATGCACCACGTCACCACAATCAGCACAATCAGCAGCGGAAACACAACCGCCGACCACGTCCGGAAGAACATGAACAGCGTCAGGGCCATCATCACGATGGTGAGGCCCACGAACAGCTTCATTTCCGAGGCTACCTTGGTGGTCATCGTGGCCCGCACGTAGGGCAGGCCGGCGTAGTGCATCTTGATGCCCGTTTTCTGCTGGAACCGCTCGGCGTGGCCCAGAATTTCCTTCATCACCGCCTCGCGGCGGCTGGAGTTCAGGTACTTGGGGTCGAGAGTGAGGGCCAGCAGCGTGGCGCCGGTGGTGGGCGAAATCAGCTGGCCTTTGTACAGCTCCTGGGCATTCACCACCCGCATCAGCGAGTCCAGCTCCAGCTGGGTCTGGGGAAAGGTGCGGAAGACGGGCTCGGCCCGGAACGTCTGGGTAGTGGTGTCCTTCACCAGCCGCGGCAGGCGCGTAACGCCCAGCACGCCGTTTACGCCCTCCACCTTGCTAAGCGTGTCGGTGAGGGTGCGCAGCTCGTTGAAGTTGCCCAGCTGGTATACCGAGCTGTCCTGCATGCCCAGCACCAGCACGTTGCCATCCTCGCCAAACTGCCGCTTGAACTGCTGGAAGTACACCATGTCCGGGTCGGTGGGGCTCACTACCTGGGCAAAATCGTAGGTCATTTCGATTTTGCGGGCCTGCCAGCCCATGAACACCGTGATGAGGGCCAGCAGCCCTACCAACAGGCGGCGGTTCTTGATGACAAACAGGGCGAGGTTTCTCCACATAGGCCGGTAAAATGCAGCAAAGGTACGTAACCCCCGGCAGCTATCTGGTGAGGCTCAGCCATTAAACCCGGGCCATGTACAGCCCCGCGGCCCGGCCCGGCAATTGGCCAACTGCTTTTTACTTCTGCACTCGGGAACAATTTATAGTGTTTCTAGCGTAAGTATGCCGTCTACAGGCCGTTGCAGCGTTCAAAAATTGAATTATACCTCGCCGGGTGTAGTGTTTTTCTTTTGTCATGACCTTGTATAATTCCCCGGAAGCCTTGCTGACCTACAATCCGGTTTCCGAAACCTTGCTGCTGAGCTGCAGCACTCCTCACCTGTCGGCCGCCTTCAACCAGGCCTACCGCCGGGCCCTGGAAGAAATGCGCACCCAACACGTCGACAAACTGCTGCTGGACCTTAAGCGCGACGCTCCGCCCACCGACGAGGACGCCGAGCTGCTGCGCCCACTCACCAAAGCCCTGGCTGGCCACGCTACCCGGCCCCTGTTCATTGCGGCCGTCGTCTCGGAAGGGCAGTATCACCACCAGATCGACAGCCTGCTGGCCACTTCGCCCCTGCCGCCCGCGCAGGTGCAGTTCAACTACTTCACTTCCCGCCGCGACGCCACCCAGTGGCTGAGTGAAAACTAATTTCTGGTGCCTCACGCCCACAAAAAAGCCGCCCCGAACGCTGTTCGGGGCGGCTTTTTTGTAAATCTTTAGTTGCCGGTGGTATTAGCGCACTACTTCCACCCAGCCTTTCCAGCTTTCGCCGGTGTTGCTCTTGAGCTGGTAGAAATACACGCCGCCGGGCACGTTTTCCGGGCCCCAGCCCTGCGTGTAGTTGTTCTGCTCGAATACCTTTTTGCCCCAGCGGTTGAAAATCTGGATGTCCACCGGCTGCAGGGTCACGAAGGGCCTGAACGTATCGTTTTTGCCGTCGCCGTTGGGCGTAATAACGTTGGGCTTCTCTTCCTGAAAGATATTCACCGTCACGGTTCTGGCTTCCTCGCACTGGCCACTGGGGCCGTATCTGGCCGCCAGGCGCACCACGTAGGTACCGGGGCGGGTGTAGGTGTGGCTCGGGGCAGCGCCCGTACCGGTGGTACCGTCGCCGAAGTCCCAGACGTAGCTGCCCACAGCGGCCGTAGCCGTGCTGCTGAACGCCACGGGCACGCCGGTAAACTCATTCACTACGCCGGCCGCCGCCGTTACCTGCGGCCGCGGCGCCACCGATACCAGCACGGTGTCTTTGCCGGTGCAGCTGTTGGGGGTGGTGGCGGTGAGGATGTAGAACGTGCTGGCCGTAGGCGAGGCCACTACCGTGCGGCCCGTGGTGGTGTTGAGGCCCGTCGGCGGGAACCAGGCGTACGTCACGCCCGGGCCGGCATCCGGCACCGCCAGCGTCACGGAGCTGCCCTCGCAGATGGTGCGGTCGGGGCCGATGGCGGCGCGGGGCAGGCCATACACCACAATCGTATCCACGGAGGTAGCGCTCTGGATGCAGTTGGAAGGGTCCGTGACGGTGAGGCGGGCAATGTAGGTGCCGGGGGTGGAATACACCGTGCTGACCGTGGTGGTGGCGTTGCTGGAGGTCTGGCCGTTACCGAACGTCCAGTTGGTGGAAGTGCCGCTCACCGAAGGCCGGGTGAAGAACACGGTCAGCGGGGCGCAGCCGGTCCGGATCCGCGACCCGCCGGGCGTAGATGAGGCTGTGAAGGAGGCGTCCAGCTGCAGCACGTCAATCTTGAAGGCGGCGTTGTTCCAGCTGGAGTTGTTGGTGGCCGAGAAGCCGTTGGGCGTGATAGGCAGCGTAGCTGAGCCGCTGCCCACGCACATCGACTGGTAGATGATGCCTTTCTTGTCGAAGCGCGAGGTGCCGCCGTCTACGTGGCAGCTGCCGTTGCCGAAGTAGGTTCCGTACACGAGGCCGCTGGCATTGGCCGCCAGCTGCATGATGTAGAAGTAGCCGAAGCTGCCCGACGAACCTGCCGACGACGTCTGGATGGCGTTGGGCGTGACGGGCATGTTGGCCACGTTGCCCCCGAAGCCGGACAGCAAAATCTGCCCGCAGTTATCTACCAGGAAAGCCGTGGGCGAAATGTTGGTCCCGCCCGAGTTGCCGTTGCCGACCACCGTAGAAAAGCGGGTGGTCGTCAGCAGGCGGTTGATTTTGTGCAGGAACTGCAGACTGTTGGGGTTGGAATACACGCCCGTCGATACGGGGTAGGCCCCGTCGGTCTGCCCAAACAGGTACACCTCACCCTGGCGGTCAAGCTGCAGGAAATAGGCCTGGTCGTAGCCGGCCGTGCCGATATAGGAAGCCTGGAACAGGTCGTTGCCGGCCGCCGCAATCCGGGCCACAAAGCCGTCGGCACTGCCGCCGCGGTACTGCGGGTTGAGGCCGCCCACCGTGCCCGGGAAGTTGGTGCTGGTAGTGCCGCCGCTCACGAACACCGCGCCGGTGCTGTCTACCTGCACCGAGTAGGCCGCATCCTCGCCCGAGCCGCCCAGGAACGTGCTCCACGTCAGGCTGTTCAGGCTGGAGTTGAACTTGGCTACCACGGCATCAGAATTAGCGCCTTTAGTGCGCTGAAAGCCGTTGACTATCGGAAAGTTAGCCGACGAGGTCATCGTGGCCAGATAAATATTGCCCTGGGTGTCGGTCGTGACGTCGCCGCGGTAGGTGTCGTTGTAGTTTTTGTCGAGCGTACCGCTGATCTGGCCATCCACGCCGCTGCCGCCAAAGAAGGTGGAAGCCAGCAGCTGCGTGCCGGTTGGGTTGAGCTTCGACACCACAATGTCGGCGCCCGTGTTGAAGCTCACGTCGTAGGCATTGGTGGTGGTGGGGAAATCCGAGGAACTGGTGGTACCCAGAATCACAAGGTTACCGGCGGGGTCTACCACCATGCTGTGCGGATGGTCGTCGGAGGCGCCCCCGACGTAGGTAGCGTAGACGCGCGAAGCTGCCCGGGTGGTGGCCACCGGGTTGAACTTCATGATACCGTAGTCTTGGCTGGCGGCAAAGCTCACGTCGTAGGCGCCGGTGGTGGTGGGGTAGCCGGCGGCAAACACCACGCCGCCGGCGTACAGGTTGCCCTGCGCGTCGTAGGTGGCCGTGTAGCCGTAGTTGCTGGCCGTGGAGCCGGTATAAGACGAGTACACCAGAACCGGGTCGATGACCAGCGGCAGGGCGTGGTTGTAGTCCTGCGGGAAGCCAAACGAGAGGGTATTGTCGGCGCTCAGCACGTAGCGGCAGGCCACCGGCGTTTTGCGGCCGTTCTGCAGCTGGTACGCCACCGGGCTCTGCTCCAGCACGGTGCCCACCGAGGTAGTAACCTGCAAAGCGCCCTTCACGATGGCGAGCTTCTGCTGGCCTTCGTAGCGGAGCTTGATGCGGTTGGCATCGGCGCCGGGGGCCAGCTCGAAGTCGTATTCCAGCTGCTCCTCGTGGGTATAGAAGCGCAGGTTGGTACCGGGGTACAGCTCCTGGTAGCGCACCTCATTATAGGACGGCACGTTGCTGGCCCACTTGCTGCGGTCTTTGCCCAGGAAGTAGTTGCTGATTTCGCCGGTTTCGTCGCCGCCCTGCACCTGGGCCTGCATGTTGGCTCCCACAAACGACACCGAGTAGGCATGCGCCCTGATGCGGTGGTCGCGCCCGTCGGGCTTGCAGTGGTGCAGCTCCTCCACGGCCTTGGTGTCGTAGAGGGTTTGCAGCAGCCGGCCGCGCTCCAGGTACAGGCGGCCGCCGGGCACATCGGTAGCAAACAGCACGGGGCGCGCCCACTGCTTGCGGTTGGCCACAAACTGCAGGTGGCGGCCTTCGGTAGGAGCGGCCACTCTGCCGGGAGCTTCCGCCGCTACAGCCGGCGCCGCCGCCAGTAGCCCCAGCGCCGCAAGCAGCCCTTGAAACGCAGAAAAACGGTACCCTGAATTAGTAGAAATTCCCATCTAAAAAATTTATGTGTTGGACGAAAGACGATGAAACAGGCTGAAAACCAACCGCTGACCCGAAGACGTGCAGGAACGGCAAGCAGAAACCAGTTAGCAAAAGAACTTCCACCAAGTAAGCAATATTCTTCCCGAATGCCCACAAGCCAGTAGCTATTTTACAGGAAAAATTTCAACTTATCCAACTGTAAATGAGCTTCTAACTTCGTATGGCAACTTTTCCGGCCGGAATTTTCGGGCATAAAAAAATCCCCACGCTGCTCACACAACGCGGGGATTTTTTATGCCCGAATACTATTCAGCCAACTTCTACAGCTGCTCGAAAATGCGCGACAGACTCACGGCCTCCCCGATGTAGCTTTTCAGCTCCGAGATGGGCATGCGGGTCTGCTCGCGGGAGTCGCGGTGGCGCACGGTCACGGTGTTGTCTTCCAGCGTCTGGCCGTCTACCACAATGCAGAACGGCGTGCCGATGAGGTCCTGGCGGGTGTAGCGCTTGCCGATGGCGTCGCGTTCCTCCATCACCACCCGGAAATCGAAGCGCAGGGTGTTGAAGATTTCCTCGGCCTTTTCGGGCATGCCGTCCTTTTTCACGAGCGGGAAAATGGCGGCCTTGATGGGGGCCACGGCCGGGTGCAGCTTCAGGAAGGTGCGGGTTTTGGTCTGCTCCTTCTCGCCTTCGCCCTCCGTGATGGTTTCCTCGGTGTAGGCCTGGCAGAGCGTGGCCAGGAACAGGCGGTCGGCGCCTACGCTGGTTTCCACCACGTAGGGCACGTAGTTGCCGTAAGGCTTGCCGGTTTCGGGGTTTACGTCGGCGTCGAAGTACTGCTGCTTCTTGCGGCTGAGCTCCTGGTGCTGGGTCAGGTCGAAGTCGGAGCGGGAGTGGATGCCCTCGATTTCCTTGAAGCCAAACGGGAATTCGTACTCAATGTCCACGGCAGCCTTGGCGTAGTGGGCCAGTTTATCGTGGTCGTGGAAGCGGAGCTTGGCGGCGGGCAGGCCCATCACCTCGTGCCAGCGGCGGCGGGTGGCTTTCCAGGTGTCGTACCACTCGCCCTCGGTGCCGGGCCGCACGAAGAACTGCATTTCCATCTGCTCGAACTCCCGCATGCGGAAGATGAACTGCCGGGCCACAATCTCGTTGCGGAAGGCCTTGCCGATCTGGGCAATGCCGAACGGCACCTTCTGCCGCGCCGACTTCTGCACGTTCAGGAAGTTGACGAAGATGCCCTGGGCCGTCTCGGGGCGCAGGTAAATCTTGCTGGAATCTTCGGCCACGGCCCCAATCTGGGTCGAGAACATCAGGTTGAACTGGCGCACGTCGGTCCAGTTGCTGGTTTTGGAAACCGGGCAGATGATTTTCTCATCAATGATGAGCTGCTTCACGCCAGCCAGATCCTCGCTGGTGAGCAGACGGCCCATTTCGGCCAGCAGGGTTTCGGCGCGGGCCAGCTCGCCGTTCTTTTCGTACTCGGCGGCTTTGTCTTCAAGCAGCACGTCGGCGCGGTAGCGCTTCTTGCTGTCGAGGTTGTCGATCATGGGGTCGGAGAAGCCGTCGATGTGGCCGGAAGCTTTCCAGGTGAGCGGGTGCATGAAGATGGCCGCGTCGATGCCCACCACGTTCTGGTGAAGCTGGGTCATGGCCTTCCACCAGAGCTGCTTGAGGTTGTTTTTGAGCTCCACGCCGTTGGGGCCGTAGTCGTAGACGGCGGCCAGGCCGTCGTAGATTTCCGAGGAAGGGAATACGAAGCCGTATTCCTTGGCGTGCGACACGATATCGGCCAGGGTGCTTTCGGTGGTGGCGGCGGGTTTCTGCTCGTTGCTCATGCTTTATAGAGAAGTAAGAGGCGTCGGCTGTCATTCCGACGAAGGAGGAATCTCGCTGGTGTAGCGTAATCAGTTACCCCACTAGCGAGATTCCTCCTTCGTCGGAATGACAGCCGCTCCGGGCAAAAGTAGCTAAAGCCGACGCTAGTAGCCTAGCCGCCGCGGCCGAAGAAGCGCTGGCGGGGTGCCAGCCAGTAATTTAGCAGTTGCCGAATATTCGGGCTAACCCCGTACGCCTTCCTGCGTTTAGCGCCTCAAATGGGAGTCGCCCGGATAGTGCCGTAACAATTTCATAATCTTGCGGCCCCTAAGGGCACATCTACCTTTGGATGATGAAAACCGTCTTTTCACCAATTCCCTTCTTATGTTTGGCTTAGAGCCTCACGTGCTGCTGCTACTGGCTACCTGTCTGGTGGCGGCCTGCGCGTTCGAATTTGTCAATGGCTTCCACGACACGGCCAACGCCGTGGCCACGGTCATTTACACCAATGCCCTGCGGCCCTGGGTGGCGGTTATCTGGTCGGCGTTCTGGAACTTCATCGGCGTGTTTTCCGGCGGCATTGCCGTGGCCATGGGCATCGTGTACCTGCTGCCCGTGGAGAGTCTCGTCGATCAGAACGTCTACCACGGCATTGCCATGGTGGGGGCCCTGATTCTGGGGGCCATCATCTGGAACGTGGGCACCTGGTACTACGGCCTGCCCTCGTCGTCGTCGCATGCCCTGATTGGCTCCATTCTGGGGGTGGGCATTGCCTTCAGCCTCCTGCCCGGCTCGCAGAACGCGGCCGTTAACTGGAGCAAGGCTGGCGAAACGGGCATTGCCCTGCTCATCGGGCCGCTGTTCGGCTTCTCGCTCACCATCATCATGATGTTTTTGCTGAAGCGCTTCGTACGCAACAAGTCCATCTTTAAGGAGCCTAATAAGCACAAGCCACCGCCCATCTGGATCCGCTTGATCCTGATTGCCACCTGCACGTTGGTGAGCTTTTTCCACGGCTCCAACGACGGCCAGAAAGGCGTGGGCCTGATCATGCTGATCCTGATCGGTATCGTGCCCACCTATTTCGCCCTCGACAACGGTAAGAACCCGCTGGACATGCGCGACTCGCTGGTGAAGATTGAGCAGGTGATGGCCAAAGTAAACCCCCGTGAGCTGAGCCCCGCCGACCAGAAGATGCTGGCCGAAATCAAGAGCCAGACCGACACGCTCGACGCCATCTTCGCCGGCAAAACCAGCGTGGCCCAGCTGCCGCAGGACGCCCGCTTCCAGATTCGCAAAGGCATCCTGCTGACTTCGAACCGCGCTAAGAAGCTGCTCGGTAGCGAGCGGGTGAGTTTGAGCACCGCCGACCGCGCCACCTACGACGGCGCCATTGCCAACATGAAATCCTTCACCGACTACGCCCCCTTCTGGGTGCTGCTGGCCGTGTCGCTGTCGTTGGCCTGCGGCACCATGATTGGCTGGCAGCGCATCGTGACAACCATTGGTGAGCGGATCGGCAAGGAGCACCTGACCTACGCGCAGGGCGCGTCGTCGGAGCTGGTGGCCGCCGCCATGATTGGGGTGAGCACCGCCTACGGCCTGCCCGCTTCTACCACGCACGTGCTGTCGTCGGCCATTGCCGGCTCCATGGTCGCCAACCGCGGCATCAAGAACCTGAACCCACAGATGGTGCGCAACATTGCCCTGGCCTGGGTGCTCACGCTGCCCGTAACGATGGCCCTGTCAGGCGGTTTGTTCCTGCTGTTCCGCGCTATTCTGGGCTAGCAGCCACCGGTACGTTTCCTGCCTTAATACAAAAAAGCCGCTCTTTTGCAAGAGCGGCTTTTTTATGTTCTGCTTTTCGGGCATCCGGCAAAATGAGGATAACTCCGGACTGAACGTAGTATAGCAAGAGCTAAATACTTACAAAATCAGCCACTTATCCACTTATCAACACAAGTTTCATTGCATTTTGTGGATAACCCTGCTTTTAGGCAGGCCACTGTACGTCAAGGTCTTCGGATATGAACACCCCGAAGTTGACAAACTGCAGCTCGTTGTCATCAAAGTAAAGGTCAATCATTTCCTTCTCGTAGGAAATGCGCATTTCACCAGTATCCATCTTCTCCGTCTCGCTGGCTTCGTGGCCGTGGCGGCTCATGAGGGCCTGGATTTCGTCAGGCGTTTTGCCGTGGATGTTCTCGCCGTAGAGGCGCATGCCAGGGTGGTCGGTTTCGATGCAGCTCAGGCGGAAGTCGTCTTCGCGGTCGAAGTACAGCGAGTAGCCTTCCTCGAGGTAGTTCCAGGCTTGGTGCTCAAATTCGTCGTCGTCTTCCGACTCTTCGATTTCTTCAGGCTCACCCATCAGGGCGCGCACCTCGTCCATGGTGGCCCCGAAGCGGAGCGGGCCCATGCCGGTGCCCAGGGTAATTTCGTTTTCGTCGAGGCTCTGGGGCGTTGCGTTTGTGGGAGTCATAGCGCTTTGGTTGGGGGTATTTCTTGAAGAAAGTAAAGGTAGGAGGTTGAGGGTTGATAAGTGGCGGCGGCCTGGTAGGTGCGGGGGGAATACCTGCTTACCGAGGCACCTCGCGGGCGCAGTCGGGGCCGGCTTTGTTTGCCAGCAGCAACTACCGGCCACCTATCAACATTACGCACTGGCTTATCAACATTACACGGCTCATTTCCCGTAGCGGGCTTCGAAGTCGGCGCGCTGCTGCACGTAGTCGGGGTGGATTTTGGCCTGGTCCCATTTGCGCTTGAAGATGGCGGCGGCTTCAGCTTTTTCCGGATCCTCGGGCGAGCGGGGCAGTTCCTCGCGGCCGTGGGCCCCGCTCTGGCCCTTCTTATCGGCCGGCACGGGCCCCGCGTACTTTTTACCGCCCTGGTGGTTGGCGTAGCGCCGGGCACGCGTGAAGCCCATCTGCAGGAACTTCCGGGCCATGTCGGCCCCCACGAAGTCGTGGGCCTTCAGATAGTCCTCAAACAAGCCGTAGATAGTCTCCGACGACTCCCGGGCCACTGCCGGCGTGCGGAAGCGCCAGTGGGGCAGAATTTCGCTCTTGTAGGGTTCTACCAGCAGCACGCCCTGCTCGCCCTTTCCCACGCGGTACAGCTCGGGCTGCTCGCGCAGGTTGAGGTGCCGGAAATCCTGGTCGTAGTTGAAGGGCATGGCGGGAGAGGTTGCCCGTTGTATACGGCGGCCGCGGCTCCCAGAGTTTCCGGCGCGCCGGATTTGATTTTCCTCCGGCCCATTTGAAACGCAGAACCGTAGGCCTCTTTTTTTTTGAGGGCCGGCCGGGTTGTCCACAGGGTTAATAACTTTTTAAAAGAAGAAATTTTAAGAAATCTTTTTAATCTCCATCGTTAGGGCTGTGCATAAGTGGACAATCGGCGGGAGTAATCCACAGCGCGGATAACTTGTGTACAGCTTCGGGTTTATGCACCGTCTATCAACAGGGTGTGTGGATAGTAAATTACTGATAGTAAGAAACATAACTATCTTTTTAACAATCCACATAGCTTATCCACTAATCCACAATCCACAGCCAGCAGGGTGTGTGGATTGTGGTGAAAACCGGGGGAAGTTATCCACCCTTATCCACGCGGTGTGGATAGGAGAATGGGGGTGTAGGGGCGGCCAGAAACGCAAAAAAACTTATCCTGATTTTCTCCACGCGTTATCCCCAGGTTGCGGTAGTATTATCCACAGGTTAAGCCGTTTAGCCAGATGCCGGTGGAAAAGGCTGTGCAAAACCTGTGGACAAAGAGGAGAAAACCCGCTCAGTGACTGGAACAAGCCTGTTTTGAATGTGGATAGCGCTCCGCGCAAAGGGTGAAAACCCATAAATTGACCGGAATCTGCCCGAACATGGCCGGCCAGCCGTGGAACATAAATCATTGAAAAGCAGCCATACGTGCCTAGGACCCGCATTTTACCCTGGTAGAAGTAACCTGAAAAAGCGTTCCACGCATTTTTTCGGCCTGTAAAGGCAGTTTCTGGCCTGCCAGAACCCAACCGGATAAAGCCGGGCTCTTAGCCGTTGCAATTGCCTAACGTGAGCTGCGGAACAGCTCCGGTCCGGCGGCTTTCTGCAGCCGTCGGGCCGGCCGCAGTCAGAACTACCGGCCGGCTCCCGCCTGCCAACTCGCAGGCCCACCCCGGCGCCCACGCAAAAGCCCCCGGGCGGCCGCCAATCCGTTGGAACGGACCTGGCGGGCACCCGGGGGCTTGGTGGTAGCGTGCGAGGCGGCGGCTAGAAAGCCAGGCGTAAGTCTTCTACTTCCCAGTTGGCGCGCACCTGCACGGGCTGGGGCAGCAGATACACCGGCTCGGCGGGCTGTAGCAGCAGCGGGTCGGCGTTGCGCCAGCGGCCGTCGGCGTCGGCGTCAATCAGCACCCGGATGGAGTAGGTGCCCGGGGCCAGCCGGTCGAAGCGGAAGGTATTGCGCGGGCTTTCCAGGGTGGCAGCCACGGCGCCCTGCGCATCGAGCAGCTGCACTTCGTAGCGCGTGTACTTGGTCTGGATGGTGCCGGCCACGCTGCCCGTGCCGGATTGCTCCGTCAGGCGCAGGCGCAACGGCCGGGCCCCCAGCCGCTGCCCCGATAGGGTCGTGACGTTCACGGTATCGAGGCGGAGTGTGACGGTGGTTTTGGCTTTGGTATTGAGCAGTACCGTGAGGCGCGAACGGTCCGGGCTTAGTTTCACCTCGGGGCCCAGCGGCAGCGCCCGGCGCGTGAGGGAATCTTCCTGGAGCAGCACTGCAGGCTTGCCAGCCGCCACGCGCACCGGCTCCGTGAACACATAGCGCACCTCGCCCTGCCGGTACACCTCGCGCGGGCTGCCTTCCACTGAGTACACTGGCGGGCGGCGGGTGGGCGCCGTGCCCTGAAACTTCACGTTGATGGTGTCGCGGCTGGTGTTGCCGACGCTGTCGGTGGCGGCCAGCAGGTAGCGGCCCTCCTGGAGGGCGGCGGTGCGGTAGAGCGCCACGGCCCTTCCCTGCTCCTGCAGCTGAATGGCCTCGGCAAGCGCCAGAGTGGCGGCCGCCCCGAGCGGAGCCAGCACGGCCGTGCGCAGGCCTTCGTTGTAGCTCACCCGAAACTGCGTGGGGGCCGCCTGCTGGCCGCTCACCACCGGGCGGCGGGCATCGGGGCGCACCAGCTCCAGGCGCACGGTGTCAGGCCGGGCCCCTATCGTAATGGGCTGGGGCAGGTAGGCAATCTTCTCGCCGTCGTCGTAGCGGGTGTTCTGGTTTTTGTCGAGCAGGGCGTAGAGGCGGTAGCGTCCGGCCTTCAGGTTGCGCAGGTTGTAGGCGCCGCTCTTATCGGTGCGGGCCAGGTAGTAGGGCTTGCCGCGGCGCAGGCCGGCGGTGTCGGCCTCGGGGTAGAGCAGCACGGAGGCGGCATCGGCGGGCTGCTGCGTGAGCAGGGTGCGCACGGTGCCCAGCACGGCCCCCGAGTCGAGCACGGCCCCGGTGCTGAAGCTCACGCGGGCATCGGTGGCGGGCAGGCTCTCGGTGATGTCGCTGATGGCATTGCCGAAATTGAACGAGTAGGTGGTGTTTTCGTCGAGGGGCTTGTCGAATACCAGCGAAATGGCGTTGCGCTCCTCGCGCACCTTGTACTTGTTGTCGTCGGGGATGGTGGGCGCGATGATGAGGTTCTTCTGCAGATCCTTGAGCTGCACGGCCTCCGAAAACTCCAGCCGCACCACCTGGGTGCGGGCGTTGCGGGCGCCATTGGCCGGCACCGAGCGCACCAGCTTGGGCGGCAGAATGTCGCGCGGGCCACCCTGCGGCGAGCTGATGGAGGCGCAACCGGCCAGGCCAGCCGCGGCCGAAAGCAGGAACAGGAAACTAGCGCGAGCGGACATTGTAGAGCAGAAGCGTGGAAAGGGTAATTACGGCCAACGCAAGAGCGGCAAAAAGCGCCGTCCTGCGGGTTGGCTTGTCGTCGTCCTCAGCCGCCGGCGTGGGCGAGTCGGGCACCAGGGCGGGGCGTTGTCGGAGCGTGTCGGCCAAGGGGCGGCGGGTGGTATCGGGCGTATACGAGGCTATCCTAACGCCGGACCGGGGCCGGGCCGTATGCGCCGGCAGCGGCTGAGGGGCACTAGCTGAATGCCAGCGCGGTAGCCCCTCCCCTACCCTGCCGGTCCGGCCGGGCAAAGGCCCGGCGGCCAGCAGGAGTCCGAGTACCAGAGCCGCCGGCGTGCGCATCAGCTCAGCGTTTGGTGGCTACGTAAATCAGGCTCGAATACTGCCCCTCGTGCTGCTCGGCGTACTGGTTGGACTTGTAGCCCGCCTTGAGCACGGCCAGCATGCCGCCATTGCGCTCGGCGCGGTGCTTCTCGCTGAGCATGCTCACGTAGTAGGCATCCAGGGCCATCGGCAGCGTTTCCATCACCTGCATCTTGTGCTTTTTGAGCAGCTGGGTCATGGTTTTGGGGCTGAAATGGTAGAGGTGGCGCGGTACGTCGTAGGCGGCCCAGTCCTGGCGGTAGTGCTGGGCGTCGAGGCTATCCACGTTGGGCACCGCAATCAGCAGCACGCCGTCGGCCTTCAACAAGCTGATGAGCTGGGTGAGGGTTTCGTTCAGGCTATGAACGTGTTCCAGTACGTGCCAGAGCGTAATGGCATCGAACGAACCCGCCTGATACGTGACCAGGCTTTCGGTGCCCACCGGCTGCCCGACCCGCTCGGTGGCTTCCTCGCGGGCGCGGGCGTTGGGCTCCCAGCCGGCCACCTGCCAGCCATCGGCCTTGGCGGCGGCCAGAAAGTGACCCGTGCCGCAGCCGTAGTCGAAGAGGCGGCCTTTGCGGGGCGCCAGCTTGTTGAGCAGGCCCACCTTGCGGCGCATCGTGAAGAAGCGCGCCACTTTGTAGGCCTGGTTAATCACCCCTCCTGCCCCACTGTTATGCGACACGTACTCGTCGGACTCGTAGTAGCGGCCGATGTGGGCGGCGTCGGGCCGGGGGTTTGTAAACTGGAACGAGCACGCCTCGCACTGCTGAATGGCGAAACTCTCCTTGCTGACGGATTTGTCCTCGACCACCAGCTTGTTGCGAAACTCCGTTTTGCCGCAAACCGGGCACTTCTCCAAACGCTCGTAAATCACAGATGCTCGCTGATTATGTTGATTTCGCTGATTGCGACGACCAGCCTGCGCAGAGAAGCCAGCCGCAAGGCGAAGGTACAAAACCAAACCGGCCGCCGTTTCGGAAAGAAACGGCGGCCGGTTTGGTTTTGTGCTTCTGTCATCCTGAGCGGAGCGAAGGACCTTATCACATTGGAACGAGTCGTTCTTTCGTCGTGCTGACGTAACAAAGTCCTTCGCTCCGCTCAGGATGACAATAACTACCGCCCCAAATACACCATCAACACCGACACGTCGGCCGGCGAAACACCGCTGATGCGGCTGGCCTGACCCAGGGTTTCGGGCTGAACCTTGAGCAGCTTCTCGCGGGCTTCGTGCGAGAGGGCGGGCATGGCGGTGTAGTCGAGGCGGCCCTGAATCACGAAGTTTTCCAGCTCCTGCACGCGGGCGGCCTGCTGGTGCTCCTTCTCCAGATAGGCCTCGTACTTGACCAGAATTTCGGCCTGCTCCAGCGCGTCGGGGCGGTACGGGGCCAGGGCTAGCGTGAGTTCGGGCAGCACGCGGGCCAGGGCCGGCAACTCAATGCCGGGGCGGCGCAGCAGGTTCACGGCGCGGGTTTTCTCGCTGATAACGGCCGAGCCGATTTCTGTGAGCCAGGGGTTGATGTCTTGGGCCTCGATGCCGAAATTCTTCAGCAGCTTGGCTACTTCCTTGGTCTGTTGCTCCTTTTCGCGCACCAGCTGCATGCGCTCCTCCGAGGCCAGCCCCAACTCGTAGCCCAGGGGCGTGAGGCGCAGGTCGGCGTTGTCCTGGCGCAGCAGCAGGCGGTGCTCGGCGCGGCTCGTGAACATGCGGTAGGGCTCGTCGGTGCCTTTGTTGACGAGGTCGTCGATGAGCACACCGATGTACGCCTCACTCCGCTTGAGCACGAAGGGGGCTTTACCGTGGACTTTGTTATGGGCGTTGATGCCGGCCATCAGGCCCTGGCAGGCGGCCTCCTCGTAGCCCGTGGTACCGTTGATCTGGCCCGCGAAGTACAGGTTCTGGATCCGCTTGGTTTCCAGGGTGAGCTGGAGCTGGGTCGGCGGGAAGAAGTCGTACTCGATGGCGTAGCCGGGCCGGAACATCTTGGCGTTTTCGAAGCCGGCAATCTTACGCAGGGCGCGGTACTGCACGTCCTCGGGCAGGCTGCTCGAAAAGCCGTTCACGTACACCTCTACCGTAGACCAACCTTCCGGCTCTACGAAAATCTGGTGGCGGTCCTTGTCGGCGAAGCGGTTGATTTTGTCCTCCACCGATGGGCAGTAGCGCGGCCCCAGGCCCTTGATGCGGCCCTGGAACATAGGCGACTTCTCGAAGCCTTCCTTCAGGATTTCGTGGACCTCGGGGTTGGTGTAGGTGATGTAGCACGGGCGCTGGTTGCGCAGGGCGGGCGTGTCGAGGTAGCTGAACTTGCTCGGCTCGGCGTCGCCGGCCTGCTCCTCCATTTTGCTGTAGTCGAGCGAGCGGCCGTCCACGCGGGGTGGGGTGCCGGTTTTCATGCGGCCCGCCTCAAAGCCCAGCTCAATCAGCTGTTCCGTGATGCCGGTGCTCCCCTTCTCAGCCGCCCGGCCGCCACCGAACTGCTTTTCGCCGATGTGGATTAGGCCGTTCAGGAACGTGCCGTTGGTAAGCACCACCGACTTACCCCGGAACTCGATGCCGAGCTGGGTTTTCACGCCCACGCACACGCCCTCTTCCACCACGAGGCCCATGACGGCTTCCTGCCAGAAGTCCACATTGGGGGTCTGCTCCAGCGTCATGCGCCACTCCTCGGCAAAGCGCATGCGGTCCGACTGCGCCCGGGGGCTCCACATGGCGGGGCCTTTCGAGCGGTTCAGCATCCGGAACTGAATCATAGTTTTGTCGGTGATAAGGCCCGACTGGCCGCCCAGCGCGTCCACCTCGCGCACAATCTGGCCCTTGGCTACCCCGCCCATGGCCGGGTTGCACGACATCTGCGCGATGGTGTTCATATTCATCGTCACCAGCAGGACCTTTGAGCCCATGTTGGCGGCCGCGGCGGCGGCCTCGCAGCCGGCGTGGCCGGCTCCTACTACAATGACATCGTATTCTTCTTGCTGCATGGCGAAAGGAAGTAGCGCCAAGCTCCAGCTTGGCGAGGCATAAGGCGTGAACTCAACACCAGATGCGGTGTGGCGCGTTCAACGTCAGGCAATGATTCACCAGGCTGGAGCCTGGCGGTGCAGCCGGCAGCACCCGCGCCAGGGCGGGCGCTTCATCTGTTGCGCGAAGACTGGAAATAAACCGCAACACGCTCAAAACGTGCGCAAAGATACGCAGTACGGCGCGTTTTTGCGCGGTCCGGGGCTTCAAGCCTCGTCGGTGGGCGCGAAGTCGTCTTCGTTCCAATCGGCCAGCAAATCAGCCGATTGCCGGTGTACTTCCGGCCAGGAAAACGGCAGCCACTGCCCGGTCAGGCAGTTGAATACTTCCGTAGCGGTTGGGCACGGGAACAGCTTGTAGTCGAACTTGGGGTAGTTGTGGACCACGTAGCCGGGGTAATAGTAGTGGTGGCCCAGGGCGCGGGCGTGCTCCAGCTTCAGCAGCATCAGCACCTTGCCCAAACTGAACTTGCGGTACTCCGGGTGGTAGAAGTTCATGATGCCGGCCAGGGTGCGGGCCCCGTTATCGAAGATGCCCGCCGCTACCAGCCGCGCCCCGTCCCGGATTTCCAGTACCTCCGTGCTGAACACGTTGTGGGTGGCGCCGGCCAGCAGAAACGCCTCCACCGTGGGCGGCGCATCGAAGGTGATGGACGCGCGGTAAGCCGCGTACAGCTCTTCCAGCTCAGTAGTAAGCTGGAACGGGCGCCGCCGGATGGTAAAGCGCTCCGCCAGGCGCAGCAGGCGGCGCTGCTCGGGGCCGTAGTGCACGCGGGCCAGCTCCAGCCGTAGCCAGTGCACCGTGTATAACTCGCCCTCGATGGGCAAAAACCGGCAGGTAAACAGGTCCTGGTGCATCCGGTAGTAGCCCTGGCCCAGGTAGTAATCCAGCGCCGGGCCGGGAACAATGCGGATAGGTTGCGGGGTAGCGGACATAGCGGGCAGCCAGGATAGTCAGAATACAAAGAACGTCATGCTGAGCGAAGCCGAGTATGACGTTGCACAATGTAGAGACGCAATATTTTGCGTCTCACCGTTGCTGACTTTGTTTAGACAAGACAGCGTAGTTCCGGTCGTTAGATGTCAGCAACGACGAGACGCAAAATATTGCGTCTCTACACCGTTCAACAAAAAACGCCCACCAAATGGCGGGCGTTTCAATCTATGAGAGCAGCGCAGTTTAGAACGTGCGCAGCAGCAGGCAGTCGTCTTCCTTTTTGCGCATGGCGGTCTGGCTGAGCAGGTCCTTGTCGGCGTAGCCGAGCAGGTGTAGCACACCGTGAATCATGACGCGGTGCAGCTCGTCGCGGAAAGTGACGCCGTGGGTGACGGCGTTTTCGCGCACCCGGTCCACCGAAATGAAGATGTCGCCCTCGATGATGTCGGCGTCGTCGGCGTTGTCGAAGGTGATGACGTCGGTGTAGGTGTCGTGGTCGAGGTACTCCACGTTTACTTTGTGCAAGTACTCGTCGGAGCAGAAGATGTAGGTGAGCTGCACGATTTCGTACTCGTGTACCTCGGCTACCCGCTCAATCCAGGAGGTCAGCTCCTCGGCATCAGCAACTTTAAAATCGACATCCTCGACCAAAAACTCAATGCCCGCGCCCTCGTTGGGCCCGAAATCATCGTCGTCCTGGTCATCGTGCTGGGTTGGCAGGTCGCTCATCGCCGCGGCAGGCTGATTAGTGGGAATGTAGTTCGGCGCCGTTGACGGCCGAGTCGGAATCGGTAGAAGGCACGGGCAGTAAGAAGGTGAGCTGCACGTTGCGGCCGTCTTTCTGGAACTCCACCTCGTCGGCGAGGTGGCGGATCAGGAATATGCCGCGGCCACCGGGGTTTTCCAGGTTTTCGGGAGCCGTGGGGTCAATCAGGTTGGTGTAGTCGAAGCCCTGGCCCTCGTCCTCCACCTCGAAGCGCACCTTGTCCTGATCAGCGTACAGCGACAGGTAGACGTTCTTGTCCTTATCGAATTTGTTGCCGTGGCGAATAGCATTATTGACCGCCTCCGTGACAGCCACCATGATATTGCCATAGATGTCGTCCTCGATGTGGAAGGCGTCTTTCGAATTGTCGATAAAGCTTTCCACTACGCGAATGTTCTCAACGAGGGAAGGAATCTGGATTTTAACTTGCTTCATTAGGTAGTAGTGAGGGGGCGGCGGGGCGCAAACTTAGCGAGTCGCTATTTCATTTTCTGAAAATATTCACTTACCTCCCGCTGATAGTAGGGCGTGAGGGCTGGCGGCACGGTGCGGAGCAGCTCAGTTTGGCGGTCTTTCTGGCGCTTGTACTGGTTGAAGGCGGGCGGAAATACGGGTGGGCGGTTCTGGGCAGTCTGGGCTTCGCGCTTCTCTTCCTGGTCCCGCTCCCGGGCCGATTTTTCGGCCTCCAGCAACCGGGTAAGGATTTGACGCTGACGCATAACAGTCTGCTCCGTCAGCCGCTTGTTTACGAGGTCGGTTTCGGTTTGTTCCATTAATTTTTTCGCCTCGCCGGTGCCGCCACCGCCGAGCTCCCCTTTGCCGTCTTTCTGGCCGGGTTTGCCGCCTTTCTGCTGCTTTTCCAGCTCCTGCAGGGCCTGGCGCAGCATCTGCTGCTGGGCGGCCAGCTTGGCTAGGTCCTCGGAAAGGGCGCGGCCGGTCTTGCCGCTCTGCTGCAATTGCTGAATCTGCTGGTTGAGCTGCTGCTGCATTTTGCCGAGCTGGCCTTCGCCGGGGCTGCTACCTTTTTTCTTCTTTTTGCCGGGCTTGCCTCCCCCCTGCTGCTGCTGCTGGCTCTGGCTGTCGCGCTGCTCCTGCTGCATCTGCTGCAGCGCCGAATTGAGCATCAGGGCCAAGTTGTTCATGCTGGTCATGGCCTGTTGCTGGGTGGCGGTGGCGCGGCCCACGTCGCGCTGCCGGATGTGGTCGAGGCTTTCGTCCATGCGGCCGTTCATCTCGCCCACTTCGCGCGTCACGAAGCTCTGCAGCTGAAACACGCGCTTGGCCAGGGCATACAAGGAGTCCTGCACCACGCGGGCGTCGTCCTTGAGTTTGCGCTGGGTCTGGCCGAGCTGCACGAAGCGCGGGTCGCTCTGATCCACGCGGCGGAAATCCTTGGCCAGGCCTTCCTGGTCGAAGCTGAGCTTGAGCAGGTTTTCGAGGATGTCGCGCAGGTCGTCGATGTTTTCCTGCTGCTGGTCCTGCTCTTCCTCGCTCATCTGCTGCTTCATCTTCTGGGCCATCTGCTGCATCTTCTGGGCGGCCTGCTTTTGGCTCTGGCTGGCTTTCTGGTTCTGGTTTTTGCCCAGCTGCTGCTCGCCGTCCTGCATCTGCTCGTCTACCTGCTCCTGCTCGGGCTTCATTTCGTCGGCGCCGTTTTCGTTGCCGAGCTGGTCGTCCATCTTCTTGAGGTCCTGCAGGTCTTTCTTCAGCTCGTTGAAGTCCTGCTGTTTCTGCTGCTGCTCCTTCTGCAGTTGGTCGTTTTTGGCCTTCTGCTGCTCGTTCGACTGCTTGTTGTCGGGGTCCTGCTTGTCGTTTTTCTGGGTGTCGTCGGCCAGCTTCTGCTCGTCTTTGGCCAGCTGCTCCAGCTTGTCGAGGGCGGCTTCCTGCTTCTGCTCAAACTGCAGCTGCTTGAACATCTCGAGGGCGCGCTCCAACTCTTTCTGCAAAGTATTTTCCTTGTTTTCGAGCTGCTGCAATAGTTTCTGCATGTCCGGCTGGGTCATATCCTGCTGCTTTTCCAGCAGCTTCTGCAGCTCGTCGTAGAGTTTCTTGGTTTCCGGGTCGAGCAGGCTTTCCATCAGCTTCTGCAGCTCCTGGGCCTTCTCGGCCAGCTCCTGGCTTTTGGGGTCCAGCTCGTCCTGCTTCTGCGTCAGCTCATCAAACAGCTTCTTCATGTCCTGCATCTGCTGGTCCATCTGCTGCTTTTGCTCCAGCATGTCCTGCAGCTGCTTGCGGTCCTGGAAGTTCAGGTCGCGCTTGGTCTTGAGCTTGTCCTGGCTTTTGGCCAGCTCGCGCTCCAGCTTCTTACTTTGCTCGCTGGCCTTGCTCAGCTGGCTCTGCACCGACTCGGCCTGCGAGTTCAGCTGCTCGCGCAGCTCGGTGCGGCTAGGCAGCCGGAACTCCGCCGCCCGCGTGCGCGCCGACTTGGGGCCGTGCACGCCGTCGTTGTCCCAGACCTGCACGAAGTATTCCAGCCGGTCGCCGGGCTGCATTTTCAGCGGGCGCAAATCCCACTGGTAGGCGTAGGCCTGCACCGGCCCACGGGCCAGCGGCAGCGCCCGCGCCTGAAACGCGGCGTTGGGCCGCGCTTTGCTGGTGAGGCGGTAATGCAGCTGCAACCGCGAGAGGCCGTAGTCGTCGCGCAGGTTGCCGCCCAAGGCCAGGTAGCGTAGCGAGGTGGTGTCGGGGAAGGATTCCAAGCTGATTTCCGGGCCCTGGTCGGCAATGGCCGTGAGCTGGTACTCAATTGGGTCGCGGTTGAGGCTGGCAGGGTTGCGCAAACGCACGGCGTAGTTCTGGGTGCGGCTCACCACCCGCGTAGCCGTAAAGTCATCCTCGTTGCGGGCGGCGGTCAGCGTCACGTCGGGGTTCCGGAACAGCAACTGCAGCTGCTCAGTGGCCAGCGTGGCGAAGCGCCAGCGCACGGTGCTGCCCTCGGGCACGGTGAGGTTGCCGGTGTTGCGGATGGTTTCGGCGGGCTTGCCCAAGTAAGCCGGGTAGGTTACATCCACCTGAAAGTCGCGCAGATTGGGGCGCTGGCGCAGGCGCAGGTCGTAGTCGGCTGAGGTGACGTCGGCGGCGGTGAGCTGAAACGCTACGTCCTGCTGCAGCTGCTGAAACTGGTAGCTGAAGTGGCCAGGCCGGTCCTGCACCAAGTGCCGTTCCCGGCCGCCGTACTCAATCGTGACGTCGTTGGGCAGCGCCTCGCCTTCCACCGCTACCTGCAGCTTGAAATCTTCGCCTTTGAAAGCGGTAAGGGCCTTGTTTTCGATGATGAACCGGAACGGCGCCGGCGGCGCATACTTCTGGCGGTAGTTGAGAATACGGGCCGTGCCCTGCACGAAAAACGCCGGATACACCAGCAACACGGCCATAATCACGAGGGCCGGCACGGCCACAAACTTCCACAAGGGCCGGGTTTGCTGCCGGATGTTGATGCCGTTTTCGAACTGCACGCCCGCCAGCTGGCCGGCGCGCTGCTCCAAGCTGGCCGCAATCAGGGCGTTGCCTTTGGCCTGGTCCTGGAGCTGTAGTGCGTTCAGCAGCTTGTCCTGCACGTCCGGGAACAGCTCCCCGACGCGCTGGGCGGCTTGCTCATCGCTCAGCAGGCGGCGCAGGTTGGTGAGGGCGGCCAGCGGCTGCCAGATCCAGCGCATGAACGTGTAGGCCACCAGCCCCAGAAACCCGAACAGCAGCCCGCCCCGCACCCAGGTGGGCAGGTACAGGAAATATTCGAGCAGGTTGAGCACCAGAAACAGGCTCAGCAGCAGCGCGCCCGCTACCAAGGCCCCACGCACTAGTAGGCTCAGGTAGAATTTGCGCTTGAAGGCCTCCAACCGGGCCAGCACTTCACGCAACGCAGATGTAGTAGCAGACGATTCTTGCGACACAGGCATATCCAACGGCCGCTAATGGCCTCCGGGGAAAGATACGATTAAGCGGCGTGGGCTGCACGCCCACCGGCGATACAACCGGGTTTGGTGCGAGCCGGTTCCGGAAGCAGTGGCCCACACGTCTCGGTCGGAAGGCGGTAGCCGTCGGACCGGCAGGCAGCATCAGGCATAAAAAAAGCCCTGGCTGATGTACCAGGGCTTCTTGACAGACTTTCTTTTGGATACCGGAAACGGCACCTGACTACTATACAGCACATAGAGCAGCAGCAACAGCAGTACGATATAGCCCACTATCGGAGTGATGCGGCGCAGGTAGCGTTGTTGCACAGCATCCTGCTCGTCGAGGGTATGCAGATGATTAGGCGGAGAAATCGAGGTCATAGAAGTTGGCGAAGGTAGGGCCTGCAGGCCCGCGTCAACCCGCTGCCGCTTCGGGAAGTTCCCGATGCCAGGAAATAATAAAAAAAGCCCGATTCCAGCCGGAATCGGGCTTTTTACACTGGAAAAAGGAGGCGCTATTCGCCTTTGCCGGCGGTGCCGTCGGCGTTGGTTTTCTGCTTGCGCTTCTCTTTGCCCTCTTTGTCTTTCTTCACCATTTTCACCTTCTCGCCAGCAGGCGCAGGCGCACCGGTTACGGGTGCCGCGGCGGCCGGAGCGGCCGGGGCTGCAGGCGCCGCCACGCGGCTGCCGTTCAGGTCCAGCTCCACCACTTCGTAGCCCAGCTCCGAGAGGCCCGGGAAAGCCTTGGCCCGGTCGCCGACTACCACGATGTACATCTGGTCGATGGGCAGGTACTTCTGGGCGCTGGCCTGCAGGTCTTCCTTCTTCAGGGCCTTCAGGATTTCGCTCTGCTTGCTCACGTAGTTGGTGGGCAGGTCGTACTCCAGCAGGCGGCCCAGGAAGGCGGCTTTCTGCTGGCCGGTTTCATACTTGAGGGCGTCGCTCTGGCCCACCGAGGCCTGCAGGAACTGCAGCTCCTCGTCGGTGGCGCCGTCGCGGTAGTTCTTGATTTCCTTCACGAACTCCTTTACCGAAGCCGCCGTGGCATCGGCGCGCACGCCGGCCTGGGCCGTGTAGGGGCCCACGAAGCGGCTGCCCTGGAAGCCCGAGCGGGCGCCGTAGGTGTAGCCTTTGTCTTCGCGCAGGTTCAGGTTGATGCGCGAGTTGAAGGCGCCGCCCAGGATGTAGTTGGCCAGGTAGGCGCGGTAGTAGTCGCCGGTGGCGTCATACGTCAGCGGCGTGAGGTAGCCCACCCGGATTTCCGACTGCGCGGCGCCGTCCTTGTTCACGAAGTAGATACGCGTCTTGTCGGGCTGCTCGGCGGTGGGGCTGGCCGGCGCGGCTACGGCCTTGCGGCCCCAGGTTTTCAGGAAGCCCAGGCGCGGCAGCACGTCCTTCTGGTCCACGTCGCCTACCACCGTCAGGTAGCTCACGTTGGGCGCGTAGTTCTGCTGATAGAACTGCTTCACCTCGTCCAGGGTGATGCCCTGCACGGTTGTAGTCGAGCCCGAGGTCGGTACGCTCATCACGCTGCCGGGGCCGTAGAGCAGGCGGGCGTAGGTGTTGTTGGCAATGGCCACGGGCTGCGTGCTCTGGTTGGCAATGCCTTCCAGCGTCTGCTTCTTGAGGCGGTCGAAATCAGCCTGGTCGAAGCGCGGATGCAGCAGCATTTCCTCTACCAGCGCCAGCGTGGCAGGCAGGTTTTTGGTGAGGCTGCGGATTACGACGGTCGTGTTGTCGTCGCCGGCGTAGGTCTGCACGTCGCTGCCCAGCTTCTCCAGGGCGCCGGCAAACTGCTCGCCGGTGTACTTCTGGGTGCCTTCTTCCAGCATAGAAGCCGTTAGCGAGGCAATGCCGGCCTTATTGGGGTTCTGCTGCTCCAGGCGGTGGCCGCCGCTGATGTTGAGCAGCATGGTCACGGTCGGAATCTCGGCGTTGCGGTTGCCGATGATGCGCAGGCCGTTGTCGAAATCGGTGCGCCATACGGCCGGCACCTGCACTACGGGGTTGGCGCCGCCCTTCGGCTGCGTGGCCCGGTCGAAGTTGTCGGTGGCCTTGGTGTACTTCAGGTTGGCGTACTCATCGGTAGCGGGGGCTTTGTAGCCGTCCTTGCTGGCCGTGAAGTTGTCGGCCTTGGCTACCAGGGCGTTGCTGCCTTTCGGCACCACGCTCAGCACCACGGCTTTCTTGCCCTTCAGATACTGGTTGTACACGCGCTGCACGTCGGCTTTGGTGAGGCTGCGGATGCGCTGCAGCTCCTGGGGCAGGCGGTTGGGGTTGCCTACGTAGGTCTGGTAGGCGGCCAGCTGGCTCACCTTGCCGCTCACGCTGGCCAGGCCGTTTACCACGCTGGCCTCGCGCGTGGCCTTGAAGCGGGCCACGTCGTCGTCGCTGACACCGCGCTTCTCAAACTCGGCCAGGGTTTTGCGCACCACCGCTTCGGTGCTGTCGAGGCCTTTGCCGGGCAGGCTCAGGGCCACGATGGTGAACTCGCCAGCCAGCTCGGAGCTGGGGTGGTAGGCCTGCGTCTGCACGGCCTTCTGGGTCTTGATCAGGTTCTTGTAGAGCAACGACGTTTTGCCGCCCCCGATGATGTCGGCCAGGGCGTCCAGGGCCACCTCGTCGGGGTGGTATTGGGGCACTGTCGGGAACACCATCTGCAGCATCGGGAAGCGTACGTTGTCCTGGTAGCTCACGTAGCGGTCCTGGGTCAGCACGGGCTCGGGCAGCTTCATGTTCTGCACGGCCGGGCCGCGGTTGATGCTGCCGAAGTACTTCTCCACCAGCTTCACCACTTCGGCCGGCTTCACGTCGCCGCCCACCGTTACGGTAGCGTTGTTGGGGCCGTACCAGCGCAGGAAGAAGTTCTTCAGGTCGTCCACGTTGGAACGGTCCAGGTCTTCGAGGTAGCCGATGGTGAGCCAGCTATAGGGGTGGCCGTACGGATACAGGGTTTTGGCGATATTCTCGCTGGCCAGGCCGTAAGGGCGGTTGTCGTAGTTCTGGCCCCGCTCGTTTTTCACGGTGGAGCGCTGCACCTCAAACTTCTGCTGCGTTACGGCGTCCAGCAGGAAGCCCATGCGGTCCGATTCCAGCCACAGCGCGGTTTCCAGCTGATTGCTGGGCACGGTTTCAAAGTAGTTGGTCCGGTCGCGGTTGGTGGTGCCATTCAGCGTGCCGCCCGACGACGTCACAAGCTTGAAGTGCTGCTCGTCGGCTACGTGGTCGGAGCCCTGGAACATCATGTGCTCGAAGAAGTGGGCAAAGCCCGACTTGCCAATCGTTTCGCGGGCCGAGCCTACGTGGTAGGTCACGTCGATATGGGCCAGCGGATCGGAGTGGTCTTCGTGGATGAGCAGCGTGAGGCCGTTGGGCAGCACGTACTTCTCGTACGGAATCACCAGCTCGGAGCCCTTGCGGGTCACTTTCTCCACGAGGCGGGTGCCGGTGGCCGAGGCTGCAGCAGGTTTGGCCGCAGCTTTTTGCTGGGCAGCCACTGGTTGTGCGGTCAGGGCCAGGCCCAGGCTCAGCAGCCAAAGCGGTTTAAAGGTCATGGGGGAGGGAATAGGTAAATGGATGCGTGAAAATACGCGCAATAGACTGCCGCGCAACGCCGGGGCTGCATGGGCCACCATGCCAGCCACCGGCAGCGGCCACCTGTGGCCGAAAGCCCCGGCCAGTGAACCGGAAAAAGGCCGGACCGATGCAACGTCCTGTTGCAGGAGCTGCTCCTACGGCCGGCGGAGCCTGAAAATCTGCCAGCGCTTCACGCACTATTCATCGTAGCGCTATACGTTTGGGCTTTGCACTGCGTACCTTTGTGGTTCTTTCTCCCCCACCCTATGCTCATTGCCAACCTCGATTACCTGCTTCTCACCCACCGTCCTGATCTGGGCCAGTTGGTGTTGCGCTGGACGCGGCCGGCTACCTCCGCCGAGCACCGCGACGGCTACGCCCTGGCCCTGAAGCAGGCTGAACAGGAGAAAGTGACCCGCTGGCTGATTGATCTGCGCAGCCGCGGCCTGGCCGACGCCGCCGACTTCCGGTGGCTGATGCACAACTTCCGGGCCTCGCTGGCGGCCGCGCTGCCCGGCACCCGGCCCCGCCTGGCCTACCTCGTGGCCCCCTACCACGCCGAGCTGCTCAACGAGCGCCTGGCCGACGAAATGGCCACCGACGCGCTGGACACGGTAGCCGTGCGCGCCTTCACCGAAGAACAAACCGCCCAGGCATGGCTGCAGGCCCGCTAATCCCAGACTTTGCATAAGGCAGCGCTGTCTGTCATGACATAACCCTGAAGCACAACAAAAAGCCCCGCCTGAAGAGTCAGACGGGGCTTTTTGTTATGGGCAGATTCCCTTAAACGCGCGGGTCGGTCTGCGCCGGCGCGTCGTAGGCGGGGCTGACGGGGGCGTCGGTAGAGCTGGCCGTCAGCCGGATGTCGTCGGCGTCCTGCACGCGCAGCGTGAGCAGGCCCGAGATGACCATGGAAACGCCGCCCAGTACCAGCGTGTACACCGATTCGCCGCCGAACACCGACTTGGTGAAGAAGCCCAGAATCAGACCTGCCACCACCTGTGGAATCACAATGAAGAAGTTGAACACGCCCATGTAGTAGCCCATTTTGTTGGCGGGTAGCGCGCCGGCCAGCATGGCGTAGGGCACGCTCAGGATAGATGCCCAGGCAATGCCCACGCCCACCATCGAGAGCAGCAGCATCTTGGGGTCCTGGATGAAGTAAATCGAAATCAAACCCAGCCCGCCGGCTATCAGGCACAGCATGTGCGTGACGCGGCGGCTGGTAGCGCGGGCAATGGCCGGCAGCAGCAGCGCCGCAATAGCCGATACGCCGTTGTACACGGCGAAACAGATGCCCACCCAGTCGGCGCCCTCGTTGTAGATTTTGGAGGTGGCGTCAGTGGTGTGGTAAATGTGGCTCGTGACGGCTGGAGTAGTGTAAATCCACATCGAAAACAGCGCCAGCCACGAGAAGAACTGCACGATGGCCAGCTGGGCCATGGTTTTGGGCATGTGGAAGATGCCGCTAAACGACTCGCGGATGCCGTTCCAGAAGCCGGCCGTGCGCCGCTTCTCTTCCTCAAACTCCGCCATGTTTTCGGGCGGATACTCTTTGGTGTTCATCACCGTCCAGAGCACAGCCAGAAAGAAAATGACGCCCCCGATGTAGAATGCGTACTTCACCGACGGCGGAATCTGGCCGGCCGGGGCCGTGTTGGCAATACCGAACCAGTTGGTGAACATCCACGGCAACGACGACGCTACCACCGCGCCTACCCCGATAAAGAAGGTCTGGGCGGCAAAGCCCGTGGTGCGCTGCTCCGACGGCAGCAAGTCGCCGACCAGGGCCCGGAACGGTTCCATGCTGATGTTGATGCTGGAGTCCATAATCCAGAGCATGCCTACAGCCATCCACAGCGCCGACACGTTGGGCATCGTCAGCAGGGAGAACGAAGCCAGAATGGCGCCCACCAGGAAAAACGGCCGCCGCCGTCCCCACTTCACACTCCACGTCCGGTCCGACATGTAGCCGATGATGGGCTGCACGAGCATGCCCGTGAGCGGGGCCGCCAGCCAGTACAGGGCTATTTCGGTACCACCCAGGGTTTCAAAAATGCGGCTGACGTTGGCATTCTGCAGCGCAAAGCCGAATTGAATGCCCAGGAAGCCGAAGCTCATGTTCCAGATTTGCCAGAAGCTCAGGCGGGGTTTTTCGCGGGAAATGCTCGGCGCAGCCGCTACATTGGTTGCCATTGGGGAATGAATTGGGGGAGTTTTTTGGAGAGGATAGTGAAGGAGGTAAGAACGTTATGCAGAGGCGTAGCCGAAGCATCTCGCCAGTGTGGCATAATCAGTTACCACACTGGCGAGATTCCTCATCCCTGGCTTGATGCGCCACATGTTCGGAATGACAGTTAGCTTCTAGCGAGATGCTTCGGCAAGCTCAGCATGACGTTCTTACCTCATCACTTTTTAGGCTTGATTTCGAACACGTAGGCGCTCAGCGGGGGCATTGTGAGGTTGAGGAAGTCGGTGGGCGGCGTGTTGTTGAGCAGGTCGGTGTAGGTGCAGAAGATGTCGGGGTTGAGGCCCATGCGCTGGCGCACCTCGCGCGGAATCTCAATGGTGGGCGTCATCGTCTTGTCGCGGCTGAAGTTCACCACGATCAGCAGGCGCTGGGTGTCGGTGTAGCGCAGGTAGCTGTAGACGTTCTTCTGGTCGTAGTTTTTGCCTAGGTTGTTGGCATCCTGCAGCTCGTAGAACTTGCCCTTCCGGATGGCCTCGCTGGAGCTGGCCAGGTTGAGCAGGCGGCTGTAGAAGTCGCGCAGCTGCTTCTGGCTGTCGTCGAGCTTGCCGCCGTCGAACTTGCCGCCGTTCATCCATTTCTGGTGCTCCGGCACGCCCCAGTAGTCGAAGATGGTCGTGCGGCCGTCCTCGCCCGAGAAGCCTTCCGACTTCAGGGCCGGCTCGCCCACCTCCTGCCCCGAGTAGAGCATCACCGGGCCCGAGGCCAGCGTGGCCGACACGGTCATGGCCGGAATGGCGGTGCGCGGGTCGGTGGCGAAGTCCTTGGAGGCAATGCGCTGCTCGTCGTGGTTTTCCAGGAAGCGCAGCATCTTCGACGAGAAGCCGCGGCTTTCCTCGCTCCACACCTTCGTGATGTCGTCGGTGGTGCCGTTGCCGGTCATGAGGCGGCGCAGGCCGTCGTAGAGGCCTACTTTGTCGTAGAGGAAGTCGAACTGGCCCTTGTCGAGGTAGGTTTTGTATTCCTTGGGCGTGTAGGCTTCGGCAATGAAGATGATGTCGGGCTTCACCTTTTTCACCTCCGGAATCACCCAGGTCCAGAACTCCACGGGCACCATCTCGGCCATGTCGCAGCGGAAGCCGTCCACATCTTTCTGGGCCCAGAAGATCAGGATGTCGCGCATCTTCTTCCAGGTGTCGGGCACGGGCTGCAGGTACAGCTTGCGGCCGTTCTGGTAGTCCACGCCGTAGTTGAGCTTCACGGTTTCGTACCAGTCGTCTACCTTCGGAGCGGCCGAGAATACGTCGTTGCCGGTGGCTTTGGCGGGGTTTTCCAGGAACTTGCCGTCTTCCTTCGGGCCCAGGGCCGCGCCCAGCGGGTTGCCGGCTTTGGGCACCACCAGCGGCTGGCCGGGCAGGTAGTAGAAGTTGTTGTTGGGTGCGAAGGCCTTGGTTTTGTCGTCCACGGCGCCCAGGTCCACCACGCCCACCGGCTTCCCGTCCGACTTGTAGCTGCGGGCCACGTGGTTCGGGATGAAGTCCATGAGCACCTTCAGGCCGTTGGCGTGCGTACGCTTGATGAGGGCGTCGTACTCCAGCATGCGCGTTTTCACGTTCACGGCCAGGTCCGGAGCCACATCGTAGTAGTCCTTGATGGCGTAGGGCGAGCCGGCGCGGCCCTTCACCACGTCGGCATCGTCGGGGCCGGGGCCGCCGGCCTTGGTGAAGTCGGTCATGGTGGCGTGCTCAATCACGCCGGTGTACCAGACGTGGCTGACGCCCATCTTCTTGATTTCCTGGAGCGCCTTGTCGGTGATGTCGTTGAACTTGCCCACGCCATTCTCCTGGGCCGTGCCGTAGGGTTTGTTGAGGGCGGTTTTGTTGCCAAACAGGCGCGTCATCAGCTGATAGATGACGATTTTATTATCCTGGGGAACCTCATCGGTCGTGTTGGGGTCCGCCAGGGAAACGGAGTCAGACACAGGAGTAGAGCTAGGCGAGAAAGGAAGAGTGAAAGCAGCCAAAGCAAATGCAGCCGCCGCAGCCGGGAGAAGGATTTTCTTCATATACCGCGTAAGATAGGTGATTGGGTAATTAAGAACGTCATGCCGAGCGGAGCGAAGCATCTCGCTGGTATAGCATTGATTACTACTCGGGCGAGATGCTTCGCTCCGCTCGGCATGACGTTCTTAGAGCCCTTCCTACCATTCCTGCGTGAGCGGGTGAATCATCAGCTCGTCGATGACCACGTGGGCCGGAGCTTCGAGCACGTAGCGCACGGCCTGGGCTACGTCGGAGGGCTTGAGGTGAGTTTTCTCGGCGTCGGCGCTGCCCGGCACTGAGTCGTTGAAGTAGGTATCGACGAGGCCGGGGAAGATGGTGCTGACCTTGATGCCGTGCGAGCGGACCTCTTTGCGCAAACTGGCCAGCACGGCATCCTGCGCGAACTTGCTGGCCCCGTAAGCGGTGCCGTTCTCGAAGGTGCGCCGGGCCACGTCGGACGTAATGCCCACGATGTGACCTTTGTGGCGCGACTTGAAGTGGGGCACGGCGGCCTTGCAGAGCAGGAAGGTGCCTTTCACGTTCACGTCGAAAATCCGGTCCCACTCGGCGGCATCGAAGTGTTCCAAGAGCCCAAACGAGCCCACGCCGGCATTGCAGACCAGGATATCGAGGCGGCCGAAGTGGCGCAGGGCCTGGTCTACCACGCGCTGGGCGTCGTCGGCGTCGGATACGTCGGCGGGCACGGCCAGGCCCTGGGTTTTGTGGGCCACTTCCTCCAGTTCCTCGGCGGAGCGGGCCACGCACACTACTTTGGCGCCCTGCATGGCCAGCAGCAGGGCTATGGCTCTGCCAATGCCGCGGCTGGCACCGGTGACGATGGCTACTTGGTCGGTTAGGTCGGTCATGGCGTTTATCAGGTTGAGGCTGAAGATACTACCGGGTGTTGGTATTACGCAGGGTGGCGCATCCGTGGTTCCGGATGCACTGCTCTGGGCCTACTTTTTCAGCTCTACTACCCAAGCCGTGCGGCCCGGTACCTTAAAGCTCTTGAGGTCCGAGACAGTAGCACCGGTCGAAATTTCCGTGCCCGACGAGAAGCTGCCAGTGCGTTCCGCAAACCGCGCGCCGTCCACGGTTTTTTCATCTTTGTTGCCGTTGAGCAGGATCATCACGGTTTCGCCCTGGTCGTTGTAGCGGAAGTAGGTGTATACGCCGTCCTGCGGGATGAACTGCATGAGCTTGCCGGTGGCCAGCACCGGATGGGCCTTACGGTAGAGGCTGAGCTTGCTGAGGTAGTTGAACGCCTCGCCGGCCTGGCCCGTGCGGCCGGCGGCCGTAAAGTAGTTCTGCTGGTCGCCTGCAAAGCCGCCGGGGAAGTCGGCGCGCACCAGGCCGTCGGGGTTGGAGAAGTTCTTCATCAGCACCTCGGTGCCATAGTAGAGCTGCGGAATGCCGCGGGTGGTGAGCAGCCAGGCCACGCCCATCTTGTACTTATTGAAGTCCTCGCCAATCACCGAGTAGAAGCGGCTCATATCGTGGTTGTCGAGGAAGGTGACGTTGCGGGTGGCGTCCTCATACATCCAGTCGCCCTGCAGCGCGTCGTATATCTTAGCCATGTTGGGCTGGTCGCCTTTTAGCGCGTCATACACGGCAAACGTCGACTGAAAATCAAACACCGACTCCAGGTTGCTCTTGAACCCATCGACGGGCTGGAACACGTTGCGGGCGAAGAACGCCTGCTGGGCCGTGCTGCCCACCCAGGCCTCGCCAAACTTGAACAGGTTCGGGAATTCGTCGTTGAGCGCCTGGCCCCACTGCATCAGGAACTTGGGGTCGGAATACGGGTAGGTGTCGATGCGGTAAGCGTCGAGGCCGGTGTATTCCACCCACCACAGGAAGTTCTGAATCAGGTAGGTAGCCACCAGCGGGTTGCTCTGGTTTACGTCGGGCATGGTGGTGTCAAACCAGCCTTTGTTGTAGAGCTTGCAATCCAGCTGGGAGCCGTAGGGGTCGTTGAGGGCCTGCGAGTTGTAGTTGCTGCGCGTGAACTGCGGCCACTGGTTGAACCAGTCTTTGGCGGGCTGGTCCAGAAACAGATAGTTTTTGGAGCCCATGTGGTTGAGCACCACGTCGTGCACCACTTTCAGGCCATTGGCGTGGGCCTTGTCCACGAACTGCTTGTACTCTTCCAGCGTGCCGTAGCGGCGGTCGGTGTTGTAGTAGTCGGTGAGGGCGTAGCCGTGGTAGCTGGCCTTGGGCATGTCGTTTTCCGTGACGGGCGTCATCCACAGGGCCGTCACGCCCAGGCTCTTGAAGTAGTCGAAGTGGTTTTCGATGCCCTTCAGGTCGCCGCCGTGGCGGGCGTACATCGAGTCGCGGGCCACTTTGGGGGCGCGCATGCCAGGGATGTAGTCGTTCTTGGGGTCGCCGTTCGAGAACCGGTCGGGCATCAGGAAGTAGATGAAATCCTGTTGCGCGAGGCCCTGCACCTTCTGCTTGTCGCCGGGCGTGGTGCGCTGCTTCAGCTCGTAGGCGAAGGTGGTTTTTTTCGCGCCCTGAAACTCCAGCTGCAGCTTGCCGGGCTTGGCCGTGGGGCTGATGGTGAGGTTGATTAGCAGGTAGTTGGGACTTTCCAGCTTCTGCACGCCGTCCAGTGTCACGCCCTCGTAGGCTTTGAGCGTGGCGGTGCTGCTGGCAATGGCTGGCCCGTGCACCAGCAGCTGCAGCTTGGGGTTTTTCATACCCACCCACCAAAACGTGGGGTCAATGCGCTGGATGGCGGCGGTTTTGGCGGCCGGGGCAGCGGCTTCGGTAACGGCCGGGGCCGCCAGGGTGGCGGCGGCGGGCGCCGTAGCCAGCAGCACGCCGGCCAGCAAGGGCAGAAAGCGGGAAGAAATCATGAGCACAGGGGGAATTGATCGGAAAGGCCGCCAAGTTACGGCCGGAACGTCCGGAGAAGATAATGCTGAACTGCGCGGAAATGGTGTCCTGTTGACTGATTTTTAGCGCTTCGACGAGTCCGCAGGGTAACTACGCGCCGGCCGGGCACGCCGGAAACGAAAAGCCCCGCCGCCTGCAAACCAGGCAGCGGGGCTTCGGAAAAGGGGGCGGGCTGGCGCCGGCGCTAGCGGGCTACTGCAGCTTGGCCAGCCACAGCGAGGCGTTCAGGTGCAGGCGGGCGTGGCTCAGGTTTTCGTTCCAGCCGTCGTACACGGTGTTGCCGGGCGAGCCGGTGCCGTCGTCGGCCGGCGACGAGTCGCCGATAATCACCACGCGGCCCGTACCGAAGGTGCTGCTGGCGGCCATGGCCAAGCTATTGCCCTGGGTGGCCGAAGTGCGCCACACCAAACCCTGCACCGTGCTGTTGGCCGTGGGGCTGAGCGTCATGGTAGCGCCGTTGTGGAACGACAGCTGCGACACGCGGCCCTGCGAGCCGTTCATGATGGGGTTGGTGCTGGTGGTGAGGGCGTTGCTGCTGTTCTCCACGATGTTATCGAAGTTGACGGAGAAGCCGAATGGATTCGCTTTCACCGAGTTGTTCTGCATCAGGTCGTTCCAGATTTCAGGCGAGTCCCAGCCGTCGTTGTTGCGGTCCGAAATGATGTGGTCGGTAATCATGAACAGGCCGCCGCCGTTCTGCACGAACTGCAGAATGGCCGTTTTCTCGGCGGCCGTGAATAGGATATTCGGCTCATCTACCACAAACACGCTGTAGTTGCTCAGGTCCTGCGGGTTGGCGACATTGCCGTAGCTGATGGCCGCGCCGGTGGGCAGCTGCTCCACGGTGTGGCCCTGCTTCACCAGGGCCACGCCCCAGGCCGAAATGGCGCCGGTCCAGAAGGTTTCCGAAGTGGTGGCCGTGATGCCGCTCTGCGCGGGCGAGGGGTAGCGCGAAGCCACGCCGCTGTTCACGTCCAGCACCCAGTCGGCGTTGCCGGCCAGCTCGCCGTGCGAGCCATCGAACAGGAATTTCTTGCTCGTGCCGGTGGGGGGCGGGGTGGTGCCGCCGCCGGTAGTGCCACCATACTGCTCCACCGTCACGTTGTCGATGCTGATGCGGTTGGTGCCGCCCGAGGTCTTGCGGATCTGCAGGCGCACCGCGCCGCTCAGGTTCACCGCAAACGAGGCCGTGCTGAGCGTGGCGCTGCTGCTGGTGATGGTGCTGCCTACTTTGGCGTAGCTGCTGCCGCTGTTCTGGCTAGCCCACAGCTCCCACTGCGAGGCGGCATCAGTGCCGTACACGGCGTGCTGCACCGTCACGAGGCCGGCACCGGCCGAGGTGTTGAAGTTCATCGTGAGGGAGCCCACGTTGCGGATGCGGGCCGACTGGCTGCCGGTTTTGCGGTCGGCAGTGGTGTTACCGAGCAGGGCGTCGTTCAGGGTCCAGGAGCCGGAGCTGAGTGTGACCGAGCCGGTGGTGTAGGCGGTTTTGGTACCCGTCTCGAAGCCTTCGGGGAAGCCCGTGGCGCTGACGTCGGCGGTGGCGGCGGTGGCGGCCGGCGTGGCGGGGCTCAGGTCTTGCTTGGCGCAGGAGGCAGAGAGTAGCAGCGCGGCTGCCCAGACGAAGTGGAATTTCATGCGGTTGGTTGGAGGAGTTGGTAAGAGCGAAAAAGAACGCAAAGCTACCCCGCCCCCGCCCCGGCAAGGCTACCGTATTGGTTAAGCTTGCGTTAAGTTAATGGTCATTGGCTGAGGCTCTAGCCACGCGTCTGCCGCAGATTGCAGCGGGCCGGAGCGGTGCCGATACCACCCAACGGCAGGAATAGCCAGATGCAACTGCGCGGGGCCGCCCCATTGTGCTGGCCGCGCCCGGAAATACCCTTCGGCTAATGCTGCGTTGACTAGTTTGCCGCCGCTTTTGCCTTCCGGACCTGCATTGGTGGCGTAGCCCGCGGAAAATCCGATATTTGAATCCGCTGTGCTTTGCAAACCGGCCGGCATCTTCTGTTTTCTGACTTTCCCTTTATGGCTTTCGAATTCAAACCCTACCAGCCCGCGCCCGAGTTCAGCACCCAGGCGGCGTACTTTTCCATGGAATTTGCCCTGGATCAGACCCTCAAAACCTACTCCGGCGGCCTGGGCTTCCTGGCTGGCTCGCACATGCGCTCGGCCTACGAGCTGAAGCAAAACCTGATCGGCATTGGCATCCTCTGGACTTTCGGCTACTACGACCAGGGCCGCAACGAAGACCAGACCATGCGCTGCGACTTCCGCCACAAGCACTACTCCTTTCTCGAAGACACCGGCTTGATTTTCCCCATCACCATCCACGGCGCGGCCGTGCAGGTGAAGGCCATGTACCTGGCCCCCGACACGTTCGGCACGGCCCCGATGTTCTTCCTGACCACCGACATTCCCGAAAACGACTACATCTCGCGCACCATCTCGCACCATTTGTACGACGCCGACACGGCGGCCCGCGTGGCGCAGAGCATCCTGCTGGGCGTGGGCGGCGGCAAGCTGCTCGATCTGTTGGGCGTGAAGATGGACGTGTACCACCTCAACGAAGGCCACGGCCTGCCGCTGGCGTTCTACCTCTACGAAAAGCACGGCCGCAAACTGGAGGAAGTGCAGCAACGCCTGGTGTTCACGACGCACACCCCGGAGTTGGCCGGCAACGAGGAGCACCCCATGAAGCTGCTCTCCGACATGACCTTCTTCGGCTCGGTGCCCGCCGATGAAATCCGCCGCGTGGCCGGTGTGGAGCATGAGATGCTCAACTACACGCTCACGGCCCTGCGCTTTGCGCGCAAGGCCAACGCCGTAAGCAAGGTGCACGGCACGGTGGCCAACCAGATGTGGGGCGCCAACAAGGGCATCTGCCCCATCATTCCCATCACCAACTCGCAGAACGGCAGCTACTGGCGCGACCAGCAGCTGCACGAGGCCCTGGAAGCCAACGACGACCAGGCCCTGCTTTCGCGCAAGCGCAAACTCAAGAAGCAGCTCTTCGACCTCGTGGCCGACCAGACCGGCACCCTCCTCGACCCCGAGGTGCTGACCGTGGTGTGGGCCCGTCGCTTTGCCGGCTACAAGCGCGCCGACCTGATTCTGCATGATTTCGAGCGGTTCCAGGCCTTGGTGAACAACGCCGACCGGCCGGTGCAAGTAATGTGGTCCGGCAAGCCCTACCCCAAGGACTACGGCGCCATCGGCCTGTTCAACGACATCATCCAGAAAACCAAACACCTGAAAACCTGCGCCGTGCTCACCGGCTACGAGCTGGCCCTGTCCGGCTACCTCAAGCGCGGCTCCGATGTGTGGCTGAACACCCCCCGCTTCCCGCGTGAGGCCAGCGGCACCAGCGGCATGACCGCCGCCATGAACGGCAGCCTCAGCCTGAGCATCGCCGACGGCTGGATTCCGGAGTTCGTGCGCCACGGCGAAAACGGCTTCCTCATCCCCCATACCGACATCCACCAGCCCGACCACGTGAAGGATGCCACCGAAGCCAGCAGCCTGCTGGACGTGCTGGAAAACGAAATCGTGCC